>NC_010003.1:1972500-2169548 GCF_000018605.1 Petrotoga mobilis SJ95 | reverse complement strand
ACTTAATCAAGAAAATTTTTGATTAAAAATCTGATTAAAGGCTATTTATGCTAAATATAGAACTTAAAATTTTTAGATCCCTCATCTTAAAAAGATTTAAGAGACAACTTGAAGAACAAAAATTGTTAAATCTTTGTTTTAAAAAATAAAAATGTATAATATACAAACGTATAAATTTTTGAATAATAAGAAATGTTAAATTTCTTCACTTTTCCAACTTGAAGGAGAGCCTTTTAGCTTCTTAACTAAAAGATGGGGAAAAAGTTCCGTATCTGTAGTTGTCATAAATATGGAGCCTTGCTCTTCGTATTTCTCTTTCATTTCAGGACCATTTTCAATTTGACCGTTGTGAGCTATGGAAAAAAATTCATTTTTATACTTTATAGTAAGCGGTTGAGCATTTGTGAAATTAGAGACCCCTTTCGTTGAATATCTTACGTGCCCGATCCCAAAATAACCGTTAATTTTTTTTGATACACCGCCCCCGAAAACTCTATTGACTACGCCTTTACCCTTATAAGTTGTAATTTTAGTACCATCTGACACCGAGATCCCGGCTGATTCTTGGCCTCTATGTTGAAGTGCCAAAAGACCTTCCACAATTCTGCCACTTACGTTGTACTTTTGACTCTTTGAATATGCGGCAAACAAACCACAATTTTCCATCAACATTCTATTATTCCTCCACACTTTTCGAGATACTATCAAAATAGATACTTTTCAATTCTTTTAAATCAAAATATGCACTGCAGATATCGATACCGTCATCACTGGATTTTATCTCTCCCAATTTTTTAACGTTGATATTAGATGATTTAGCAATATCTTCAAATATACGGGAATCTTTACTCCTAACAGACACGATGAACCTGCCCTGATTCTCTCCAAAAAGTTCTTCTATGGAAGCATCTAAAATACCTTTAAAACCACGATTACTCAATATACAGGACACCGCCAAAGCAGTGAGCAAACCGCCTTTTGAAACATCATGCACACTTTTTAAAATACCTTTATCTATTAGATCTAATATAAAGTTTTGCAAATATCTTTCATACATTGGATTTACAAAGTCTATCTCTCCACCTACAAACCCTTCAAGAACTTTTAAATAAAAACTACCACCTATCTTATCAACATTGATATCTGTTTTTCCAATTAAATATACTACATCACCACAATCTTTGAACTTTAGGTTAACTATTTTTTTTATATCTTTAATTTCCCCAATCATACCAATAACTGGGGTAGGGAAAATCGATGTTTCATGATACGAATTGTAAAAACTGACGTTACCACTAACCACTGGGGTAGAAAGTTCTTTTGAAGCTTCAATCAAGCCTTCAATACTTTTTTCAAATTGCCATGATACTTCGGGATCATCAGGATCACCAAAATTAAGGTTGTCTGTGATAGCTAAAGGCTTTGCACCAACAGAGATTAGATTTCTCGCAGCTTCGTATACAACGTTCTTTGTACCCTCAAATGGATCTAAATAGGTGTAAAGTTCGTTGCTGTCAATCGTAACAGCAATAGCCTTTTGAGTTTTTTTTAACCAAAGTACAGCACTATCGGCTTGTTCTGGTATAAATATTGTATTCGTTTCAACTTTATAATCGTACTGTTGATATATCCATTTTTTACTAGATATGTTGTGGTTTGACAGTAATATCTTTAATATTTTATCTATATCCTTTATCTTTGTCTTTGGGTATTTTTTTGCTTTGTTCAATATATAAGTAGAAGGAATGGTGTTGTTCCTATAATATTCAGGGGCGTTAACTAATATATCTATTGGAAGATCAGCAAGAACCTTGCCTTCGCTATTTTCTTTCACAACGTAATGAGGGGTAGAAATTGTTTTTCCTATAACTGCAAAATCGATCAAGTACTTATTACAGATGGCTTCTACTTTTTTCTCTGTACCAGGATTAACCAAAAAAAGCATCCTCTCTTGAGACTCAGAAAGCATTATTTCCCAAGGTTCTATATCTTCTTGCCTTTTGGGTATATTATCTAAATAAAGTTCACAACCAACTCCACCCTTATAAGCCATTTCAGAAGTAGAGCTAAGAACACCGGCAGCACCCATATCTTGACAAGCTCTTACCCCTTTTATTTTCAATATCTCAAGTGTCGCTTCGATTAGATTCTTTTCGGTAAAGGGATCTCCAACTTGAACAGAGGGCCTGTCATCTTTTCCACTCAATTTTTTTGATGCAAAAGAGGCTCCATGGATTCCATCACGTCCGGTTTTAGATCCTACATATACAAGAAGTTTATCAGGTCCATCAGCGTGGGAAGATGCCAAATGATTTTTGTTAGCAACCCCGACACACATCACGTTTATCAAAGGGTTTGTTGAATATATTTCATTGAATGAAGTCTCTCCACCAACCGTAGGGACACCGATGGAATTTCCATAATCGCTTATACCTGAAACAACCCCTTCGAAAATGTTCTTCACCTTTGGATCAAAAACATTTCCAAATTTCAACGAATCTAAAAGTGCTATGGGCCTTGCTCCCATAGCTAATATATCTCTAACTATCCCACCGATACCAGTAGCGGCTCCTTGATAAGGTTCTACTGCAGAAGGATGGTTGTGACTTTCAACCTTAAAAACAACGGCCTTTCCTCCAATCTGAACGTATCCTGCATTTTCGCTTTCATAAGATTCATTAATTTTTTTTAGGTAATGTTTAGAATGTTTGTAACCACAATGTTCAGACCATTGAGCAGAAAAAAGATAGGTTTCAAATTCGTTGGGTATTCTCCCCAACTTTTCTTCGATGAGATCAAATTCTTCTCTTGAAATACCTAATTCCAATGCTATCTCTTTAATTGTTAATTGATTCTGCACTAGACAAATACCTCCTGATAGATTGAAAAATGTAATTACCATCCTCATTACCTAATACACTATGACAAGCTCTTTCCGGATGAGGCATTAAACCAAAGACATTGTATTCTTCATTTATTATGCCTGCTACATCGTCAAATGAACCGTTGGGATTCTCTTTATACTTTAATACAATATTTTTAGGATCAAGCTTATTATCGTTGATATATCGGCCTTCCTTGTGGGCAATAGGTAAAGTTAAAATCTTTTTTTGAACATCATTGATAAACGGTGTATCATAATTTACAACTTCAACTTCAACATCTTTACATATGAATCTATGAGAGGTGTTAACGGTTAATGCCCCGGGTAATATCCCTGCTTCTGTTAGTATCTGAAAACCATTACAAACCCCTAAAACCAATCCTCTTTTGTTCAATATATACTTCTCTACCGAGCTCATTACGGGAGAAAACCTTGCCAACGCCCCAACCCTTAAATAATCTCCATAGGAAAACCCTCCTGGAATAAAAACCAAATCGAAATCCAGTAATTGATTGAAATCATGCCATATATATTTTGTATCAAAACCGTTAATCGTTAAAGCAAAATTTGCATCCCTATCGCAGTTTGAACCTGGAAAAACTATAATTCCAGCCGTTAACGAATTCACATTCTTCACACTCTTCACTTCCTATTCAAATCGACGATTTCAAAATCCTCTAAAACTGGATTGGTTAAAATTTTATAAGCTATTTCTCTGACTTTATCTTTGGCTGCTTCGTAGCTATCTTCTTTTACTTCTAATTCTATACTTTTTCCAAATCTTACACTTTCAACGTTGTAATTTAGCCTTCTTAAAACCTTGAAAGTAGTAGCTCCCTGTGGGTCTAAAATTCCTTCCCTTAACTTTACTTTTACTTCAAATCGGAAGGTTTTCTGCTCCTCTTTAATCATCATATATCTAACCTCCCAAGTAATACTTCGTAGGCGTTGATAAGATCCCCTTTATTTTCCCTATACACATCTTTGTCAAGAGATTCCATAGTATTTGCGTCCCAAAAACGGCACGTATCAGGAGAGATCTCATCGATCAACGTAACTTTGTTATCGTTTTTACTGATTCCGAACTCTAATTTAAAATCCACCAAAATAATTCCTTTAGATTTTAAATAATCACTTAAAATATTGTTGACTTTTTTAGAAATAGAAGCGATTTCATCCAATACGTTTTCTGTGGTAATTTTCAAAAGAAGGATAGCATCTTTGGCAATCATCGGATCCCCTAACTCGTCATTTTTCAAAGAAAATTCAACTAAAGGATAATCAAACATCAATCCCTTTTTCACTCCATATCTCTTACAAAAACCTCCGGCAGTGTAATTTCTAATTATAACCTCAAGAGGAATTAAATCTGTCCATTTTGCAACGAAAGAGTTTTCATCGTAATCGTTGATGTAATGGGTATTTATACCTTGATTATTCAGCATTTCAAAAAAGAACTTAGAAATTTCTTTGTTGATTTTTCCTTTGTTAAGGATTTGATCTTTTTTTAATCCGTTGAATGCTGTCACATCATCTTTGAATTCTATCAACAATTTCTTCTCATCGAACTTGTATACTTTTTTGGCTTTCCCTTCGTATAAAAGCTCAAAATTTTTCTTATCTTCCATCTTTTTCACCTTCTGTCAACCTTTTTGCAAAGTATGCTGCATTTTTCATACCACTACTTCCAATGCCCATGGTTGCAACAGGAACCCCACTAGGCATCTGTACCATAGAAAGTAATGCATCTATTCCATTTAAAGGACCTACATCTCTGGGGACACCAACAACGGGGAGATTAGTTAATGAAGCGATTACACCAGGTAAGGCAGCAGAAAGGCCGGCAACAGCTATTATGACACAATATTCGTTACTTGGAAGTTCTTCGATAAATTTTGTTAGCTCTTTCAAATTTCTGTGAGCACTAAACACCTTATAGTCGTAACTTATCTTCCATTCTTCAAAGAGGTCAATGGCAGTTTTTACAAAAATCTCATCTGATTGACTTCCAGATATCAAAAGGACTTTCTTACTCAAAGTTATCTCTCCTTTTTTAAAATGTTGAAATAAAAAATCCTACCTCTCATACAGTAGAGAGGTAGGATGTTGATATACAATATCTCAGACCCCTCTTACTGTAGTCAAACAGTTTACGGCTGTTTGGTAGAAACTGCCGAACCTTATTATCGGCATTATACAGAAAGAGGTTTTTTCTTTATTAATTTTTTTATGAATTTATTATAGCAAACAAACTTTAGCTGAAGGTTAATTCTTTGAAAAATAAAGTATATGCAAAAAGGTTTTTACACTCGAAAATTATCTTTTATATTAGAGTATTTATCAGTATTCTCCACGAAATCAATTACCTTTTTTTCTATTTGATCCCTTACCTTTCGAAATACTTCTAATTGTTCTTCTTCAGAACCTTTGGCAGCGGCTGGATCGTCAAAGGGCCAATATAATCTTATACTAACGCCCGGAAAAAAAGGACATTCTTTTTCTGCTTTTGAACAGACGGTTATTAAAAAACCAAATCTATCGTTCAAGTATATATCCAAACTTTTTGAGTATTGCTCGGACATAGATATTCCTTTTTCTTCCATGACTTTTATGGTCAAAGGATGAATTTCACTTGCTTCTAAACCTGCACTGTAAGCCTCAAATTTATCATTTCCGTATTTTTTCAAAAATGCCTGAGCCATCTGACTTCTTGCAGAATTTCTCGAACACAAAAACAAAACTTTGATCTTATTCATAATTCTCCTCCCTTGGTTGATGGTTTAATCTAGCAATTTCATCTAGTTCTTTTATATTCGCCCTCTTTTCCTGAATTTTAAATTCGTCAAATCTTTTATCTTTAAGTTTTTGAAGGATATCTTTTTCGTTCTTGGCCTTTAAATAATTTTGTCGGGCAATTTCTTCTTCTTGCAGTTTTTCATGTAATACTAAATGTAGTTGTGATAATTGCTCATTTAAATGATTTTTATACTCTATCATGTTTGATAATTTAGTAATCGATATGGTATCTTTTACTTCTTTTGTAAATTCATCTGAAAAGGTATCAATCTTATTGCTAATCTGTTTGATTTCGTCTTCAACTAATTGCCTTTGTTTACTTTTTTTACCCAATTCCATTCTTGCATTATCTTCTAAAATTTTTTTTAGGTCTTTCAATCGCTCTAGACGAAATTCAAACTTCAATGTTCATCCCCCTATTCATTTTAAATCTTTACTTGATCCCATACCTATCTAGCTTATAATAAAGATTTCTCACAGTTAACCCTAGTTTACGTGCAACTTCTGTTTTATTACCGTGACTTGCTTCAAGGATTTCCAGAATTATCTTTTTTTCGAAATCTTCTGTCATTTCCTTAAGCGTTCCTGTGACTTCTTCAACCTTTTCTATCAAATCGGGAATGTGCGTGGAAGTAACTATGGAATCGCTGTTGTCCATTGCCAACATAGCCCGGTCAATAACGTTTTCCAACTCTCTTATGTTCCCAGGCCACGAATAATTCATCAATTTCTTCAAGGCATCTTCAGTAAATCCATAAACTATTCTTCCATACTTTCTATTTAGATTATGTAATAGTTGCTGAGCAAGTTCAGGAATGTCTTCCTTTCTTTCTCTTAACGGTGGAACTTCTATATTTACTACTGAAATTTTGTATAAAAGCTCTTTAGAAAATTTACCCAAACCAGAAAGAATCTTTAAATCTTCAGTAGTTGCAAAAATGAACCTAACATCAGGAATAAAATCGTAATAATTGGTATCAAAAACATTGTCTTTAAGGAAAGCTAAAAGTTTTCTTTGCATTTCTATATCCATGAGATCAATATTTTCCAAAAAAAGGGTCCCTTCATTCGCTTGTGCCAGATAACTATTCTCCCCAAAAAGGTATTCTTCTTGTCTTTCTCTTGGGATCAAAGAAAAGTTTAATTTGAGATACGGTCCCTCTTTCCTCGCACTTGCGTTGTGAATAGCTTGTGCTAGTACCTCTTTCCCTACTCCAAATTCGCCTATTAATAAAAGGTTGACGTCTACTGAGGCTACTTTACTTGCTTGGGCAACAACATCTTTCATAATTTCAGATTTAACGACTAAATCATCAAAGGTATGTGTGGCACTTTCTTTTTTCAACATCCTTTTTGTAGCTTCTAATTCGTTTATCAATCTTTGAATTTCGGAAATGTCATGAATAACGGCGACGCTTCCCTTAAACTCATTTTTAACAAAAAGTGGGGTAACGCTTGCTACTACTTCTTTTTTGTTCGTGGCTAATCTTTTTTTTACATTGTATATAGGTTTTTTCTCTTTTGCACATTGAATATGTAAACTTTCACCTTCTGCCAAATCTATAGTTGCAGGTTTACCAATGACCTCTCTTGGTGTTAATCCTGTGATTCTTGTGTAAGCTCTGTTGACCATAGTCACACGACCTTCTTGATCTGCGACAGAAATTGCATCTGAAGTGGAATCAATTATGGAACTCAGTAGAGCTTCCATTTCTCTTAAATTAGTGATCTCTTCAGCTAACTTTTGTAATGTAGTGATATCTCTAAAAACAGCGGCAACAGCAATAGTTTCATTATTATCATTTTTTATAGGGATACGAGAAGTTAAAATTACTTTATCCCCTAAACTCTGTAGTTTGTCGAATTCTGCTTCACCTGTTCTTAAAACAACGTGCAATCTAGTATTAGGAACATTTTCAACTACATTTTGTCCAATTATTTTTTCTTTATCAACACCTAAAACCCTACAGGCGGCATCGTTTATGTAAAAAATTCTTTCCCTTTCATCTATTGCCATTACTCCATCTTGTAACTGATCAAGAACGTACCTCATTAGTTCTATTTCTTTCATGAAATCACCCCTCGGATAGTCACCAATGTTTATTGTGACGTTGAAAAAACTTCATTATCTTCTTCTATGATATTTGATGATACAATATAAGCATAAACAACTATTTTCTTTAAAAAATGAGTGGGTAGTAGAACGCTTATTCTTTCTGAACTTTTAAGTTCGTTTAAAAGTTTGTTCGCTACCCACTTTCCGCCCATAAATCCGATACTTGATTGACCTTTCAAGGCCGTATTAGAAGGATGATTGCAAAAGGCGGATCCTCAAACAATACTAAAGCGAGGTGAAAAAATATGTATTTTGTAGGTATTGATATTTCTAAAAACTCTTTTCATTACTACATCTCCGATTCAGGTAGGACCAAAATCGATAGTGGTAAATTCAAACAGAATATGAGTGGTTTCACCACTTTCGACAAAATTCTTAAAAAGTTCAACAAAAGAGAGATTATAATTGGTATGGAATCCACTTCTATTTACCATCAACATTTGTTTTCTTATTTACTTAAACACGATTATGATGTCCATATCATTAATCCCCTTTTGTTGAAAGAATTCAGAAAAAGTGAAACTCTTCGCCATTCTAAAAACGACAACATTGATTCCAAGCTGATCTCCATTTGGCTGAAAGAAAAGTATCCAGACAACATCCCTTCTTCTAAGGAGATAGATAATTTCACTCAATACTCTCGCGAGATCATTAACCTTTCTGAGGAGATTTCAAGGGTTAAGAATGAAATCAAACGTTATGTCTACCTTTTGTTCCCTGAATTGGAATCTTTTCAATCTAATATCTTTATCAAGAGTTTAATGAATTTATTGTATAACTTCCCTTCTGCAAGGAAGATCGCTACAACCAACAAAAAACAGCTTATTGATGCGATGAAGATAGATAATCAATTGTATTTCGATGAAAATAAGTTGGACCAAATCATTGAACTTTCTAAAAATTCAATAGCAAGTGGCAACGATGCGCATGAGTTAGCTCTTCAAAAAAGAATAGAATTGTTGTTCAAACTTGAATCAGATCAAAAGCTCTTCAAAGAAAAATTGAAAGAAACTTTGAACAATTCATCAAACGATGTAATTAAAAACCAGGTAGAATTAATACAATCTCTTGATGGTTTCAATGAAACAGCTTTAAATATTGTAGCAGAAACAGGAGATATTAACCGATTCTATTCTGCTTCTGCCCTGGTGGCTTTCGTTGGCATCGATCCTCGTACAGAGGAATCAGGTCAAATGAAAAAAGGCTGGTTCATCAATAGAAAAGGTAACAGATACCTAAGAAAAGCTGTTTACATCGCTGCCATCGTTGCTATTCAAAACAATGAATACTTCAAGAATTATTACATGAAACTACGTACTCGAGGTAAATCACATACTGTTGCTGTGTTAGCCGTAGCGGGAAAATTGTTGAGAATAATATATTCACTGGTAAAGAGTGGGAAAAAATATGATTCTGACTATCATTACAAATTACAAAATCAAGAACTGAGAGCTCATGGCAATTATACAGCAAAAAAATTAAAAAGGAAAAGAGAAATAGTAACCTGAATAAACAACAACTGCTACTTTCAACCTAGAAGTATGACTGAATGAGGATTTTTTAAATAGAAAATATTTAAAATTTTTTTAATTAAATAGGGGACTATCATACTTGACTTTTAAATTGTGAGTCTGAATCCAACCATTTTCAAACCCTAATTCATACAAATAATCGACTACTTCCTGATATTCTGATTTATATAAATATCTTGATAACTTTTCATAATTTTTAGCCTTATAAACCGGAACATATTGGTCCATTAAGCTGACATGTATCTTTTCCGAGATTTCATACTTTAAGAATTTTAAGGCTTCTTTTGCTTGGTTTATTAAATTCGGTAATACTAGAATACGAATTATTATTCCTCTTTTTAAAATATTAGACTTTTCATCTACCAGAAAAGTTTCTCCAATTTGACGATACATCTCTTTAACAGCTAATTTGGCATTACTCCAGTAATCTTTTACCCCTGAATATCGTTTACCCACAATATTGCTAGTATACCTTATATCAGCCAAATAAATATCAACGACATCTTCCATTAACTTCAAAGTCTCTATACTTTCATAAGATGAAGAGTTCCATACTATAGGCAAGCGAAATCCCCCTTCTACTGCATATATTAAAGCATCAAAAATAAAAGGTAAGTATGGAGTTGCTGTTACCAAATCTAAATTAGCGGCCTTCATTTCATTCTGCAATTTTAAGAAAATTTCTCCCAACTCTTCAGTAGAAATCTTCTTTCCGAAACCCAACTGACTGAAATTGAAATTCTGACAGTACACACATCTCATCGTGCAATTGCTAAAGAAGACACCACCTGCACCATTTTCTCCTTTTAATACAGGCTCTTCTCCCGGATAAAGAACGTATTCGGAAATTTTTATTTCATTCCCTACCCTACAAGATCCCACATTTTTTAGCCTATTTACTTTACACTGACGAGGGCAAAGATCACATTCTTCTAAGCGTTTGATCAAATAATCACGTCTTCTATGAAGTTCACCTGATTCATATAACTTCATGTAAGAAGGTAAAATATCCATTCTACAATATACCTCCACTCATCATGCAGCCTTTTAGAAACTCTAAAACTTTATATAGCGCCTCTAGCCCCGCTCCCCACCCGACCGTTGGAGGAGAACGCACAACATTCGTAACTATAGCTAATCTGGAAATTTTCTCTTTCGGCTTTTTCTATAACTTTGCCGATAGGTTGAACAATTTTATTTACAATACCCAAAAGCTCGGTTTGTAGTTCTTCTCTATATTTCCCTTTAGGATGCATACAACCTAAGGTTAACTTTTTATGTGAAAAATCGTTTCTTACCCTTGAAAGAAAAGAAACAACTTCAGCCACTTTTGGAGGTTGATAAGAATAGAATTCAGTTCCAACCGTGGGTATAAAAACTAGAAATATAATTTCATCTATCCGATCTCCAAATTTCTTTAATTTTTCAATTGCTTTTTGTTCATGAGAAAATTCTCCTTTATTCAAACCTATGGTAATATGTGGTTTAACAACGAAATCATTATTTACAAGTAATTCCAAAGAAGTCCACATCTTATCATAATCAAATTCCCCATAAACCTCTTTTACCGTTTGCTGATCTCCAACCAGATCAAAAGATACGGTATCCGCGATCTTTTTTAAAACATGTATGTCACTTTCATCTACGTACCCTGTATGCACGTTGTATTTCAAATTGTATTTAGTTTTTAGAGTATATAGTGTATCGGCAAAATTAGTTATTGGGACCTTTCTATCTTCCAATAATCCACCACTAATTAAAAAAGAAGTGAACCCTTTTTTTACTAAATCTTCAATATCTTTTACTCTTGCCATATTATTTAGATAATGGCGGCCACAATGTTTGCAGTTCAGGTAGCAATAATTCCCTGTTAGTGAAACTGAAGATGTGTTCTTTAAAATAACGAATTCAATTTCTTTAATCAACGACATCATTTCCACCAATAGAATCCAAAAACTTCTCACAAGCAATTTTTGCTGCTAATTGTTCCGCAAATTTTTTTGAAAAGCCTTCGCCTATTCCTAGTATCTCATCATCTAATTTTACTGCTACCTTGTATCTTTTCATATGTGAGGGCCCAGAAGCACTCAATAACACATATTCAGGCAATTTTTTTGTTTTTTCTTGAGTTAATTCTTGTAACTTCGTCTTATAATCGAGAAAAATATTCCCTTCAACAGCGTTCTCGATGTACTCCTTCATGTTTTTTATAATATACTTCTTTGCCTTTTCATAACCGCAGCTAAGATAAATACAAGCAAACAAAGCCTCCATAGTGTCAGATAAAATTGACTTTTTCGTTCGCCCACCTTGTTTGTCTTCACCTTTACTTAAAAAAATAAAGTCGTCTAACCTCAACTTTAAAGCAACTTCTGCTAAAATAATTTCGCTTCCTATTATAGCCCTCGCCTTTGACATTTCTCCCTCAGAAAGGTGATAATTATTGTAAAGAAACTCGGAGATAACTAACTCTAAAACGGCATCTCCGAGAAATTCTAACCTTTCATTAGAATCAAGTTTTCTTTGAATATTTTCGTTGTCAAAAACGTATGATTTATGACACAACGCTTCGAACAACACGCTCTCTTTCACGCATGGTGGCAATAGGAGCTCCTTTTTTGCTTTTTTTACATTTTGTTCCTCTTGCAAGGTTAATTTTAAATCATCCTCATGCTTCATTTGCTCTCAATTAATCCTTTCATCTTTTTTACTAGCGATTCTACATCAAATCCATGAACCCTTAGCAAATCTTTGATTGTTCCAGACGGTGCATATTCTTTTAATCCCATAGGTTCAAAATAAGAAGGTTTCATAGAATTTTTGATCATAGCTTTTGACAGTTCATTTGACAAACCATTTTCTACGTTGTGATCTTCTAAGGTTAATACTATAGTATTGTCAACGTATTCTTTCACTTGAGTAAGGTCAAAATCTAAAGGAGTCGGTACACCAATGACTGTAATATGTATATCTTCTTCTTTCAACTTATCAGCAGCTTCCACCGCTAAATGAGCGAAGCTTCCATATGTGAATACTGTTAGGTCTCTACCTTTTCTAAAAACATCCAACTTCCCATACTCGAAGTTATAATCGTTATTGTAATAAACGTTACCCTCTTCATCTAACAAGATTGGCAAGTTAGATCTTCCCATAGCGATTACAAAGTTGCCAGGAACTTTGGCAGCATACCTAATCGCTTTATCAGTTTGATTGGCATCACAAGGTACGATCAATTTAGTATGGTATAAACTTCTGACTATCCCAATATAATTAACTTCATGATGAGTCTTACCATCTTCTCCAACATCGATACCACAGTGGGTGACAACAGTCTTTAAATTAGTGTGATTAATATCGTTTAATCTTTGCTGATTAAATGCCTCATCCAAGCCAAATACCCCAAAATCAGCGAAAAAAGTTAATGCTCCACTAACGGACAATGCTCCTCCAATGGTGGCTGCGTTATGCTCCTCAATACCAATTTGAATATAACCTTCGGGATTGACTTTTTCAAATTTTTCCAAATTAACGGATGGTTTCAGATCACAATCGATCGCAACTACTGGAAAATTCTCCATGTTCAGTTTCGCAAGATCAGCAATAGCGTTACCAAAAGCATTACGATTGGCAACCTTTTCTCCCTTGCCATATACTATAGGTTGTCCTGTCTCAACATTTAATTCAATATTTGGATAACTTAGTTTATCCCTAGTTAAAGCCATATTTTTTCTTTTTTCAATGTACTTTTCCACATCGTTTTCTAAACCTAATTCTTCTAAAGCTTTACTTAGCTGTTCTTTAGTGAGTGCTTTACCGTGATAGGTTGGGGTGTTTTCCATAAAAGAAACTCCTTTCCCTATAATCGTCTTAGCTACAATCACAGTTGGCCTTAATGGTTCATTTTCAGCTACTTCTAAAGCCTTATTGATTTGATCAAAATTGTGTCCATCGATTTCTATAACGTTCCAGCCAGCCGCTTCATATTCTCCAACTATATTTACTGATAAGATATCTCTGGCTCTTCCAGATATTTGAATATCGTTGTAATCAAGTAATACTATTAGGTTATTTAAGCCTTCTTTTATGGCAGTTCTTCGAGCTTCTGCAATTTGCCCTTTTGAGCTTTCTCCATCACTACTAAATACGTAAACTCTATAGTCTTTTCCCCTCTTTTTTGCTGCCAAAGCCATTCCAATCCCAGCTGATAAACCTTGACCTAAATTGCCTGTTGACCACTCAACACCAGGTATTCCACGGGTAACATGCCCTTCAAATATGCTCCCAGCATATCTGAATCCTGAAATAACTTCTTCTATGTCTACAAAGCCCATCCTTGCTAAAGCCACATAGAATCCTGGTGAAGTGTGACCATGACTAACCACGATCCTGTCTCTATCTGGATTAAACGGATCATCTGGGAATATATTTGCCCTATTTAAAACCGATAAAAACATATCAATAGAAGACATAGACCCTGCGGGGTGACCAGAATTAGCCACAGTGGTCATCTTCAATATATCTCCTCTGGCGATAACCGACAAGTTTTTTAGTTCTTTTAAACTTTTTTTCAACGAATACACCTCCAAGGAATTTACATTCATTATTAGAAAAATCTTCGAATGATAATTGATAGTAATGTGCCTAATCCACTAACAATAAGCATCGTTGTAATAGGAATATATAAAACGAAATTTTCTCTTTTTATTATTATATCTCCGGGGAGTCTACCAAGTTTTATATTAAATGCAAACATTAACCCTATTATTAAAAACAAAATACCGATTGTTATGAATACAGCTGCAATTGTTTTCATATGATCACCCGTTTTGAGAGTTACCATTGTTGAAATAGGAAAAAGGAACTTTGATTAAGATTGGTTGATTTTCTTCTATTACTTGTAGCGAGACTTCTTTCAAGAACACGTTGACCGTTACAACTCTAGCTGGCTTTCCATCGTATTCTATTGTAGAGTTCTCATTCGGCACATTTTTAAGGACTTCTTTATAAAAATCATTTTCATATTTCAAACAACAAAGAAGCTTACCACATCTACCCGAAATTTTAGCTGTGTTAATCATCATCCGTTGGGTTTTAGCTAGCTCCATCTTTATAGAAGAAAAATCTCTCAGAAATCTGCTACAACAAGCCTCTTGTCCACATAAGCCAATTGATCCAATCTTCTTTACTTCATCCCTAGCTCCTACTTGTTTAAGTTCTATTCTTGTTTTGTACCTTTTAGCTAATATCTTTACCAATTCTCTGAAATCGATTCTAACATCGGAACCAAAGTAAATTACCAATTTTGATCTATCAAAAGTAAAATCGGCATCAAGAATCCTCATTTTTAATCCTAATTCTCTAACCATCTGTTTTGCATATTGTGCAACTTCTTCGGCTAGTTTAACATTGTCTTCTACTTGTTGTTTGTCTTCGTCTGAAACCCTTCTAATAATTGAGTTGGGTTCATAGCCTATTTCTTCAAACCTCATTGTAACAGGGCCCAACACAACCCTACCAACTTCTATTCCATTTTCTGTTTGAACCAAAACATAATCAAATATATTGATTTTTTCAATTCCTATATAATTATAGTAATATATGGGACCTAACTTTTCCAACTCTACCCCATAAACTTCAGCTTCAAGATCTATCAAAAGATTTCACTCCCATTGTATTATTATTTAATGGTTCTAATAAAGCATCTTTTAATTCTAAAAAAATGGGTAAATATTTCCATTTCAAAGTTAAAGTTAGCCAATCTCATCGTAGATACCCTATTCAAATATGATATATTATCTTTAATTTGCTCTAAATTAACAATATGTTCATTTAAGCCAAAGAAATAAACTAACGAGTTGTTCCAAAAAAATTTCCATTTGGAAGAATTCAAAAATACCATCGCATCTCTCAACAAAATAGCACCTAAAGAAGATATATTACTTAAAAAAGATAAATTTTCAACATCATTTTTTATTTGAGAAATATTTTTTATTAGATAAAAGAACTCTTTATCGTCTGAATTTATTAATATATTCCACAATTTATAATATGAAAGAGAAAACTTCAGTTTGTTGTATGGCAAATCAAGAGATAATTTAAAATTGCTTATCAATTCATCGATATTGTTGGATGAAAAGTTAAGCACCCTCTTGACCTCATCTTTAACTTTAGAAACATCGGTACTTTCATCGTTCAAAAACAATAAAACCCCCAAATCATAATGTCGGAAAAAATTGAAATAAATCGCTATTTCACCATATTTGCGATTAATATTTTCAACCAAAAGTGAAGGGATAGAAAGATCATACCTTATAAAACGACTTTTTATGGTTGGTAACAAATAATTCCATCTCGTAGTAGTTCCAAATACTAAAGCATATTCTGGAGGCTCTTCGATTAATTTGAGTGCGGCATTTGCTGCTTCTATGTTCAATCTATCAATATCCTCAAAAAAAACAACCTTCACCTTTGCATAGTTAGGTTTATACATTAAAAACTCTTCCACATCCCTAACTTGCTCTATCTTAATATTTCCACCAGAAGGTTTAATAATTAATGTATCTAACTGATTGAAAGCTGAAACTGAATTTAATAATTCATCTCTAAAATTATTTAAAATAAAATTATCTTCTGCAACAAAACACATGGAACTTGCCTTAATTACTTCTATTTTCGATTGAATTTTTTCTATTGTATCATAAAAAAATGAATCACTCAAAAAAAACACCTTCTATACAACTTTTATTTGTACAAATCTAAAATCAATCCGTTTATTTCATCAATTTTGGACGCGTACACTAAAGTATTTTTCTCTCTTTTTAAAATCATATCAGTCAATTCCATGAGTTTGCCATCAACTACTTCGGCTACCATATGTAGTTGCGGTGTTGAATTTTTAAAATCAAGATCGTTTTTTATCACATACCAATGTTTCTCCAATCTTTTAAGGAAATCTTTGATAGCATTCCTATATCCTCGTAAATTAGATTGGGTGGGAGATTTTACAAAGTTGTTTCCCAGTTTAAGAATATTGTCAATCAAACTCCTTAACTCACTTTCAGAAATTTTTATATTTGTGTCAACTAATACATCAAAAAATCCTTCTTTTTCTTTCACCTCAGAAACAGTAACATCTTGATCGTTAGATTTTTTTATCTTCTTTTTTTTCATCTCTTTATCCATTTTTTTTCCGGTAATGGGATCTATCTCCATAGTATTCCCTTCTTTAATTAAGAATTCTGAATTTCTTCTATAATCTCAAAAAGTTTCTCTCTTATCTCACTTCTCTTAAAAGTACCGAAAAGTTCCCCTTTAAGGAAAATAGCCGCTGATGAATTTTTGGTTCCAACTATGGCGATATCAGAGTGTTTAGCTTCACCAGGACCGTTAACAACACATCCCATGACCGCTACGGTAATATTTTTTTTAACCTCTTTACCTTTTAACATTTTTTTTACTTCGTAGGCTAATCCTTCAACGTCGATTTCCGTCCTTGCACAAGTCGGACAGGCTATTACTCTTACCCCTATTTTCAAGCCTAATGCTATTAGCAAATCTTTTGCCAATTCAACTTCTCTGATCGGATCCCCGCTGATGGATATTCTGATTGTATCTCCGATGTCGTTTATAAGCAAAGAACCTAAACCTGCTGATGACAATATAACTGCATCCTCAAACACACCTGCTTCAGTAACTCCTATATGAAAAGGATAAGGTATCAACCTCGAAAGATATTGATTGGCAACAAAAGTTTCTTTAGCATCAACAGATTTCACAGAGACGACAATATCGTAAAAACCTTCTTTTTCTAGCAATCGAACTTCTTTTAAAGCGCTTTCAGCCAATGCTTTATGTCTAGGTAAATCAGAAAATTCCTTAGCGATCGAACCAGAATTAGATCCGACCCTTATTGGGACGTTGTACTCTTTAGCAACTTTAACTATTTCTCGTATTTTAACATCTGAACCAATGTTGCCTGGGTTTATTCTTACTTTCGAAGCACCGGCCTTAATAGATTCTATAGCTAACCTGTAGTCAAAATGAATATCTGCAACTAAAGGCACTTGGGATTTCTTAACGATTTCACCAAAAGGTTGAATGTCATCCTTACTTCTCACCGATACCCTTACAATCTGGGCACCTGAATTTTTCAATCGTTCAACTTGAAACAATGTTTGCTCAATATTAGCGGTATCCGTATTCGTCATACTTTGAATAACGATGGGATACTTCCCACCAATTTTAACCCCGCCAACATCCACTACTTTTTCTGAGAACATTTAGAACACCTCATTAGAAAAATCTCATTATATCGTTATAAGTGACGAAGATCATCAAAAATATTAAGAATAAAAATCCTATCGTATTCACTATAGCCTCAACTTTTGGACTTACCCTTTTTCTAGTTATCATTTCATAAATAGAAAAAACGATTCTGCCACCGTCTAAACCAGGGATTGGAATCAAATTAAAAACTCCTAAACTGATAGTTATTAAAGCGGTTAAATTTAAAATAGCATCAAAACCAATCATTGCTGCTTGCCCTATTATGGCAGCAGCTCCAACCGGTCCAGCGAGCTGATCAGCGCTTAACCTACCCGTGAACAACTGCCCGAAAGATCTAAACGTTAAAGCAATCAAATTATTTGCCCATTGAATGGGGACTGTAAGAGCCTCAATCCCTTTAGGATGCCAATTTTCGTATGGAACCTCTAAAATCCCAGGCTGAACGATGAAATCTAAAAATTCTTCTTTGGGTAAATCAATATTAATTATCTGACCGTTTCTCTCTACCAGCACCTCAAGAGCATCGTCACTAAATGGCTTATACTCATTAATAATTTCTTTAGCAGAAACAGCGAACATTAATTCTCCAGTATTCAATTGGGTTCGATAAATTATATTTTGCAAATCAGATCCATTATTAATTGCTACTCCGTTAATTTCAATTATTTTATCTCCCTGTTGGAAAAAATCGTTACCTTTTGCTATAACATTTGAAAAAGTAGCGTACACGATACCTGTTTCATACGTGGGGGGAAAATAAGAATATTGAGCTAACTTACCTTCAATAACGGATCCATCTTCTAACTGTATTTCTATTGGATCACCATTTTCCATTCGGCTCATTACCAAATATAAATCTTCTTCACCATTTAGTGAAACAATCTCTTTGTTTTTCAAATTGAGCAATTCGGCGTTTTCAATATCATAAAAAGTGAAAATTGCCCTATCGTTGGTAAGCTCTGGAATCAATGTAACATTAACTTCCTCTCCGTTTCTTATAACAGTTAACTCTAACGGTTTCCCAGAAGCTATTTCCATCTCTAAAATCGAAGGGTTAAATACATACTCACCATTTGCTGTTTTAATGATATCACCGGGCTCAAGACCAGCTTGGAGAGCAACGCTGTCCCTTCCTAATCTTTCAACCATTACCTCTGGAAAACCATAAACACCAGCTATTCCAACAAAAAGAAAATAACCTAAAAGGAAAGAAAACAAGGGCCCTGCAAAAGCTATCAAAAATTTCTGGAAAGGTTTTTTGTTGTAAAACAGTGCAGGATCAGTATCAGTATAACCTTCTTCTAATACTTCCTCACCAGCCAATCTAACATAACCACCCAATGGAATGATATTGAAGCGAAATGTGGTTTCTTTACCAGGAATCTTGAATAATGCAGGCCCAAATCCAATAGAGAATTCTTCAACTCTCGTCTTAAAAATTTTCGCAAAAATAAAATGTCCGAATTCATGAACAACTACAATAACGGATATGATAATCAAAAACCAAATAATTGATAATAAAACCGTCATTCGATAACCTCCATAATATATTTTTTCGCTATATTTCTACTGATTTTATCCACTTTAAGTATATCATCAAAATCATTAAAACTCAAGTTATTTGCAAAAGAATACTGGGTTTGCACCTCATTTACCGTTTTGTATATCACACGATAAATATCTCCAAATTTAATTGTACCTTTTAAAAAACTATCCACTGCAACCTCATCTGCGGCGTTAAATGCATTTTGTAATGGGGCCTTCCCAAGAATGCTATAAGCTAATTTTAAAGCGGGGAATCTATTGAAATCTACTCTCTCAAAATATATCTTCTCTGAAAATAAATCAGGTTTTTCAAAAACAAAATTTCGTTCAGGATAAGAAATCGAAAAAGCTATTGGAATTTTCATATCTGCTACACCGTAATGCATCTTAATTACTCCGTCAGAAAATTGAACCATAGAATGAATCCTACTGTTTCTGTTGATGGCAACCTCGATATTGTTTATTTTGAATAAATGAAAAGCTTCAAATAATTCAAGAGACTTATTTACCATCGATGCAGAATCAACGGTTATTCTTTTCCCCATCGACCAAACGGGATGGTTCAATACTTCTTCCACTGGAACATTTTCAAGGGTTTCAACTGGGTAATCTCTTAAAGCTCCACCGCTAGCCGTTAATATAATCTTCTCTGGAGTCGAGGTTTCACCCATCAAAAGTTGAAATATCGCACTGTGTTCGCTATCAACAGGGATTATCTCTTTTTTGAGATTGCTAGCATAATCCAAAACATAATTTCCACCACACACAATCGATTCTTTATTCGCCAAACAGACCCGCTGGGAAACTTCTAAAGCCTTTAAGGTGTTTTTAACCCCAGAAAAACCAGAAGTAGCGATCAGAGAGTAATCAGGATTACAAAACTCCATGCTCCTTTCAACTGCATCGGCGCCAGTAAAAATGCGACAACCATTAAAAGTTTTGGGCATATTTTCAATATTTTCAACTATCCCAGCACTAATCAGATCGTATTTATCGATGGCTTCTTTTAATTTATCCCAACTCTTATAAACAGATCCTCCTACTATCTTAAAATTGTCTTTAAACCACCCGCTATTTAACACTTCTATAGCCTGTTGACCAATTGATCCGGAAATTCCAGCGATGAAAATACTTTTCACATATAAACCCCTTTCTCATTTCACTATTCTAAGCACAAAATAAATTATACCATCAATTCAAATAATCATAAATTAAAAAATGTGTTAAAATAATTAAGAAATACACAAGCGAAATATTGAATCAATTAAGAAGGTGATTAAATGAACATTGGTAATTTTCTTTTAGAAAGTTCTAATTTGTTTACAGTCTACAGATGGAACAACAATCCTGCAATTGTAAGATTTAGCGAATCCGACAACATATACAACAACCTTCTTTTAAGTATATTTGTATTCTCCGAAGAATCTAAGGAAAATTTGGTAAAAATACTTCACAACAAAATATATGAAGCAATTCCCAAAATAAGATTATCAGACATATCATTGGCTACCAAAAGCAAAATTGAAGAAAAAGGCAAAAAACTTTGGGATGAAGTGATTAACAAAACCTACAAAGAAGTAGAATCTTATTTTGATATCGATATTAGATCAAAACTATTAATTCATTATGCCTTTGATGAAGAAATAGAAAAAAAAGTTAGAATGATAAACCTTCTCGTCGCTCAAAAAGAAGCAAGTATTAACGAAAGAGTCTTTCCTGAATACTACACTGAACCTAAAATAAAAAACCAAACGAAAATAAAAAAAATGGATATACAAGATAAAAAAGAGATAGAAGAATTAGCTAATGAATTGTTAGAAATATCAACAAGATTGGTGACTATGATAAGATGGAACAAAAATCATAGAAATATTAAAAGTTCTGTAGCTTCACATACTTTTTTCGTTTTTTTAATTTCTTATCTTTTAGCTCTAAAAGCTAATTTACAAATGAAAGAAATTTACGATATTATGATTGCTTCAATACTACATGATTTGCCTGAAGCATTTACAGGTGATGTGATAAGCCCCACTAAAAGAAAAGTACGAGGCTTAGAAGAAATAATTGGAGAAATAGAAAAAGACTTCATTAAAGACTGGTACAATGATAAAATTGCTTTGAAAGAGAAAATTAAAAAATACGAAAAATACATATATGCTCCATTCGAAAATGATTATGGAGCATACGTGAAAACTTCTGATCTAATGGCTGCACTAATAGAATGTTCACTAGAAATAAGTACCGGAAACCAAAATAAATATTTTATCGATACCTTTAAAACTATAAAAAAGGAGATATTACACTTCTCTCCAATAGATATTAGTGAAATTATGAATGAAATAGAATCATCTATTCACCCCTAATGTATTTTTTCTCGCCGTTAGGTAGTTTGAATTTAACAACGACTCCTTTTTGAGGTTTTTCATAACCTAAATATATTTTATGCACATTAGATTGATTAACTCCTGATTCTACACCTTCCGCTGAAATGTGTGCTTCAAAAGGACGAATGCTAGTGCTTTTCGATAAATCATCAAAGAGTTTTTCTCTAACAGACACACAATTCTTTTAGCTCTTATGTTGTACTTCCAACTTCCTTTATTTTCCAACAATTTTTTCCTCATGTCCTATAGCTCTAACCTCCAAAAAAGCTTATCTTTATATATTTTGTGCTTCCTTGTAAACTGTAATTGTATTCTTTAGTTTTCAGCCCCTAAATGTGAATTTTAGTTAAAACTAAGACTATTTTTCATATAAAATTTCCTGCACTTTGGAAATTTTCGACTCTATTAAATCAATTATTTCCCAAGGAAATTTTTCTTCTTTAAATATTTTAAGTGCTTCCTTGTATGCTTTGAGTGCATTCTTCCAATTTTCCGATGCAGCTTCTAGTTTAGCTAGTTGGGAATATGCATCCCCAAGGTTTTCTTTAACCGTTGCATAATCTCCTTGATACTGTTGAGGAGTATACACCTTAAGTGCTTCTTCATAGGCTTTGATTGCATTCTCAAAATTCTCTGATGTCGTTTCAACGTCGGCAAGCTTGATGTACGCATCCCCCAGGTTTTTTTGCACTATTGCGTAATCTCTTGAGTCCCGTTGAGGAATATACACCTTAAGTGCTTCTTCATAAGCTTTGATTGCATTCCACCAATTCCCTGATGTCATTTGTAGTTTTGCCAGTTGGGAGTATGCATCCCCTAGGTTTTTTTTAACCATTGCGTAATCTCTTGAGTCCCGTTGAGGAATATACACCTTAAGTGCTTCTTCATAAGCTTTGATTGCATTCCACCAATTCCCTGATGTCATTTGTAGTTTTGCCAGTTGGGAGTATGCATCCCCTAGGTTTTTTTTAACCATTGCGTAATCACTTGAGTACCGTTGAGGAATATACACCTTAAGTGCTTCCTCATAGGCTTTAATTGCCTTCTCACAATTCTCTGATGTCGTTTCAACGTCGACAAGTTTGATGTACGCATCCCCAAGATTTTTTTTTGTGATTGCATACTCTTCCGGCGATAGCTCAAGAATACCAACTTTCAAGGCTCCTTCATAGGCTTTTATTGCCGCCCTCCAATTCCCTTTTGTTGCCTTTACCTCAGCAAGTTTGATATAGACATCCACAAGACCTTTTTGAACCATTGCATACTCTTCCGGCGATCCCTCAAGAATACCAACTTTCAAGGCTCCTTCATAGGCTTTGACT
Organism: Petrotoga mobilis SJ95; assembly: GCF_000018605.1. Lineage (NCBI taxonomy): Bacteria > Thermotogati > Thermotogota > Thermotogae > Petrotogales > Petrotogaceae > Petrotoga > Petrotoga mobilis. The sequence goes on along the minus strand of NC_010003.1, from coordinate 2,146,683 downwards.
GCATTCCCCCAATTCCCTTTTGTTACCTCTACCTCAGCTAGTTTGATATAGACATCCACAAGACCTTTTTGAACCTTTGCATACTCTTCCGGCGATCCCTCAAGAATACCAACTTTCAAGGCTCCTTCATAGGCTTTGACTGCATTCCCCCAATTCCCTTTTGTTACCTCTACCTCAGCTAGTTTGATATAGACATCCACAAGCCCTTTTTGAACCTTTGCATACTTTTCCGGCGATCCCTCAAGAATACCAACTTTCAAGGCTCCTTCATAGGCTTTGACTGCATTCCCCCAATTCCCTTTTGTTACCTCTACCTCAGCTAGTTTGATATAGACATCCACAAGACCTTTTTGAACCATTGTATATTCTTCCGAATATAGCTTAAGAATCTCAACCCTCAAGGTTCCTTCATAGGCTTTGACTGCATTCCCCCAATTCCCTTTTGTTACCTCTACCTCAGCTAGTTTGATATAGGCATCTACAAGACTTTTTTGCGCTTTGGCATACCACCGCGAAGATCGCTTAAGACTCTCAACTTTCAAGGCTCCTTCATAGGCTTCGATTGCATTCTCCCAATTTTCTGATGTCTTTTCTATTTTAGCAAGGCTGTTGTACACATCTCCAAGGTTTTTTTGCACCATTGCATACTCTTCTGGGAATCGCTCAAGAATCCCAACTTTCAGAGCTTCTTCATAGGCTTTGATTGCATTCTCCCAATTCCTTGATGTCGTTCGTAGTTTAGCCAGTTGGGAGTATGCATCCCCTAGGTTTTTTTGAATCATTGCATATTCTAGCGAAGATAGCTTAAGACTCCCAACTTTCAATGCTCCTTCATAGGCTTTGATTTCTCTTTCCCAATTCTCTGGTGTCTTTTCTATTTTAACAAGGTTGTTGTACACATCTCCAAGGTTTTTTTGCACCATTGCATACTCTTCTGGGAATCGTTCAAGAATCCCAACTTTCAGTGCGTCTTCATAGGCTTTGATTGCATTCTTCCAATCCTCTGATGCCTTTTCAATTTTAGCAAGGCTGGTGAATGCATCCACAAGATTTTTTTGTGTGATTGCATATTCTTCCGGGAATCGCTCAAGAATCCCATCTTTCAAAACTCCTTCATAGACTCTGATTGCTTTCTTCCAATTTTCTGATGTCGTTTGTAGTTTAGCCAGTTGGAAGTATACATCCCCAAGATTTTTTTGTGTGATTGCATACTCTTCCGGCGATAGCTCAGGAATCCCAACTCTCAAGGCTCCTTCATAGGCTTTTATTGCCGCCCCCCAATTCCCTTTTGTTGCCTTTACTCCAGCAAGCTTGATGTATGCATCCCCTAGGTTTTTTTGAACCATTGCATACTCTTCTGAAGATCGCTCAAGAATCCCAACCTTCAATGCTTCTTCATAGGCTCTGATTTCTCTCTCCCAATTCTCTGGTGTCTTTTCTATTTTAACAAGGTTGTTGTATGCTTCCCCTAGGTTTTTTTGAACCATTGCATATTCCTCCGGGAATCGCTCAAGAATCCCAACTTTCAGCGCTTCTTCATAATCTTTGATTGCATTTTTCCAATTCCTTGATGATGTTTCTATTTTAGCAAGCTTAATGTATGCATCCACAAGACCTTTTTGAACCATTGCATAATCTTCTGGAAACCGTTTAAGAATTCGAACTTTCAGAGCTTCTTCATAGGCTTTGATTGCATTCTCCCAATTCCTTGATGTCGTTCGTAGTTTAGCCAGTTGGGAGTATGCATCCCCTAGGTTTTTTTGAATCATTGCATACTCTTGCGAAGATAGCTTAAGAATCCCAACTTTCAATGCTCCTTCATAGGCTTTGATTTCTCTTTCCCAATTCTCTGGTGTCTTTTCTATTTTAACAAGGTTGTTGTACACATCTCCAAGGTTTTTTTGCACCATTGCATACTCTTCTGGGAATCGCTCAAGAATCCCAACTTTCAGAGCTTCTTCATAGGCTTTGATTGCATTCTCCCAATTCCTTGATGTCGTTCGTAGTTTAGCCAGTTGGGAGTATGCATCCCCTAGGTTTTTTTGAATCATTGCATATTCTAGCGAAGATAGCTTAAGACTCCCAACTTTCAATGCTCCTTCATAGGCTTTGATTTCTCTTTCCCAATTCTCTGGTGTCTTTTCTATTTTAACAAGGTTGTTGTACACATCTCCAAGGTTTTTTTGCACCATTGCATACTCTTCTGGGAATCGCTCAAGAATCCCAACTTTCAGTGCGTCTTCATAAGCTTTGATTGCTTTCTTCCAATCCTCTGATGCCTTTTCAATTTTAGCAAGGCTGGTGTATGCATCCACAAGATTTTTTTGTGTGATTGCATACTCCCCCGTGTCTCCTTTAAGACTCCCAACCTTCATTGCTTCTTCATAGGCTTTGATAGCATTCTTGCAATTCTCTGATGTCGCATCAACCCATCCAAGTCTGGCGTAAGCATCCCCAAGATTTTTTTGTGTGATTGCATACTCTTCAGGAAATTGCTCAAGAACCCCAACTTTTAGCGCTTCCTCGTAGGCTTTTATTGCATTCTTGGAATTCCCTGATATCGCTTCAATTTTTGCCAGCCTAGTGTATGCATCCACAAGATTTTTTTGTGTGATTGCATACTTTTCAGGAAATTGCTCAAGAATCCCAACTTTTAGCGCTTCCTCGTAGGCTTTTATTGCATTCTCCCAATTCCCTTTTGTCGCCTCTACCTCAGCAAGCTTGGTGTATGAATCCACAAGATTTATTTGAATCATTTCATACTCTTCTGGGAATCGCTCTAAAATTTCAACCTTCAGTGCTTCTTCGCAGGCTTTGACTGCATTCTTGCAATTCTCTGAAGTCGTTTCAGCTTTTGCCAGTCTAGTGTATGCATTCACAAGATTTTTTTGTGTGATTGCATACTTTTCAGGAAATTGCTCAAGAATCCCAACTTTCAGGGCTCCTTCATAAGTTTTGATTGCATTTTTCCATTTCCTTGATGTTGTTTCTATTTTAGCAAGCTTAATGTATGCATCCACAAGATTTTTTTGTGTGATTGCATAATCTTCTGGAAACCGTTTAAGAATCCGAACTTTAAGAGCTTCCTCGTAAGCTTTTATTACATTCTCCCAATCCCCTTTTGTTGCCTCTACCCCAGCAAGCTTAGTGTATGCATCTACAAGATTTATTTGAATCATTTCATAGTCTTCTGGAAATCGCTCAAGAGTATACACTTTAAGTGCTTCTTCGTAGGCTTTAACTGCATTCTTGCAATTCTCTGATGTCGTTTCAGTTTTTGCCAATCTGGTGTATGCATCGCCAAGGTTTTTTTGTACTATTGCATAATCTATTGGGAATCGCTCAAGAGTATACACCTTAAGGGTTTTTTTGTAGGATTTGATTGAATTCTTACAATTCTCTGATGCCTTTTCAAGCCCGGCAAGCTTGGTATATGCATCACCAAGATTTTTTTGTACTATTGCATAATCTATTGGGAATCGCTCAAGAGTATACACCTTAAGGGTTTCTTCGTAGGCTTTGATTGCATTCTCCCCATTCTCTGATGTTGCTTCTATTTTAGCAAGTTTGGTGTATGTATCACCAAGATTTTTCTGCACCATTGCATACTCTTCTGGAAAATGCTCAAGAGTATATTCTTTAAGAGTTTCTTTGTAGGTTTTGATTACTACTTTCAAATACTTTGATTTTTCTTCTTCTAATTGAATATCAGCTAATTCCTGTGCTCTGTTTTTAATTTTAAATAATACGTCAGGAACCTTTGAAAAAGCTGAGACCATAATTTCAAATACGTTTAATTCTGTTATTGTTGTTTCTAGTTTAATTACATAGTCTAAATATGCCTCGTCAACCCAAATTTGATTATCTTTTATTAATTTAACGAATCCTTTCTCTTCTAGAGTCTTGATATGATCAGTCCATTCAAAATCTTTTATTTTTAAACCATCTTTTTTAGAGACGATTTTCACCCATTCTAGAGGAAAGAGCAAGTTTCCTTTATAACATCCACATATGTATAGCTTTTTTAGCGCTTTTAAAATATTCTTCTCAACTGATTCAAAAGTTTCAAATCTTTTTTCCAACTTATCCAAAGGCATGAAAATAGATCCTATAGTTCCATCAAATTTAATTTCCTCCCACTTTTTATTAACTTCAGAGGCAATCTTTTTCCCTTCCGCCGTTGGTATTTTGTTAAGCTCTATCTCCCTCTCGAATATAGTTTCTGAATTTATATTCTTACTTAGCATCTTCTGTTTTACTTTTTTTTCTTCTAATCCTGAGCGACAAGTAGCAATAATAAACACATTGTTCTTTTTTGAGATTCTAAAAAAATGCTCAAAATTTTCTTGATCTACAAATCTATGCAAATCATCAATAAACAGAATTTTTGGTCTCCAAAACGCTAGAGAGTGGGGGAGTGAGATCTCCTTGTCTATGCCATTGCATCCTGCGATTATTACACTATATGGAGCCTTTAAATTAATCAGAGCTTGATAGGCTGCTCTAGTTTTACCACTTAATGGAGGTCCCTTTATGAGTATATTTTCCTTAATATTCAAACTTTCACTAATCATTTTGTCTTCTTCTCTTTGATAATAGTATGGATCAAATGGACGCTCTTTCAACATTTCTTCCGGCTTAAGCAAAGATGATTTTTTCCACACAAGCTTATCCAATGCTTTGAGCCTTTTATTTCTTTTATGGATAGATAAAATTAGTGTAATAAAAATAGGCCATCTGATTCCAATAAGCTTTATAATAATCTTGAACATAATTTCTTCCTCCCTACCGCCAGTCAAACTGTCTTTTAACGTTCAATACACGAAAATGAAGCTAGATGAGATCGGTTATAAACCAGGCCTATCAAGTTTTTTCTTATCCAACCCTCATCTTTCGATTTTAAAAAATCGCCGAAAAAGGAGATCGTACAAATGTAATTATACGGTAACTCTTATCTACTCTACTTCGATTTCGTCTACTCTGATTATATGAAAGAACCTTCTGAATTTAAATATTCCTTGTTCTAATCGATATGATCGATTAGAACAAGGAGTTTAGTTCTTTTTATTTGAACTAAGTTATTGTTTTTAAGGCTCTTAAATATATCAAAAAATTTCTTCCATACTCCAAGGAAGCTTACAAGAAAGGTACTCTAATTGAATGGTTATTTTCTGAGTTACCTTTGTGCAATTATCCAATATTTTAGTTTTTTCTTTCCTTATTTTCCTTTAACCCTCTTAAAGTGTTTTCTTTCGTTCGTCGCGTTTTTTAATTATTCTCAAGTGTGTATTGCATACTACAATTATTTCACAACCTAAAACATTTCTCCCTTCTTAAATGAATTAGAAAGTATTCTCACTAACTCTTTCCAAATGAAATAGAATCATCTATTCACCCCTAATGTATTTTTTCTCGCCGTTAGGTAGTTTGAATTTAACAACGACTCCTTTTTGAGGTTTTTCATAACCTAAATATATTTTATGCACATTAGATTGATTAACTCCTGATTCTACACCTTCCGATGAAATGTGTGCTTCAAAAGGATCTTCGTTGTAGACAAAAACGGTAACTTCTAACTCTTTCATAAAATCCCTCCAATCAAAGATATTTGTTAAATTCAAAACAACTTTTGAGAATCTAAAAGTAAAGTCACTGGACCATCGTTGACAATATTTACTTTCATATGAGCTTGAAACTCACCTTGTTGAACGTTTATAGGGTATTTTTCTTTAAGATAGGAAAGAAAATTATCGTAAAGAACTTTAGCTTTCTCAGGAGTTGCCGAATCAGTGAAGGATGGTCTCCTTCCTTTTCTACAATCACCATATAAAGTGAATTGAGAGACAACGATCATATCCCCCATAATATCTAATAAAGATCTATTCATTTTATTTTGATCATCTTCAAAAATTCTAAGATTTACAATCTTATCAGCCATCCAACTAATATCTGATACTTGATCAATTTTCGAAATGCCCAAGAAAACCAGGAGACCTTTTTCTATTTGAGCAACAATGTTATCAGAAATGGTTACGGAAGCTTGTGATACTCTTTGAACCACTGCCCTCAAATTATACCCTCCTAACAGAATAAACACCTTTAGAATTTTTCAATTTATTACTCAAAAGACTCAGATGCTTTAAATTCTGAACAGCTAAATATATCCTAATATTAAGATAATTAGAATTATTTGTCATTTCGAATTTTTCAATATGTCCCCCTTCATTATTTATAACATTTCTAACGTTATTTAAGACATTTTTACTTTCCACATCAATCATTAATACCGTAGAAAATTTGTTTTGATTGAGTTCGTTCCACTCAACATTTACCTTCTTACTATCATCAATATCCTGAATATTATTACAATCTTTTCTATGTATGCCGATGCCTCTACGGGTTATCACACCAATAATTTCATCACCTGGAACAGGCATACAACATTTAGCAAAATAACTTTCGACTCCTTCTTCACCATCAACAAGAACGGAGATCCCTTTCCTACTTGAATTAGTTTTTTCGACCGTAGTGATTGTTTCCTCTTCTTTTTCATTGAGGGTAAAAATATTTCTAATAGTATTAATACTGATATCTTCTAAAGATAACTTAATGAAAAATTCGTCGTCACTTTTTATATTGTATTTAATATAAAATCCTATTTCTTTCAATTTCTCGAGAATTTCATCCATAGAAAAATTAAGTTTTTTAGACAGCTCTCTAAACTTGTCTTTGCCTCTTTCTATTAACTCCACTTCGTTTTTTTGCCTGTAATATTTTTTTATCTTTGATATAGTCTTGGGAGAATGAGCATATTTTAACCAATCAATACTAGGTCCTTGAAAATTCCTATTGATCAATATCTCTACTATGTCCCCAGTCTGTAATTTGTATGAAATAGGGACTAATTTACCGTTGACTTTCGCTCCAGAAAAATGATTGCCAACCTCAGTATGAATAGCAAAAGCAAAATCAATAGGTGTTGCTCCTCTTGGTAAATGGATTATTTCTCCCTTTGGTGTAAATACAAAAGTTTCTTTTGAAAGAAGATTCGTTTCGATATCTTTCAATTCAAAAGCATTTTGAGCAATATACCTATGTAATTCCATAAGATCAGTTAAAAATTTCAATTTTTCCTGACTAACACCCTCTTTATAGACCCAATGGGCAGCTAAGCCGTATTCAGCTTCTTCATGCATTTCCCAATCTCGAATTTGAATTTCCAAAGGATCTCCTTTATGGGTTATAACGGTGGTATGCAGGGATTTATAACCATTGAATTTAGGGGTTGCAATGTAATCTTTTATTCTACCTGGAACAGGGGACCAAATAGAATGAATTATTCCCAACACAGCATAGCATTTATTCTGATCTTCAGTAATTATCCTAAGAGCTATGTAGTCATATATTTCATCTAAAGTTTTTCCTTTTCGAATCATCTTATCCCATATACTATATAAATGCTTAGAGCGACCTTCAACCGTCGCTTTAATTTTCTGATTATCAAGCTCTTGTTTAATAATCTGCGCGTATTCGTTCAATCGATTTTGCCCAAGTCTAATTTTTTCCTCGATTTTCGTCTTTAGATCAAAATATGTCTCAGGATACAAATACCGAAAAGACAAATCTTCCAACTCTTCCTTCATCTTATAGATACCCAATCTATGGGCAATAGGTGCGTATATTTTTAAAGTTTCGTCGGCCTTGGCTATCTGCTTTTTTCTATCGACGAATTCTAAAGTTCTCATGTTATGTAATCTATCTGCCAATTTAACGATTATGACTCTTATATCCTCAGACATAGCAAAAAGCATCTTTCTGATAGTTTCTACTTTTTCTAAAGATTTCATGTCATTTTCGTTTAGCCGCTCATTGAGCTTTAAATTGCTAATCTTAGTGACACCTGAAACTATATTAGCAACATCGATCCCAAAAAGATCTTTTATTTTATCTATTGAAACACCACAATCTTCAACTACATCGTGCAAAAGACCAGCTATAATAGTATCCACATCCATTTTTAAACCTGCGAGTATCAATCCAACACTTTTTGGATGCTCAAAAAATTCCTCACCAGAATCCCTAAATTGACCACTATGAGATGTTTCAGCCAATTCATAGGCAATTTTTATTCTTTCTTTTTCTTTTTTAGTAAGCTTCACATTTAATAGCTTTTCTACTTCTTTCTCATAACTTTTCGATTCAATCAACATAATCAAACACCTCTTAACGATTCTTAAAAATAATTACTTATTTCATTTAAAAACAGTACAATAAAATTATAGCACAAATTCTAGAAATTTGAAACAGAATAAAAGCTTAAAAAATTTATCAAATTGTAATAGCATTTTTATTTTTAGGTTCATCAATTATGGTTAAATATCAATGAAAGTACCTCCTTAATATTTCTTAATATCACTTGATTTTACCTAAAAAAAAGATTGTTATAATAACATCGAAAACATAAATTAAGGAGGGAAATATTGTGAAGAAAGTATTATTAACGTTTGTTTTAGTTGGTATAGCTCTTTTCAGTTTTGCAGAAACACTTGTTCTAAAAGGTTCAAACACGATTTTTCCAGTAGCTCAACTTTGGATTGAAGAGTTAAAAGATATGTATCCCGATTTAACAATCACATTGGAAGGTGCTGGCTCTTCAACCGGTATTGCTGCTTTATTCAACGGAACAACAGACATTGCAAACTCAAGTAGATGGCTTAAAGATTCTGAATTAGAGCAGATGCATGAAGAAGGTAAGTACTTCATTCCCGTTGTTTTAGGATACGATGGAATAGCAGTAATAGTTAATCCGAATCTTGGAATTGATGATATCACTATAGAAGAATTGGCAAAAATTTACACTGGTGAAATCACAAGATGGAACCAATTGAGCCCTAATTTACCAGGTCAAAGAATCGTTGTATATTCAAGGAACACAGCCTCAGGAACCTATGAAACATTTGTAGAAAAAGTTTTAGAGGGTAAAAGGATGACTCCAACAGTTCAGATGTTAGAATCTACCCAAGCGGAAATACAAGCAGTTGCACAAAACATGTATGCCATAGCTTATACAGGTGTAGGTTACGTAACTGACGATGTAAAAGTTTTATCGGTTGAAGGTGTACAACCAACAAAACTGAATATTTTAAATTCTGTATATCCAATCTCAAGACCATTGTATATGTTTGTTGATGCTACAAACGGTTACCCAGAAACTGGTCCAGTTAAACAATATTTGACATTTGGACTATCAAAAAGAGGTCAAGAGTTAGTTGAACAGGCTGGTTACGTTGCAGCATACGGATTTTAAAAAGATTATCTTTTAGAAGGAGTGCTTTATTCGTGAATAGACGAGATTTAAAAAATATCGTAAATCAAAGTATAATCACAGCTGTTGCAATGGTAGGAATTTTGGCATTAATTGGTCTATTCATTTTTATCATAAGAGAATCACTTCCAGCCCTGACAGAAGTTGGGGCTGAAATTTTTACCAGTAAATATTGGTATCCAACATATGATCCACCAGAGTACGGCATGTTAGCAATGATAGTAGGTTCTTTCATACTAACGGGATTTGCTTCTATTATAGTTATACCCATAGGGTATATAATTGCGTTTTTCTTGTATGACTACGCCACGAACAGGGAGCAAAGAATTATAAAATCAGCGATAGATTTGTTATCCGGGATCCCAACTGTTATAATAGGTTCATTCTTATTCATTTATATTTCACCTATCCTGATGAATTTCGGTGCTTGGTCAGCAGGTAATTTGCTTTTGGCAGCTATTGGATTATCAATTTTATCTCTGCCATACGCTGCATCTCTCATGCAGGAAGCATTATCATCTGTTGACATCAGTTTAAAAGAAAGCGCCTTAGCCTTAGGAGCAAGTAGGTTCACTGCCGGATTTAGAATAGTAAGCAAAGCAGCCCTATCAGGAATTTTGAATTCAATAATTCTAACTATAAATAGAATCATAGGAGAAACTATTGTTGTATTGATGGTTTCGGGTGGAGCTGCCATAATTCCTAGATCAATTTGGGATCCGGTTAGACCTTTGACCGCTACTATTGCAAGCGAGATGGGGGAAGTACCGATAGGAAGTACTCACTACTCTGCGTTGTTTACAGCGGGTTTAATTTTGTTAACGATATCTTTTATTCTTACGATGATATCTAGGAGAATAACGAGGAGTTGGAAAAGTTGAAACAGCAAACTGGAATAGATTCTATTATATCACTCATTTTCAGAATTATAAGTTATATCGCCTTTGGCATAATATTGTCAATAATCATAATAGTAATAGTAGATGGTGCAAGATATTTTACTCCTTCTTTTTTTGTAGAGTACCCCAGCCAAGGTATGACTGCAGGAGGAATTGGACCAGCTATATTGGGAAGTCTATTGATGATTTTTTTTATCCTGTTATTTTCAATACCAATAGGAGTTCTCACTGGTACATTCCTATCTGAATACGGCCAAAAATCAAGATTAGGAAGAATAATTGACGTATCCGTAACCTCGTTGTCCGGTGTTCCTTCTGTTGTCTATGGATTGTTTGGATTAGCACTCTTTTCAATAACTCTTGGATTTGGGACGTCGCTTCTTAGTGGAAGTTTAACTTTGGCGATAATGACTTTACCAGTAATATCATCATCAGTAAAAGAAGCCCTTGCCTCTCTACCTAGAGAACTAAGGGAATCAGCCTATGCATTAGGAGCAAAAAAAACTGAAACTATTTACAAAATACTATTTCCTGCAGCAAAAAATAGAATAATAACAGCAATATTAATTGGTGCGGGAAGAGTTATCGGAGAAACCGCTCCTGTCTTATTAACCGGTGCAGTTTTCTATTCAACTAAGTTACCAAACTCTTTACTCGATCCCGTTATGACTCTCCCAACTCATATATATTTTATAACCATGGCTTATGGTGAGAGTGCTCAATGGATGGCAAAAGCAACTTCCGCATTCTTAATATTACTTATTTTAGTAATATACTCTATAGCCTTTAAAATAAGAGGAGGAAAACAAAAAAGTTGAATACAGAAAAAGAAATTGTGATAGAAATCAAAAATTTTAATGGTTGGTACGATCAAAAACAAGCCTTAAAAGATATAAATATGGAAATCAAAAAGAAAAGAGTCAGCGCAATAATAGGACCTTCAGGTTGTGGAAAATCAACTTTGTTGAGAAGTATTAATAGAATCAACGATGAAATTCCAGGCTATAGAACAAGCGGAGAAATAATATTTGAGGGGAAAAATGTATACGAAAATAACATTGATTTATCAACGCTTCGAAAAAAAATTGGAATGGTTTTTCAAAAACCTGTTCCTTTTCCGATGTCTATTTATGAAAACATTGCCTTTGGAATAAAATTACACACACCAAGAAATAGTAGAAAAATGGATGAAATCATCGAAGCAGCACTAAAAAGAGCAGCTTTATGGGAAGAAGTAAAAGACGACCTCGACAAACCAGCGAGCTCACTTTCTGGTGGACAACAACAACGTTTGTGTATTGCTAGGGCTATCGCCATTGATCCTGAAATAATCTTATTGGACGAGCCTACATCTGCCCTAGATCCTATAGCAACGCAAAAAATTGAGAATTTAATTGAACACCTGTCGGAAAATTACACTATAATCATTGTTACACATAACCTAGCTCAAGCCATTAGAATATCAGATTATATGTATTTTATGTTTCAAGGAGAGCTTATCGAATCTGGAAAAACAGAAGACATTATAAAAAACCCTAAAGAACAATTGACAGAAGATTATTTAAATGGTAGAATTAGCTAAAACTTTAATAAACAAGCAAACAAAAGAAAGTATATAAGGAAAATAGGGAGTGGAATAAATGGATTACACACATTTTGAAACTGAAATGACACGATTAACAAGCGAAATATCCAAGCTTTTAACTGTAGTTTTAAGATCCTTTGAAAATTCTATTAAATCGCTAGAAGATAAAAACCTTGAATTAGCCGAAAAAGTCTTAAAAGCGGATGATCAAATAGATGAATTAAACCGCCAAATTGAAGAATCAGTATATCAAATTGTAGCAAGGTATCGACCTTTAGCTAAGGATTTGAGATACGCAGTAACAATGATAAAGTTTGCAAACAATCTTGAAAGGATAGGAGACCTTTCATGCAATATTGCAGAAAAAACTGAAACCTATGCCCATGTTGATTTAAAGGACATTGTAAATAATAAAGAAATAAAAAAGATGTTCGGTATATCTTTAGAAATGATAAAGGACTCGTATAAAGCCTTTGGAGAAAAAAACATTCAACAAGCAGTTAAAATATGGAAAAGAGACGACGAAGTAGACGACCTAGAAAGACAAATTCGAAAAATAGCTGTGCAAAAATTGGAGGATGAATCATTCAACAAAGAACTTATCATACCTTATATATTGTTGGCTAGAGACATAGAGAGGATCGCTGATCACGCAACAAACCTTTGCGAAGAAATAGTTTACATAGAAACAGGCAAGGAAATCGAAGAGTATCTATAAATGGAGGCTTTTTCATGCCTAAAGTATTAATTGTTGAAGACGATGAAGACATAAGAGATATATTAAAAACTTATCTTCGTTTAGAAGATTTACAAATCTTCGAAGCCGGTACGTTATCACAAATGAGAAATGTTTTAAACAAAGAATCAAACATCGATATAATCTTACTAGATTTAATGCTACCCGATGGTAACGCAGTTGATGAGTTACCTAAAGTTAGGGCTTTGAATAGAGAAATAGGTATAATAATCATTTCTGCAAAAAATACAGATGGAGAAAAAATCTTGGGAATTGAATCAGGAGCAGATGACTATATCACTAAACCCTTCAATCCCAGAGAAGTTACAGCAAGGGTGAGGGCTTTATTAAAAAGACTAAAAAAATCCGAAAGTAAAATGATTTTTGGACCAATGGAAATATACTCAAACAATTATTTAGTAACTTACAAAGGTAAAAATATTGAATTGACCTCAAAAGAGTTTGAAATACTTGATCTATTAGCAAGGAATTCAGAAAAAGTTTACACCAGAGAAGAAATTATCGACAAGATTTGGTTTGGAGATGAATTTATTACAGACCGGGTCATCGACGTACATATAAGCATGATCAGATCAAAGATAGGGAAAGAATGGATAAAAACTATTAGAAACGTAGGATACAAGTTCAACAAAAACGCTTATGCAGTAGATAACAACGGTGAAAATAAAATATGAAAAATACCAGTTCGTTTGATTTTCAAATATTTGACTCTTTAGAAGACGCGGTATTACAGTTAGAAAACAAAACAACTATACTTAACGCAAATACCACGGCCAAAGCTTGGGGATTAGGAGCAAATAAAGAATTATTGAACACCATAAGTTTCAATGAAATCGATCAGCTTGCAAAGCATATATTGAATAATGAGGACTTTGAAATAGAAACAAATATATATTTCTTTGAAGGATACAGCAAGTTTTGCAAACTCACATTCAAACAAAAATATCAACTTTTGATATTACAGGACAAAACAGAATTTGAATTACTAAAAAAAGTGAAAGAGGATTTCATAACTTCTGTATCCCACGAACTCAGAACTCCCCTCACTATAGCAAAAGGAAATACTCAAATTCTCAAAGACTTCATGAAAGATAATCAATTTATAAAACAAGTTACCAAAATCGAAGAATCTCTTGACAGAATAGAAAATATAATTTCTCAACTAACTCTTCTTTCGAAAGCAGAATTTGGAGAATACGAATTAAAAAAAGAAGTAATAAATCCAAGTACACTATACAATGAAGTAGTAACTGATCTCTACGAAAAAATACAAGAAAAATCGGTAAAGCTACACTTCAACTGCCATATTCACTCCTTAAAAGGTGACAAGTTTGTACTCTACACAATCTTCAGAAATCTACTTTCCAATGCGATTAAATATTCTTACGAAAATTCTGATATATACATTGATTTCCAAAATGAACAACTCATTATAAAAGATGAAGGTATAGGTATAAGAGAAGAAGAACAAAAAAGAATTTTTGAAAGATTCTATCGTGGGGTCGAGGCAAAAAATCACGCCAAAGGATCGGGGTTGGGTTTGGCGGTGGTTAAATATCTATGTGAACTAGCAAATTATAAAATAGAATTTGAATCAAAATGGATGGTAGGTACAACCTTTAAAGTCTTTTTCTACAAGTAAGCTTAACTTCTAATTCCCACTCAAACAGCCTCAACAAATTTATTATCTAAATTTTTTAAAATTTTCATTAGGTATTACTGCATAATGAGCAGTATTTAATGAGGTTTTCATATGAAAACCACATATTCGTTCAAGTATTGAACTATAAATATATAGACCAAATTTTTTTAAATAAAAAAAGTATGATTTCTTAAGATATTCCTAAATAATCGCTTTTAAATGATAATAATTGGGTATAAACGCTCATAATCAAACTTGACATTTATAATAAAATGTATTTAAATTGAAAGTGAAGCAGAAATAAAATGCAAAGGGGTTTACTGATGACAAATAAAACATACAATATAGAATTAGTTAAAGAGCGAAACAGGACTGTTGTTCTAGAATTATTGAATTCTAAAGGGACAAGCACAAGATCAGAAATATCAGACATAACAGGGCTTACAAACGCAACTATAACAAATATAGTCAACGAATTAATTTCCAAGGATTTAGTAGAAGAAGTTGGAACTGTAGACGGCAAATTAGGTAGAAAAAGAAAACTTATAAAAATCAAAGAAGACGCTTTTTATGTTATAGGTATTGAATTCGGGGTAAATATAGTACGTGCAGGAATATTCAATATTAAGGGTAAAAAAATTAATAGTATTGAAAAAGAAATAAATTCATATGGAAGGCCGACTGATGTTTTAAAAAACCTAATTTTAATAATTGATGAATTGATCAATAACTCCAAAGTCGATTTCTACAAGATTAAAGGGATGGGTATTGCTATGCCGGGTTTGATAGACAGTCAAAAAAGAATTTTACGATCAGTTCATCCTTTCCCATTACTAAAAGAATACCCGCTAGTTGAGCAGCTAGAAGAACACTATGAAAAAACAATTTGGTTAGAAAATGATGCAAATGGTGCCGTTTTAGGTAAAAAGTGGTTTGGACATGGAAAAAAATTTAACAATTATGTTTTTATTGTAGGTGATTCCGGAATCGGCGCAGGAATTATAATAAACGGAAAGTTATATTCGGGAACTTCTAATTCTGCTGGAGAAATAGGCCATACAGTCATAACTAAAGATTTAATTCCTTTGGAAAGTTTCGGAGGTTTATCAAGGTTAGCAGATGAATTTAACTTACCATTAGAGATAATTTTAAATGAATCAAAAAAGTCTGATGAAATTAAAAAAGCAATTGATGAAATCAGTAAATTTTTAGCTTTGGGAATAGTGAACCTGGTAAATACGATTGATCCCGAAGCAGTAATTTTAGGAGGGAGAATTTTAAAAGTAGGCAACTCTGTAATCAGAGAAATAAAAAAAATAGTTGAACAATACACCTTTTCCAATGAAATACCAGAAATTTTAGTCGCAACAAAGAAAGAAGATGCTATTTTGTCAGGTGCAGCCTCAATTGCGATCGAACACATCGTATCTTCTCCATATGAATTTTTGCTAAACAATGCCAAAAACATATCTTATAACAAACCCAAATAAAAAAGAAAGTTTTAGAGCTTCCAAATAAATTGTGAATTCTCAAAAAGGAGGTAGCGTAAGATGAGAAAATTAGTAGGTTTAGTACTTCTAAGTGTATTAAGTTTCACAATGATCTTTGCCCAAAGCGGGCAGGTAGAGATATTCAGTTGGTGGACAGGTGGAGGAGAAGAAGAGGCTCTTTTAGCAACTATTGAGGATTTCAATGAACTATATCCAAACATTGAAGTAATTAACGCAACTGTTGCCGGTGGTGCAGGGACTAACGCCAAAGCGGTATTGAAAACAAGAACCCTTGGTGGTAACCCACCAGATACATTCCAAGTACATGCTGGTTGGGAGCTAACAGATACATACGTAATACCTGGACTCATGGAACCTTTAACAGACTATCTCAAATCTTGGGGAGTATACGATAAATTTCCAAAAGGTCTAATAGACATTGTAAGTTATCAGGGTGAAGTATATTCCATTCCTCTGACTATCCATCGAAGTAACGTAATCTTCTATAACAAGAAATTATTCAACGAAATAGGTTTGACAAAAGAGCCAGAAACTTGGATGGAATTCATAGACGCATTAGAAAAAGCAAAAGCTGCAGGTTATACCCCACTTGCTTTGGGAGATAAAAACAAGTGGGAAGCCGGTCAAATTGCGGAAAATCTCATGGTAGCCGAATTTGGAGCCGTTAATTACAACGCATTATTCAACGGTGAACTATCGTTCAACGACAAAAGGCTTGACAGTGCATTAGAGAAAATGGTGCAACTTATGAACTACGTGAACGTAGACCATGCAGCTTTGGAATGGCAAGATGCTGCAAGGCTATTGTATGAAGACAAAGCTGTTTTCAACTTAATGGGTGACTGGGCGGAAGGTTACTACAAAACCTTAGGTTGGACACCAGGAGAAGACTTTGGATGGTTTGAACTGCCTGGTACGCAAGCGGTATTTGTACTAGTATCTGATACCTTCGGATTACCAAAGAATGCCCCACACAGACAAAATGCACTAATCTTTTTGGAATATTTGGCTTCCACAAGGGCTCAATCATTGTTTAACCCAATCAAAGGTTCTATCCCAGCAAGAATTGATGCAGATCCAGGAGATGATCCATATCTAATAGAAACAGCTGAAGATTTCAGAACTCTCATCATATCACCATCCATCGTTCACGGATCCGCTGCGCCCGAAGCATTTGTCACATCATTTAACGATGCCATCAACAATTTAGTAACTACTAAAAATGTTAACCAGGCAAAACAAATGATATTATGGGCTGCTGAAGACGTAAATCTACTCACAGATTAACATTAAGATAACTTAATCTCGGCCCTTTATGGGGCCGAGATTTTCAATATACCTCAATCGATAAGGAGAGATAGATATGTCCGTTCAAAAGAAAAAAGCAAGAGCAGGATTCCTTATAATTCTCCCTTCTTTAGCATTCATAGGAATATTTGTATATTATTTCATATTTTTAACTCTAAGAACATCAACATCCAACTGGAATAGTTTCTCCTCATTATTAAGTGGGGAATACAAGTTTGTAGGGCTTAGAAATTATCAAAGGTTATTCATGGATCCCAGATTTCAAACAGATTTATGGAATACATTATTCTTTACCCTATTTTTTCTTGCTGGTTGTATTATACTCGGTATATTTTTAGCCAATATTATTGACAAAAAATTGAAAGGATCAAGTTTTTTTCAAAACCTCTTTTTATTCCCAATGGCAATTTCATTTGTCGTAACAGGAACTGTTTGGGGTTGGATATTCGCTCCGGGGAACATACCAACTTCCCCACAGGGAATTAACTTATTACTTGAAAACCTTGGATGGTCAAACTTACAATGGATGTGGTACACGAGTACTCAATCAATAGGAAA
The DNA here is from genome assembly GCF_000018605.1 of Petrotoga mobilis SJ95. Lineage (NCBI taxonomy): Bacteria > Thermotogati > Thermotogota > Thermotogae > Petrotogales > Petrotogaceae > Petrotoga > Petrotoga mobilis. The sequence continues at coordinate 2,129,098 of NC_010003.1, read as the reverse complement.
ATTCAATTTAGCGTTGATACCAGTGGTAATAGCAGCAACCTGGCAGATGTCAGGATACGTAATGGCAATGTATTTAGCTGGGCTTAGAGCTATCCCTGAAGAGATGATAGAAGCAGCACAAGTAGACGGTGCAACAGGTACTCAATTATTTTGGAGAATAAAGATGCCTATGCTTAGACCAATTACACTTAGTGCAATGATAGTAATAGGACACATGTCCTTAAAGATATTTGATTTAATATACGCTATGACTGGAAGTGGGCCTAACAACGTTACCGATATGCCTGCTGTTTACATGTTTGAACAGATGTTCAGATCAAACAGATATGCAGTAGCATCAGCTATTGCAATAATAATGTTGGTAATGGTAGCAGCGGTTATAGTACCATATCTTTATAGCTCTTTTAGGGGGGAGAGATGATGGCAGAAAAAACAAATAAAACTTCGCTTACAATCTATTACATTATATTGGCTTTATTCACAATATTTTACGTGCTGCCGTTTTATGTAACTCTAAGCACCTCTTTTAAACCGTTTGAAGAAGTCTCTATATCAAACATGTGGAAACTTCCAACTAAGATTTCTTTTGAAGGTTTCAAAGAGGCGTTTGCAAAGTTAGGGCCGAATCTAAAAAACAGTTTTTATCTTACAATACCAGCAACACTAATATCTGCAATGATTGGTTCTATAAATGGCTTTGCCCTTTCAAAATTAAGATTCAAATATTCAAATATTATTTTTGCACTCATACTATTTGGCATGTTCATACCTTATCAGAGCGTATTATTTCCACTGATACAATTTTTTCAACTAATAGGCTTATACGGTACAATACCAGCATTAATAATAACCCATGTTATATACGGAATACCGATCACAACATTAATGTTTAAAAATTACTATGAGGAAATCCCAAACGAATTAGTAGAAGCATCATCTGTGGATGGAGCAAACATATGGCAATCCTATACAAAGATTCTTTTACCTATATCTATACCTGGTTTCGTAGTTGTTATAATATGGCAGTTCACTAACATATGGAATGAATTCTTATTTGCAGTAACGATAACTAGTGACCCAACGAAACAGCCCATAACGGTGGCGTTAGTCAATTTGGCTGGCAGTCAGGTCGTTCAATGGAATGTTCAAATGGCAGGAGCTTTAATAGCTGCCCTTCCTACACTCATCGTTTACATGATATTGGGAAGGTATTTTGTAAGAGGCTTGCTCGCCGGTTCAGTCAAAGGATAAAATAAACCCGCCTAATTATAGATGGCGGGTATTTTTTATCTTCCTAAATTTGTTTTTTTTAATATGAAAAACAAAAGATCGTTCAAGTATTAAAGCATATTTTTTAAAAAATATCTCTCAAATCTTTAAACAATTTTATAAGTGCATTTATAATGACGAAAAATTCCAGACGCCCTAAATACATTCCTAATGTTTGAGTCCAAATCACTCCTACGGGAGCTTGATTAGAAGTAATACCTGTAGAAAGTCCAACAGCAGATAAAGTCGAAGCATACTCAAACAACGCGTTATGAAGCGGATACCCATAAGCCAACAATATAAAAACGCCAATAAAATAAGTGATAAAATACATTGTAAAGACTACTAATACATTTTTTATTGAGTTAAGATCAATTTTCTTTCTTGATACCCCTTTATATACTTCTATGTAAAAAGTGGTTCCAGAGGGTTTAAAAAATTCTTTGATCTGGTTAATTATCAATTTGAAAGCGATATATACCCTGAATAATTTTAAACCGCCTGATGTGGAATCCATCATTCCGCCTAAGATCATCAATATTGTCAAAATTAACAATCCGAAATAATTCCAGTTTGAAAAAGCTACGGTTGAAAAACCCGTACCTGTTAAAGCTGAAATACTCTGAAACGCAGAATGAACTAAACCATTTCCAACTCCGTAAATTTCAACTGTTGTAAAAGCAAAAAGCAGCAAAAAGGAAATAACTAAAATTATGAACATGGTCTTAATTTCGGGATTTTTTAAAAAAGGCTCAGATTTAATTTTTTCTCTTAATTCAAGTAAAGAAATTTTTTTGGACCGATAGTCTCTGCGATTCCTAATAAAATTTCTAATCATTAATAAACCAGCATAATGGACTCCAAACCCGGTTCCGCCCATAATCATAAGCAACATGATAATTATTTCTACCTTCAAGCTACCAAAAGAACCTATACTAAAATTTTTTGTAGAAAATCCTCCTGTAGCCAAGCCGGTTAATGTATGGTTAAAGGCGTCAAAAAAAGAGAGTTTTCCTACAAACATCAAAAGCAGAACACCTATAACCGCCCAACTTAAATAGATTCTAAGAATAATCCTAGCTGATTCCCTCAAATTTGGAACTAAATTATCACTTCTTCCTTCTGCTTGATATATGCCAACCCCCATAGTACCAGCTATGATTACAGTAATTATAGCAAAACCAGCTCCACCAATAAATTGCATCACCGAGCGCCATATTAAAATAGACCGGGGTAGTACTTCCACATCAGAAAACATCGAAAGCCCCGTCGTTGTCCAGCCACTTGTGGATTCGAAAACCGCTTGTGAAAAATTCAATTCACCAGAAAAAATAAAAGGCAGAGAAGAAAGGAATATAGCGAGTGTCCAAACAAAAAAAACTGTGACCACAGCATCCTGTGTATTTAATTCTTTTCTTTTTTCTCCACTTCCAATGAAGCGAAACATCCCACCGCTAAGAAAGGACAATATCCCCGTAATCAAAAATGGTAGAAAATCTTTAAATGAATCATAAATAAAAGCCGTAGAACCCACTAAAAGTATCAAAACTGAAAGACCTATTATAATATTTCCTGTATTTCTAAAAATAGCTTTATACCTTAATTTTAAAAAATATGTGTAAGAAGGCACTTGATCACCTCTATTTTAACGTTTCTATAACATCGTCAGCTTGTTCTTTTAAAGCCAGAACGATCAATCTATCTCCTTTATAAATAATTGTTTCACCTTGAGGAACCATTATATCTCCGTCTTCTCTTATCAAAACTCCAATTATTGAATTCTGAGGTATATTTAATTCCTTCAGTTTTTTATTTACCGCTTTATCATCTTCAAGTATAGTGAGTTCCAAAATGGATAACTTCTCCACATAGGGATTGAAAAAATCGGTAATATCTTCATGAATCAAAGAAGATTCTATTATTTTTTGCATCCAAGAAATTGGAACTAGAGTTTCGACATTAATACCTTTGAAAATAGTTTCGTTTTCTGTTGCATTGACTAGAGAGATTATCTTTATATCTTCATAATATTCTCTCAACAGCCAAGATACAACAAAATTCAATGCGTCATCCTCAGAGATTATTATTAAGGCTTCTACTTTTTTATTTAGATCCAAATTTTCTATCCATTTGATATCGGTGGGATCTTGCTTGACGAGCTCAAGAGCCGGAAAATTTACCTTTAATCCATCTAAAATCTCCAAATTTTCCTTATTTTGACTCACATAGTAAACCTGATTACCCAATAAGAGTAATTTTTTAGCTAAAGAATAGGCTAATATCTTTCCCTCTATGATATAAAAAATTCTACTCATACTTAACTACTTCCTTCTCCAATTCCTCAACTAAATCCATTACTGAATCCTCAATGGGACAAAATAAATTCAATCCTGCCTTTATAAAAATTGATTTCTTCAAAGGGTCGTTCACCCTTGCGGCTATTCTTACTCCCGAATTTAATTTTTTAATTCCATAAGCCAACATAAAATTTAAATTGTCATCGGGAGTGACAATATAAACCATGTGAGCTTTTTCAATATTCACATCCTTTAACGCAGCCATATCGCTTGTGTCAATAACTCTTGTGAAACCGGTAAAGTTCCTTTTTGATAACCTTTCAAAAGATGATTCTTCTTTATCAAGAACTACAACATTGTAAGCTTTACTTAATTTCAAAGCTAATTCAGAACCCAACCTTCCACAACCTATTATAATTATGAGTTTGGAATTATTTAATCGCATATGTCCTCACTTCCAAAAAATATTATTGAAATATACAATTTACTAGCTCACTACCGTCCATCAAAGGATATATTCTCTAAGATCTTCATCACCATATACTTTACCAAGTCTTAGATCTACATAATTGCTATCAATTTTCAATTCCCATTCTCCTGATGCGGGGGCTTCAAAAGAAACCTCTTCAAGAACTTTTTCGACTACAGTGTAAAGTCTTCTCGCTCCAATATTTTCAACTTTTTCGTTCAGCTCAAAGGCGATATCTGCCATTCTTTCAACACCATCTTCAGTGAACTCAATTTTCACACCATCGGTTTGAAGTAAGTACTGATACTGTTTTAGTATTGCATTTTTTGGCTGGGTTAGTATTCTAATAAAGTCTTCCTTAGTCAAATCTGATAATTCTGCTCTAATTGGGAATCTACCTTGAAGCTCAGGAATCAGATCCGAAGGTTTAGCCTCACTGAATGCACCAGCAGCTATAAACAATATATAATCAGTACTAATAGAACCATACTTTGTCATGACGGTTGTCCCTTCAACTATTGGCAACAAATCTCTTTGAACACCTTCTCTGGATACATCGGGTCCTGAAGAAACACCTTTGGATGTAATTTTATCGATCTCATCGATGAAAATTATGCCACTATTTTCGGCTCTACTTACTCCTTCTTGAATTAATTTATCTTGATCAATCAATTTTTCCGATTCAATAGGCTCCAAAACCTTCCTCGCTTCAGAAATCTTCATTCGCCTTCTTTTTTTCTTCTTAGGCATAAGATTTTGAAACATTTCTCCAAACTGAATACCCATGTCTTCTAACTCAGGTCCTAATCCAGCAAACATTGGGGAAGATTGTTCCTCGACTTCTACTTCTATTTCTACATCCTCTAATTCGCCGTTTCTTAATTTTTCCAATAATTCCTCTCTTCTTCTTCTTATATTTTCGTCTTCATTTTCATCGTAGTCCTTATTTTGGGAATATTCAGCGTTTTGATTGAAAAGTTGCATCACATCCATAAATGAGGGCTGAGCTTTTGCTCTTTTCTTTGAAGGCACGAGTACTTCTACTATTCTTTCTTCTACGAGCCTTTGAGCTTTATCTTTAACTTCTTCCATCATTTCTTTTTTAACCATATTGACTGAAGAATCAACCAATTCTCTGACCATACTTTCTACATTCTTTCCAACATATCCAACTTCGGTAAACCTTGTAGCTTCAACCTTCACAAATGGTGCATTGGCAACCTCTGCTAATCTTCTAGCAATCTCAGTCTTTCCAACACCGGTAGAACCTATCATCAGAATATTTTTTGGTATAACATCTTTTCTAACATCTTCTGATAGAGACAACCGTCTAATTCTATTTCTCAAAGCGATAGCAACTTGTTTCTTTGCTTCCTTTTGACCGATTATATAGTTATCCAATTTTTCTACAACTTTTTTTGGAGTTAATTCATCTATTTTATTCATAAAAATCACCTCAAAAATAAATTTTTACTAATGTATTAATTATATCATATCTCATGAACCTTTAAGAGATTGGTTTTACTGGAGAAACCATAGGGAATCCCAGCCGTCACTATGATATTTTCTCCTGATACACCAAAATCTAAAGATTTTACGATATTGCTAACGCTCTCCAACATATTATCTGTGTCGGTAAATTTTTGCATGATAACGGGGGTGACTCCCCATATCAATGCCAATCGATGATAAGTAGTTATCCTTGGAGATGCAGCAACTATTTTAATATTTCTTCTGAACCTAGACAAAGCTCTTGCCGTATAACCACTATAAGTGGTGGCAACTATAACATCAATTCCTAATTGCTCGGCAATTTTTATTGCAGACATCGTTATCGAATTGGTAGCGGGATCTCCACCACCGTATGTTGAATAATCAAATTTGTAGTAGTACTCTTCTAGTATTTTTTCGGTTTCTTTAGCTACATTAGCCATAACTTTGACAGCTTGTTCAGGGTATTTCCCAATCGACGTTTCTTCAGACAACATAACTGCATCCGTCCCATCTAATATAGCATTAGCTATATCAGTAGCTTCTGCTCTTGTAGGAAAAGGATTGTTAACCATACTTTCAAGCATTTGGGTAGCTGTTATAGCAGGCTTTGCCATTGTATTTGCAATCTCTATTATTCTCTTTTGAAGTAAAGGTATTTGTTCAACTGGTGCTTCAACACCCAAATCTCCTCTTGCGACCATTACCCCATCAGCTTCTTCAATGATCGATTCAAGGTTGTCTAGAGCTTGTAATGTTTCGATTTTAGCGATAATGGGGAGATCGGGCATACCCAATTCCGTTAGAATTCTCCTCGTTCTAGTGATATCTTCAGCTTTTCTAACAAAAGATTGTGCTATATAATCTACGTTCCATTCTACAGCCTTGTTTAAATACTCCATATCTTTTTCTGTTAAAGGTGGCAAACTGATATCTATTCCAGGAACGTTTATCCCTCTTCTGTGAGTGATACTGCCACCGGTTACAACCTTCGTAACAATTTCTTTTTCGTTACTGCTAACGACTACAAGTCGAATTTTTCCATCATCAAGAAGAATAAAATCTCCTTTTTTAACTTCTTTAGGTAATTCTCGATAATTTATACTCACCCTTTCTTTGTTGCCAACGATCTCCTCGATAGTCAAAATAAATTTCTGTCCCTCTTCCAACATTACTTGATCCGTCTCAAATTTGCCCGTACGAATCTTAGGACCTTCTAAATCGAGTAAAATGGCAAAAGGTATGTTCAAATCTTTTCGTATCTTCTTTATTAAATTTACTCTTTTCTCATGATCAGCAATGGTATCGTGAGAAGTATTCAATCTTGCTACATTCATTCCTGCATTTATCAATTTTTTTATCATCGTTTCATCTTGTGTAGCTGGACCAATTGTGCAAACGATTCTCGTCTTTTTATTTTCTATTTTTTCGTTCATAACTATCCTCCTAAAGATGCGTAACTTTTGGGTGTTTCTTCCCAAATTACATCTTTTTTTTAGATTCCATGCCTTGGGAATTTTCAAGGGGTTTACCCCTTGAACGCCCTAGGATAAAATCCCTGCCAGCTTTACAATCTCCATATCCAATTTATTATTTTCAGAAAGCACTTTTTCAAGAGGTGTTCTTATTAAATCGTTTTTACTCAAGCCCACCATCACGTTAAAATTTCCGTCTTTAATTGATTTTACTACTTCGTTCCCCATTCTCGAAGCCAAAATTCTATCGAATGCAGTAGGAGAACCCCCTCTTTGAATATGGCCTAAAATTGTTATACGCGTTTCAAAACCAATTCTATTTTCTAAATGTCTGGCGACTGTATAGGCGCTGGCAGATCCCTCCGCAACAACGACTATTGAATTAATCTTACCCCTTTTTCTTTCATCCCACATTTTTTCTGCTAAAGCATCGTAATCGGTGGGAACTTCTGGTATTATTATAGCTTCCGCACCTATAGCAAGACCTGACATCAACGCTATGTATCCAGATGTCCTTCCCATAACTTCGACGATAAAAGCCCTTTCGTGGGAAGAAGCGGTATCTTTTAACTTTTGCATGGCATCAACTACTGTGTTAAGACAGGTATCAACACCTATGCTCATATCGGTATATGCAATATCGTTGTCTATAGAAGCCGGTACGCCTACTACAGATATCCCTTGTTCTTCTGCTAGCAACTTTCCCCCAGTAAGACTCCCGTTACCCCCAATTATAACTAACACATCTATACCTAAATCCTTCAATATATCAGCAGCTTTTTTTCTAACTTCAGGAACTTTGAATTCTGGTACTCGAGAGGTTCTTAAAATGGTTCCCCCTCTTTCCATTATTCCACCAACATCTGAATATGTTAGTTTTTTATATTCTTTATCTAAAATACCAGCAAATCCTCTCAAAAACCCATACACTTCGATATTTTCCACTACTGCACTTCTTGTAACAGCCCTAATAACAGCGTTCATTCCAGGTGCATCTCCACCACTGGTCATTAAACCGATTTTTTTAACCTCACTCACTGTATCCCTCCTAAAAATCTTTATTATTTTATACTTCATTTAGAAATCCCAAAATTCATTTAGCGCCCCGTCGCCCCAATCCTTGCCCATTAAGATATAAGGTCGCAATTCTTTGCTCTCTGCTCTTTAAGCTACCTTTTTATTATATCACTTGTTTTTTGACACTATTGTTAATTTCACTATAATTCAAATAATTCTTTAAAATCTTGTGTTATAATTAACCAGTAAAATAATTTAAACTAAGGTGGTAGAGTTGGAAATTAAATACGATAAAAATAGTATAATCAAAATATTAAAAGATAACAAGATTAAGGTTACTCCAAATAGATTCAAAGTAGCCTTTGAGCTTTTTAACTCTAATGAACATCCGTCGATTGATCAATTGCATCAAAAGTTAGTAAAAAGTAATGAAACTCAGATTTCTTTCACTTCAGTGTATAACATTGTAAAATTATTTGAAAATGCAGGACTAGTAAAAGAAATTTTAATTGAAAATAAAATTCATTACGATTCTAACATCACCCCTCATGCGCATTTTATTTGCAAAAATTGTGGAAAAGTGCAAGATATAGAGTTAGATAAATTAAATTTCATAGATGAAAAGAAATTAATTAGTTTTAAAACTTTTACTGAAGAAGAATTAAAAGATAACAAAATCGACTCTGTTGAAATCACTTTCTATGGAATCTGTGGAGAATGTTTAAAACAAGAAAACAGTGAGGCGTAAGTCGATATTTTTGCCTCACTGTTTTTTTGACTTAATATAACAAATACCTTCAACTCTCATCCCCAACTTATCAACGCCTACTCAAATTTTACCTTTAAATCCTTATTGGCTTTTATTTCGTCCAATCTTTTAATAGTTAAAGTCAAAGGAGCTTCTTTTAACTTATCTGGTTCTTTTCTGGCTTCTTCTAAGATTTTCTCATATATAGAAGCAACTTCATCCAAGGTTTCTTTGCTTTCAGTTTCGGTTGGTTCGATCATCATTGCTTCATCCACTATCAAAGGAAAATAAACTGTTGGAGGATGCATACCATAATCTAAGAGCCTTTTTGCAAAATCCAGTGTGCTTACACCATAATCTTTCAACGAAGTCCCTTTTATTACAAACTCATGCTTACAGACATCTGGATAAGCAACGTCTAAAAATTTCGACAACTTCTCTTTCAAATAATTCGCATTTAAAGTTGCAAGTTCACTTACCTTCTTCAAACCTTCTTTGCCCATTGATAATATGTAAGTGTATGCTTTGATTAGTACTAAAAAATTACCATAAAAGCTACGTACTTTACCAATGCTTTTAGGGATATCATAATCAAAATAATATTCCCCACTTTCTTTCATACCCACAATAGGTTTAGGCAAATACTCTTTTAAAAAAGACTTTACCGCTATAGGACCACTCCCAGGTCCCCCCATTCCATGAGGGGTGGAAAATGTTTTGTGTAGATTTAGATGAACAACATCGAAACCATTATCTCCAGGTCTTACTTTTCCCATTATTGCGTTTAAATTCGCCCCATCGTAGTACAACAAGGCATTGTTTTTATGCATCAAATCAGATATCTTCAGAATATCTTTTTCAAACAATCCCAAAGTATTTGGGTTTGTGAGCATAATAGCGGCAGTATTTTCATTCACTAAAGATTTCAAATGATCTAAATCGACTCTTCCCTCATTATTCGAATTAACTTTAACCACTTCAAACCCTGCCATTACCGCAGATGCAGGATTCGTACCATGAGCGGAATCTGGTATGATAACTTCATTTTTATGACCTAAATTATTTTCTTGTAGATATTTCTTAATAACAAGCATTCCTGTAAGCTCCCCATGGGCACCAGCAGCAGGCTGCAGGGTAACATAATCCATCCCTGTTATCTCTTTGAGAAATTCTTGTAATTCATACATCAATTCCAACGCACCTTGTACTGTACTTTCCTCTTGATAGGGATGAATAAATTTGAATCCATTCAAAGATGCAGCCTCTTCATTCAGAAAAGGATTGTATTTCATTGTACAAGAACCCAAAGGATAAAAACCTCTATCAACCGAATGGTTTAGACTGGCTAATTGATTGTAATGTCTAACAACATCAACTTCGTAAAGTTCTGGTAGATTCGGAGCTTCATTTCTAACTAAATGTTCTGGTATATCTATCTGAGATTCTTTGACATCCAATTTAGGAAGCGAATATGATGTTCTCCCGCTAACTGATTTTTCAAATATCAATTTCATGATAATCCCTCCAAGAAAGAACATAAAAAGTCGATATCTCTTTTTTTAGTCAGTTCTGTTGCACAAAACAGTACCTTATTCCCCATTTCTTCATAAAAATTCTTCAGTATCAAAGGTCCAAAATAATGTTGCTCCAACAGTTTTTCGTTGAGAAGATCAGGATCAATTTTGCTTTCTAATACAAACTCGTTAAAAAATGGTCCGTCAAATACAGGTTTAAACTTTTCAGTCTCTACCAATTTTTTTGCTAGATAATGGGCTTTATGATAATTCTGAAGAGAAACTTCTCTTATCCCTTGCTTTCCCATCACATTCATATACAAAGAAGCCAAAAGAGCATTGAATGCATGATTTGAACATATATTAGAAGTAGCCTTCTCTCTTCTTATATGTTGTTCCCTTGTCTGCAAAATCATGCAAAATCCTCTTTTACCATCTTGATCCACGGTTTCACCGATAATTCTGCCAGGCATCTTTCGGATGTACTTTTTTTTGGAAGCGAAGATTCCCAAACCCGGTCCCCCAAATGAAGGTGTATTTCCTAAAGATTGACCTTCTCCTACTACTATATCCACCCCAAATTTTCCAGGAGTTTCTAACAACCCTAAAGAGATTGGATAGGTAACTACAATGAAAATAACATCGCTAGGAACCTTTTCTCTTATCGCTTTCAAATCTTCTATTACACCAAAAAAGTTTGGATATGAAACTACAACACAAGATGTTTCTTGGGTGATTTTAGAAGTTAATTCATCTAGATCTAATTGACCCGTTTCAGATAAATAGCCTATTTGCTCTATATTCATCCCTTGCACTTCAACATAGGTTTTTGATACTTCTTGATACTCGGGATGAACCGTTTTAGACATCAAAACATGATTTTTACCATTAATTCTTTTTGCCATTAAAATAGCCTCAGCTAAAGCTGAAGCACCATCGTACATAGATGAATTAGAAACTTCCATCCCCGTAAGATTGCAAATTTGAGTTTGATACTCATAGAGTATTTGGAGGGTACCCTGAGAAACTTCAGCCTGGTAAGGCGTATATGCAGTTAAAAAATTCCTATTTGAAGCTAAAGGATATATCACAGAAGGAATATAATGATTGTAAATTCCCGCACCTCTAAAAATCCCGTATTCTTCCATATTTTTATTCATTTGCGATAAATCGGTTAGCCTTTCTTTAACTTCTAATTCACTCAAACCCGATGGGATATTCAACTCACCTTTGAACAGTGCTGGAATATCTCGATAAAGTTCATCTATATCTTTTATTCCCAAAAAAGAGAACATTTCTTCTATGTCTTTTTGGGTATGGGGTAAATATGGAAAATCATTCATTATAACATCTCACCTCTTTTTATTATTCTTATAAAAGTTGATATAGCGCCCCTTTGCCCGTATTTTTACTTTGTGCTTTTTACACTTCCTTTATAAAACGGAGTTTTCACGACCTCAGCTTCTAATAACTTTTCCCTTGCTTTTATACTCACAATGGTTTCTAATTTTGAAAATTCTTTACTTACATAGCCTAAGGCTAAATTTTTCCCCAAAGTAGGAGACTTTACACCACTTGTCACAAACCCTATATTTTCATTATCTTTGAAAATTTCATACCCATGTCTCACGGGCATCTTGTCGTGTACTTCCATACCAACTAATTTTCTTTTGATTCCTTCTTCTTTTTGTTTCAGCAAAGCTTCCTTACCAATAAATTCTTTATTAAAATCAACAGTCCAACTTAGACCTGCCTCCAAAGGAGTAGTATTTTCATCCATATCGTTGCCATAAAGGAGCATTTTAGGCTCGAATCTCAAAGTATCCCTGCTTCCTAAACCACATGGTTTCCCATCAACCTCTTTAGCAAGTTGTATAAGTCTATCCCAAACTTTAACAGCGATCGCTGGAGACAGGTACAACTCAAAACCATCTTCACCTGTGTATCCGGTCCTTGATAATATTACTTCTTCTCCTTCCAATCCTAGAATTTTGAAGGAATAATATTCTATACTATCCAGATCAATATCTTTAAGATATTTTTGCAGTTGATCCTGGGATTTAGGACCTTGGAAAGCTATTTGGCAATATTCATCACTCTTGTTAATAACCTCAACATTAAAAGAAGAAGATTGCTTTCTTACCCAATCAAAATCTTTTTGAGTATTAGATGCGTTGACTACCAACAAGATCTTTTCTTCGTCTAATTTATAAGCGAGAAGATCATCTAAAATTCCACCATCCTCGTTACACATAGGAGAGTACACTATTTTACCAATGGGTATCTTTTCCACATTATTTGTAATAAGGTAATTTACAAATTTCTGAGCATCTTTCCCTTGCACAAATAATTCACCCATATGAGATACATCAAAAACTCCAATACAATTTCTTACTGCGTTATGCTCATCAATAATAGAAGAATACCATAACGGAAGCTCCCAACCTGCAAATTCTCCCAACTTCGCTCCAAGTTCTATATGTCTTTCATAAAGCGGAGTCTTTTTTAGTTCAGACAAAGTAATTCCTCCCTTCTCCAATTCTTCAATTATAACTATCGCGCTTTCAAAATCTTTATCCTCAACATATAAATCGTAAATTGCTCCTTCACCGAAATATTCTCCACCTATTCCAATGGGAGATTTTAAAAATACTTGTATACCGTTTTCTTCCAAAATTTGTTTCAAAATCTGGCTCTGTGAATAATTGCAGTAATCTTTTAGTTTTTTCAGCATTGTCTCACACCTCTCAGAGAGAAGATACTATTCAACCTTAATTATATCACTCTTTGAAAAAGTTAGAAAGTCGAAGTATTTTTAATTAGAAGAGTTTAAAAGCAATTAAAGACGATTAAAGAAGTTTAAATCGATTTTTCAAACAGCTTGTAAAACTACGTGTCTGTTATCCTCAGTGATTCCAAAGGCCGTCAATTTCCCACCGTACACACATCCCGTATCTATATCTACACTTATTATTTTCTTATTATTATCACGTTTCACAAAGATCTTATCTTCACCTGTTAAGTACAATGTTGGAGTATGTCCATGAATAACGGTATAATTAAAATACCTTTCTGACATACTTAAAAATTCATCTCTTATCCACAACAAATCCCATTTATCTTGTTTTGAAAGTGACTTTTTTGGATTAACTCCCGCATGTACAAACAAATATTTCTCGTTTTCTACTTCCAACTCATAATACAGAGGTAGATCTTTTAAAAAGTTTATGTACTCTTCCCCAATATTGTTATTGAAACTTTTAATTGTCGACAATGCACCGTTGTAAAACCAGACACCTTCTCCATACTCATGAGTTTTTTGACAATAGTCGACCATCATATCGTCATGGTTCCCCTTTAAAAAAATACGATTCCTCTGTTTGCTTAAAGTAATCAAAAGATCCAGCACCTTTTTTGAATCAGGTCCTCTGTCCACATAATCACCAAGAAAAATCATTGTGTCAGAATCTTTGATCTGTATCCGTTTTAAAAGCGAAATTAAAGTATCGTACATACCGTGGATATCTGAAATCGCCCAGATCACTTGAAACCCTCCCATGTGATCAAGTCTTTATCATAAAAAAATGGGCAGGAATCCTGCCCATTTTTTGGAATTTACTTCACCATATCTTTTAATTCTTTACCAGGAACGAATTTTGGAACCATCTTTTCTGGAATCTTAATAGCTTTTCCAGTTTGTGGGTTGACACCTTTTCTAGCTGCTCTTTTCTGAACTTTGAAAGTTCCAAAACCAACTAACTTAACCTCTTCACCCTTACTTAAAGCCTCAGACACTACATCAACAAAAGCATCAACGAAACTTTCTGCATCTTTCTTTGTTACGTTAGCCTTCTTTGCAAAAGCATCAACTAAATCTTTCTTATTCACAAACATTCCCCCTTTCAACAGATAAAGATTCTTAAATCCTGATTCTACGGAACTTCAACGAAATTATACCATAAAACCAAAAAAATATCCACTTTTGAATCAATATTATGAAAAATTACTCTTTATTTTCTAATATTTTAGCACTTTTTAAAAAAAGAAGCAACTTTTTTATAGCCTTTGCCCTATGACTTATGCTATTTTTTACGTCTTTGGTCAGTTCTCCAAATGTATAATCGTATCCATCGGGAATAAAAATAGGATCGTAACCGAAACCATTCTTTCCTCTTATCTCAAATGCTATTTTACCATAAACTTCTTCTTGACAAGTAACTAAAATATTTTTTTGAGGGTCAAAATACGTCGCCGCACAGGCAAAATAAGCGGTTCTATCTTTTTCATTTTCCAGCATTGATAATAATTCCTTCATCTTTTGCTCATAGGAATGATTTTCCATGAACCTTGCAGAGTTCACGCCAGGAAATCCTCCGAGAGAGATTATAGACAAACCAGAATCATCTGAAAAAACTGGTTTTTTTATTAATTTTGAATAAGCCCAAGCTTTAATAACAGAATTTTCTACATAAGTTTCGCCGTACTCTTCTACTTCAAAATTATCCTCTTTTATCTCATCAAATATATATTTAACATTGATACTTCCATTTATATCAATATTTTGCAAGATTTCATTGATTTCTCTTACCTTGTTTCTGTTTGATGTAGCCAAATAGACGTCACTCAAAATCTTCTGCCACCTTTTTTAGTTCGATTATCTCTTGTGAAGGATTTTCTGAATAAAACACACTGGCACCAATGATAAAAGTGTTAACGCCACTTTGGTGAAGTAATCCGATGTTCTGTTTATTCACTCCTCCATCAACCATTATTTCAACATTCAGTCCTTTCTCATCAGAGAGTCTTCTTAATTTTCTCACTTTTTCATAAGTAGTTTCTATAAAATGTTGTCCAGTAAATCCTGGATTAACCGACATAATCAATACCTTGTCCACATATGGTAGAATTTCTTCTAAAAGTGATACTGGAGTATGTGGATTTAAAGTAACACCTGCTTCACACCCCAACTCTTTGATTTTTAATACAGTTCTGTGTAGATGTGTGACCGCTTCATAATGCACTGTTATGCTATTCACAGACTTAGAAAAGTTTTCTAAATATTTATCTGGTTCAACTATCATCAAATGAGCATCCAAATATATATCTTTAAATTTTTTTCTAATCGATTCTACTATTGGAAAACCAAAAGTAATGTTTGGAACAAACACTCCATCCATAATATCGAGATGTATTCCATCAGCATCTTTAGAAACTTTCTCTACCTCTTGAGCTAAATTCAAAAAATCAGCAGCTAAAATGGAAGGATATATTTTTATCAAACTGAAACACCCCTATTGTAATTTTAGTGAACTATCTTCTATTTCTTCGTATATTTGACAATAATTGGTATACCTACTCAATGAAATCTGTCCGTTCTCTACAGCCTCTTTAATTGCACATCCAGGTTCAACCGTATGGGAACAATTAGAAAACTGGCAAAAACCGTCAAATTCCAAAAATTCTCTGAAATAACGCCTTACTTCATCTTTTTTTATTCCCCTTAGCTCTAAACTCGAAAAACCTGGTGTGTCGACTATATATCCTCCAAAATCAAAATAAAGCAGTTCAGCATAAGTTGTTGTGTGTTTACCTCTACCTAATTTTTTGGAGATTTCTCCTTCTCTAAGTTTCAATTTTGGATCTAAAACATTCAATAAACTGGACTTTCCAACTCCAGAAGGACCTGCAAAGGTTGATACTTTGTTTTTTAAATATGATTTTAATATATCTAAATTATTTTTCGTTATTTTGGATGTAGGAATCACAGGATAAATTTTACCATATATTTCTATAAATCTTTCCATTTCTCTTTTTTCTTCGTCACTACCAAGCAAATCCGTTTTGTTTAACACTATGACTACATCAAGCTTCTCTTTTTCAGCGAGAACTATAATTTTATCGACTACTATCAAATCTACTCGAGGCTCTTTAATTGATGTAACTAAAACTAGTTGATCCAAGTTAGCTACTCTAGGTCTGTATAATTCATTTTTTCTCTCTAAAATGTTTTCGATTCTTCCATAAGCATTTTGTTGGTCCTTAGAATACTCTACATAATCGCCAACAATGGGCCTAATCTTCTGTAATTTAAATCTACCAGGGAGAAAGCAGTTAATTTTTTGATTACTTTCCAAATCTTGAACGGTTACCATATCCGAATGAAATCTAACAACTATACCCTTTCTCCAACTCATTGATTACTCCCTTCATATTTACCGACATAGAGAATCACCCTTTCTCCACTATAATTATTTCCTGGTGTTGGAGACATGTTCAATACCACATCATTTTCTTCAGGTTTATAAGTTAATTGATTTCTAATTTCAAAGGCTATGTTGTACTCATTTAAAAACTGTTGCGCTACTCCGGAAGGTATTCCTATCAGATCAGGAATCTTCAGAGTATTCATCTCTCTAAGTTGGACTATTACGTGATGTCCTTCTTTTACCTTTGTACCAGGTTCAGGATCGGTATACAAAACTTTTTCTCCATTACCTACTACGTTTGGAATTAGATTTAATTCCTCTAAAGAAGAGATTGCTACCTTTTTATCTTCTCCGATCAAATATGGAATCTCAACCATATTGGAACTATTGGCAAAAACTGTCATAAAAAAAAAGGCAAATATTCCAGAGGCAACTATCCCTAAAATAAAAAATATCAAATTTTTTATTAATTTTCTTACTTTAATCATTATGTTCACCTATTAGCTTCTTTTAACTCTCTAGTTCTTAATTGGCCACATGCGGCTGATATATCACTACCTTTCTCAGCTCGCACCACAGCATCAATTCCGTTCTTAACGAGAGTATCCAAAAAAGCTTGAATAAACCTTTTTGACGGCTTTTCAAAGCCCGCTGGATTTTCATTGACAGGAATTAAATTAACCATCACTTTCAAATCACCAAATAGTTCAACTAATTTCAAAGCGTCCTCTTTTGAATCATTAAATCCTTTTATCAAAATATACTCAAAAGTAACCCTCTTTTTTGTTTTTTTCTGATAAATTCGGCATGACTGAATAACCTGCTCTACCGGATATTTATGATTTATTGGCATTATTTGATCTCTTTGAAGATTCGTTGGTGCGTGAAGTGAAACAGAAAGTCGAAACTCTTTGTTCAAATCACCTACTTCCTCAATTTTCTGAGGAATTCCCGCGGTTGAAATGGTTATATGCCTTGCCCCTAACTTTTTCATCTTTGGATGGTTTAATATCTCTATGGTTTGAACAACGTTGTTAAAATTTAATAATGGTTCACCCATTCCCATGTATACAACATTTTTTACATCCATCTCTTTATCTTTTTCCATAGCTAACAGTTGACCAATGATCTCACCTGTCGATAAATTTCTAACGTAACCGCTTTGTCCTGTAGAGCAGAAAGAACATTTCAGTGGGCAACCAACTTGTGTTGATATACAAGCTATCGTTCTTGAAGGGTAGTAAATAATTACCGCTTCAACAGTGTTCTTATCCTCTAACTCCAAAAGATATTTGGTGGTTCCATCTATCTTTGAAACCTCTTTTTTAACAATATGAGGAATAGATATTTTAAAATTATCACTGAGTTTTTGTCTATCGTCTTTAGATAAATTAGTCATCGATTCGAAATCAAAAACTCTTTTCTTATAAATCCAATCACAAATTTGATCAGTTCTAAACTTTTCAAGTCCCAATTCATTGAGCAAATAACTTTGCAAGTCTGAATATTCAAAATCTAAAATGTTTTTTGTTTGCATATAACTTCCTCTCCATTAAAATATATACTATCGTTTCCCCTTCCATATACTCCACGAGGGACCTGCGGTCCCTAACCCAACTGGGATGGAGGGCTCCGCCCTGTGACCCTTTTAAAATCAGAGCCTTAATTTTGAAGCTTAATTATAAGAATATCTTCTAAATCTTAGTCTTAGCGACCCTTCTCCCCGCTCCCCACCCATAAGGATAAAAGAATTTTTATCCCTTGACCCTGCCAGCCCACCCCTTTAAGTAGGTGAAAGATCAGCCTATTATACGTCATAAATCAATAACTAAGATGAAAAGAAATAATTCGGAGCTTCACGTGTAATCTTTACATCATGTGGATGACTTTCTGTTATACTTGCGGTTGTAATTTTTATAAATTTAGCCTTTTGCTGTAATTCCTTGATATCTTTTGCCCCAACATACCCCATTCCAGCTTTGACTCCTCCAACTAATTGTATTATAACATCTTTTACCTCACCTTTGTATGCTACCATAGCTTCAACACCCTCTGGCACAAGTTTCTCATTTGGTGTACTTTCTTGGAAATATCTATCTTTGCTCCCTTTTTCCATAGCTGCTATCGAACCCATGCCTCTGTATGTTTTAAACTTCCTACCTTGATAAATTATCGTTTCACCCGGTGCCTCTTCAGTACCTGCAAAAATACTTCCCATCATCACGGTAGAGGCTCCTGCAGCTAAAGCTTTGACGATATCTCCAGAATATCTTATCCCACCATCTGCAATAACAGGGATATTGTATTTATTCGCTTCTTCTGAAACTTTCATAATTGCACTTAACTGTGGTACCCCAACACCGGAAATAACTCTGGTGGTACAAATAGAACCTGGCCCAATTCCAACTTTTACTGCATCTGCTCCGCTTTCTATTAACATCTTGGCAGCTTCAGCAGTAGCTATATTTCCAGCAATTACAGGGAGTTCCGGGAATCTTTCTTTTATCTTTTTTAATGTCTCAATAATATTTTTGGAATGTCCATGGGCTGAATCTAAAACTACAAAATCGACTCCTGCATCAACTAATTCTTGCGTTCTTTGTAAACCCTCTGAAACACCAACAGCAGCTCCAACAACTAAACGCCCTTTATCATCTCGTGTTGCGTTTGGGTTTTCGATTACGGAAGTAATATCTTTTATCGTTATCAAACCCTTTATATGTCTTTTATCATCTACTATAGGCAATTTCTCTATTTTATTTTGATGAAGTATCTCTTTTGCCTCTTCCAAAGAAATATGTGAACCAGCTACAACTAAATTTTGGTAGGGAGTCATCAATTCTTTAGCTTTCTTTTCCATATTTTGTTCAAACCTAATATCTCTGTTGGTCAATATACCCAAAAGAACTTTATCATCATCCACAACTGGTAATCCACCAATTCTGTACTCTCTCATGATCTTTTCAGCTTCTTTAACGGTTGTATCGGGCGTAATTGTTATGGGATCGTATATAATCCCGTTCTCTGTCTTTTTTACCTTTGAAACCTCATAGGCTTGCTGTTCAATCGACATATTTTTATGAATAACACCAACGGCACCTTCTCTTGCCATAGCTTTTGCCATTTGGGATTCAGTCACAGTATCCATAGCTGCAGAAAGAAAAGGGATCTTTAAATGGATATTTTTTACTAAACAAGATGTAGTATCAACCCTGCTCGGTACAACTTCGCTATACTGCGGTAGTAGTAACACATCATCAAAAGTTAGATACTCTTCCATTTCTCTGCCTCCTTGCCGTGGTGAATATTATCGTAAAAAAACGTTTTTAGCGCCCCTTAGCCGGGGCCCTGCCCTGTAACCCATTTAAAATTATTTAATTTTTAAAATATTTATTCTATCTAGATTTGCGCCCCTTCGCCCCGCAGCCCACCCATGATAAAAGATTTAATATATAAAAAATGAGGGAATATTTCCCTCATATTGGTGGAGTCGATGGGACTTGAACCCACGACCTCTACCGTGCCATGGTAGCGCGCTCCCAGCTGCGCCACGACCCCGTAAATATAGAAACTTCATTTAAGCATAAGAATTATAACACAACTGATCTCTTTTTTCAAGCATTTTTTTTAACATAAAATCACAATTTCTAATTAATTTTTATTATTGTAGTTGACAAAACGTTAGAATTCAACCCTGCTTATTAGTACCCCTTCTGCGTCGTAGAGGGCTGCAATATCGCTATCGTTATTCCATATATAAGCGCCCGTCCATTTTAAATTAGTTGGAGGTTCATCTATTGCGTTACGGCCTGACAAAATATTCACACATTTTCCAGCTTTAAGTATATATCCATCTGGAAGATTAAACTTTTGGTTCCCAACTTCGCTAACCAAAACCCATCCTGTTAAATCAACGTCTATATCAGTATTGTTGCAGATAGTAACCTTTTCATCAGAAACATCTAAATGCGTAATCAATATAGAAGTTTTTTGTGGTGTTGATTCTTGGGCATCTTCCATAAGATTAACAATGTTAATTGGTTCAACGTTAAAATTTATTTTATTCCCATCACTAATAGCTATAATATGTCCCTGCAAATCTGTACGAAAAAGATCTACCTTACACATTTCCAATCTTTCTAATACTTCCTGTGCTGGATGACCGTAATTATTATTTTTACCCACAGATATAACCGCATATTTTGGATTAACTTCCTTTAAAAACTCTTGCGAGGTCGAAGAATCGGACCCATGATGTCCAACCTTAAGGACATCTGCCTTTAAAAACATACTATTATCTATCATATCTTTTTCAGAAATTCTATCGGCATCTCCAGTGAAAAGATAAGAAGAATTTCCAAAATCTAACTTCATAACAGCACTCCAAGAATTAAGATCTGTTCCATAATTTTTCACCGGTCCAACAAAATACACATTGCTGAATGAAGGGCAACCTATCACAGCCGCTAAAGCAGGATTAATTAAAGTAATCCCAGCCTTAGCTGTTTTAATGTAGGTCCCTTCGTTTCTCACTTCTAAAACAAAATCATTATAGGTTTTCGTGGTGTGGGAAACATCCGGGGCATAGACATTTTCAACTTCAAAGGCTTTTAAAACATCATCTAACCCACCTATATGGTCTGCATCAGGATGAGTAGCTATCAAATACTCTATATCATCAACATCTTGGGATTTGAGGTAAGTAACTACATCGTCACCATACCAATTATTACCACCGTCAATTAAAATATCAACATTATTCGGTAATTTTATATAAACTGAATCACCTTGGCCAACATCAATAAAATGAACTTCAATATCCGAAGTGATAGGAAGAGTTATGCCTGATCTTTCTAAAAATGGCAAATAATCTTCAATCAGGTCTATTAATTTTTGGATATAGTTAACTTTCCAATACATTAGTTCATCTGTTTGGTAGCTCGTGACGTAACTCCAAATAAAGCTTGGAGAATTAAAGGATAGAGAAAGGGAAAAAGGAAGAAGTAATATGCAAAATATCAGTAGAACCTTCTTCATAAGTATCTCCTCATTACTTTGTTTATTATTATATTTTTACTATCCTTAGGAGCTTTAAAACATCTGTTAGCGCCCCTTCGCCCCGCTGCCCACCCATAAGGAAAAGAAGTTTTTATCCTTCATCCCCGCAGCCCACCCATAAGGAAAAGGAAGGATCTGAAGCCTTTAACCCAGCAAGGGAAGAGCCACGTAGCCCACTTCATGATCCATATTTTATATTATATCATTAAATCATAAAATTACTCTTCGTAAAACTTTAAATTATAAATATGCTATAATATTATAAACCACATAGGAGGCGATTTTTATGAAAAAGTACCTAAGTGTTTTCTTTGTTGTTTTGTTCTTATTTTCCACTATTTTCGCTTTCAAAGTAACCATGGTCACCGACGTAGGAGGGCTAGGAGACAAATCATTCAACGACGGAACGTGGCAAGGTGTTTTAAGAGCAAGAGACGAATTAGGGGTAGAAATTGCAGTAATCCAATCATCTGAACAAACAGATTATTTACCAAATCTATCTAACGCTGCAAGAGATTCAGACGTTGTAATCGCAGTGGGCTTTATGATGACGGATGTTCTGTTCAACGTAGCTCCCCAATTTCCTGATGTTTATTTTGTAGGGATAGATATCGAACCATCTCCTGGACAAGTAGTCCCTTCAAACGTAGTTTGTTATGTTTTCAACGAACATGAATCAAGCTTCCCAGCAGGTTATTTGGCTGCAATGATGAGTAAAACAGGAAAAGTTGGATTTATAGGAGGAGTTCCAGTTCCTGCCGTTACCAAATTCGAAGCTGGCTACGCAGCAGGGGTTAAAGTATACAATGAATTACATAACGAAGATGTCCAAGTCGTATCAGGCTATGCAAACACCTTCAATGACCCTGCTTTAGGAAAGAGTTTAGCTTTAACACAGATGGAGAACGGAGCAGACATTGTTTTTCATGCAGCTGGACCTACGGGTAACGGAGTAATTGATGCTGCTAAAGAAAGAGGAAGCAATCTGTACAATCTCCCCCAAAATGCATCTTTGGAGCAAATCATCGATAAATACTATGAATTAGAAAAGAATTATTTTGCAATAGGCGTGGATGTAGATCAAGATTACATGGCTCCGGGTTACGTATTAACAAGTGCGATGAAAAGGGTGGACACAGCTGCTTTTGAAGGCATTCAATCCGCCATGTCCGTAAGAACCTTTGAATCTGGTGTTTTTAGATTAGGTATGAAAGAAGACGGAGTAAGTATAACGCCAATGAAATACACAAGAAGCATGGTGCCCATTAGATACTTTGTAGAAATCGAATATCTAAAAAAATTGATAAAAGAAGACAAATTAATAATACCATCAGATCCTTCCCAAATTGGATCATTTGAAGTTCCTGAGATAACTTTTCCATATTAATAATTAAAATATCCCGCTTTTTGCGGGATATTTTATATTTTAACTAAACACTCTCACCAACCATATTCACCTATTAAAGGAACAAACATGCATCCATCAGAGTATTCAACCTTCATATTTCCATCCTCTAACTTAGTTATTTTATGTAAACGTTGAAAGGTTCTAGAACCAATTGGAATTACCATTCTACCACCAATTTTAAGTTGAGAAAACAAAGGTTCAGGAACCTTTGGAGCTGCCGCTGAAACTATGATTCCGTCAAACTCAATCTCTTCTTTTGTCCACCCTTTTGTTCCATCTCCAACCTCTAAAACAATATTTTTATAACCTAATTCCTCAAATTTATTCTTTGCTCTTTGGGCTAACGTTTCATTTCGTTCTATCGTATAAACAAGACGCACTATCTCTGCAAGTAAAGCAGTTTGATAACCAGATCCCGTTCCTATCTCTAAAACTACGTCGTTTTCTCTTAACTCTAATAATTGAAGCATTAAGCCGATTATATAAGGCTGAGAAATAGTTTGCCCTTCGCCAATAGGCAAAGGGCAATCATCATATGCATACCTCTCAAGATCTTTTGGTACAAACAAATGTCTTTTAACCTTCAAAAAAGCATTTAGAACCTTTTCATCGCTTATACCTCTTCTTTTTAGCTGATACTCAACCATCATTCTACTTTCTTTCTCAAAATCCATCAAAATTTTCCTACCTTAGAAGAAATATATTCATCTATTGCCTTAGCAGCTCTTTTACCTGCACCCATTGCCTCGATAACGGTTGCTGCACCTGTAACTATGTCTCCTCCTGCCCAAACTCCTTCAACAGAAGTAACCCCGGTAACGGGATCTGCCTCTATATAACCCCATTTATTCAGTTTCAATTCAGGAAATGCATTGAGTAATACCTTGTTTGACTCTTGACCTATAGCAACGATAAAAAGATCTGCGGGTATTTCAACGTAACTATTTTCAATAGGGATAGGTCTTCTTCTACCAGAAGAATCAGGTTCTCCCAATTTCATCTTTTGACAGACAACACTTGTCAATTCTCCCTTTTCGTTTCCTTTACACTCTATTGGATTAGTCAGCCACATAAAATTGATTCCCTCTTCAACGGCGTTTTCATATTCTTCTTTTCTTGCTGGCATTTCTTCCTCCGATCTTCTGTACACCACTGTTACGGTTTCGGCACCAAGCCTTAACGCCGATCTTGAAGCATCCATCGCGACGTTGCCTGCTCCAACAACTACCACATGTTTGCCTACCTTAACCGGAGTATCAACCAAAGGAAACTCATATGCTTTCATCAAATTAACCCTTGTTAAGAATTCACTTGAAGAGTAAACCCCGTTCAAATTTTCCCCTGGGATATTCAAGAATCTGGGGGTCCCCGCACCTGTACCTATAAATATAGCGTCGAACTCTTCTCTCATTTCATCTATTGTAATTGTCTTTCCTACCACTACATCCGTCTCAATTTCCACTCCCAATGATTTAACATACTCGACTTCTTCAAATACTATCTCTTTTGGAAGTCTGAACTCAGGGATACCGTAGGTCAAGACCCCTCCGGGTTTGTGTAGGGCTTCAAAAATTTTTACGTAATATCCCATCTTTGCCAAATCTGCTGCCACCGTTAGTCCTGAAGGCCCTGCACCTACAACAGCAACCTTTCCTTTGACATTGTCTTTAGACACTTGGATATTATTCTTTTCATTTTTTCTTTGTACTCTTTCCCAATCCGCCACAAACCTTTCTAATCTACCTATGGCAACTGGTTCAAAAGCACCTGATTTACCTAGGGTACATGCACCTTCACACTGATTCTCCTGCGGACAAACTCTTCCACAAATAGACGGTAAATTGTTGTAACTCTTCAGTATTTCTGCAGATTTGGTAAGATTACCTTCTCTCAACTCTCTTATAAAACCTCGTATATCTACACCAACGGGACATCCGTTTATACAATTATATGCGCTATCAGGACATTGTAAGCATCTATCGGCTTCCATCATAGCCTCTTCCAAGCAATAACCATATGCAACCTCTTGAAAGTTATGCTTTCTCTCTTCGGGAGGTTGTTTTTTCACAGGAACTTTATTCCTCAAAATCTTTTTTGGACGTTTTTTCTTTTTTTCTTCTAAAGATTCCTTCTCCTCGACTTTGTACTGCCCCAGTCTCTTTAACAATTCATCCCATTCAACGAGCTCACCTTCAAATTCAGGGCCATCCACACAGGCAAATTTAACGCTATCTCCAACTGTTACCCTACACCCACCACACATTCCTGTTCCATCTACCATAATTGGGTTCAAAGACACTATTATTGGAAACCCAAGTTCTTGAGCTGTCTTTGTGGCAAACTTCATCATTATAACTGGTCCGATAGCCCAAGCCTTATCTATTTTTTCACCATCTGAAACTACTTTTTTCATACCATCGGTAACCAAACCTTTCATACCTTTTGATCCATCATCTGTTGTTACTATCAACTTATCAGAAAGTTGTGAAAACTCATCTTCTAAAATTAAAAGATCAGCGGTTCTTGCTCCCATAATCGATATTACCCTGTTGCCTTTTTCTTTCAACGCCTTTAAAATAGGTAAAATCGGGGCAACACCGATGCCTCCACCAATCAATAATACCGTCCCATAATAATCGATTTCTGAGGGATTGCCCAAAGGTCCAACAACGTGGGCAAAGGAATCACCATTTTCAAAAGTTGACATTTTCGTCGTGCTTTTACCAACCACTTGAAATATGAGTCTTATCTTATCCTCAGTTTTATCAACTATAGTTAGAGGAATTCTCTCTCCATCTTCCTCTGATATAACTATAACGAACTGACCAGGTTGTGCATGTGCTGCTATCTTTGGTGCTTCAACCCAAACACTGTATACATCTTGAGCTAACTTCTTTTTCTCGGATATTTCGAACAAAACTTCCACCCCTTTTTAGTTTTTTTCAATGTTTCTATTGAGATATTCTTGCACTAAAGCATCGAACATTTTTCCATGTTTAGGGTATCTCAAGTGTAATAATTCATGAATAATTACCTCAAATCTAAAACTTTTTGGCTCATTTAAAAGTTTTTTATCAAAGGTTAACCTACCTCTTGAAGAGCAACTTCCCCATTTTTTACTCATTTCACGAATATGAATTTCTTTTGGCTGGACCCTAATATCTCTAGCTAAATTCCAAACTTCGGCTTTAAAATCAACTGGGTCAATCATTTACATCCCTACCTTTTAGAATGTAGAGATATTTTTCGAATAACTGTTTTATTTTTTCGCCTTTGAGCCCTTTCGGCCCTAATAACTTGTAAAATTCCTGTCTCATTTTTCTTTTTTGAACTTCGTCTTTATCCCAAAGAGGATAAGTTTCCTTCTTTTTTTCGAACTCTTCAGCAATATCCTCGGCATCATCGATCGATTCATCTTTCAACAATTCTTTGAGGGTAAAAAATGCTGCTGATTTTCCACTTTCTTTTTGAGCCTTCTTCTTGTCATTTGTTTCTTGTACCAAGTTCTTTAAGCCATTTAAAGTTTCTTCTGTACTCTTCTGTCTGTTTTTGTACAAGAAAAGTAAATTCTCCGCTTTTTCTCCTATTGTAATGAGAATTGGATATTCTACGCTTTCTTCTTCAACAGTCTTTTCAATACTCTTGTATAAATTAAAAACCTTTTCAACGTCTGAAGCATTACTTTCTTCAATCCTCTTTAAAGTATATTCATCTATCACAAAAACTTCCAATGTATCTTTAATTTTACTATTTTTTGTATACTTTTGAATTAATTTCTTTGTTTTCTCTGTGAATTCCTCATCTACAGATACACCTTTTTCATAAGCATTTTTCAAAATCTTATACATCCTTGAAAGGGTATCATAATCTTGTAGATATTTCTTTAAAAATTTGTCGGGAGATAATATTTCATACAAACCAGACAGCTTCTTATAATACACAAAAAACTCATTACGTTTTTCTTCATCCATAAAATATTCTAAGATAGCATCTACAGATTTATCTCTATCTTTTTTGGCAACGATAGAAAGATATTTCTCTTTGCCGATTTCCATTTGTTGAGCAAATTCTTCCTTTAAAAGTTCAATATCTTCGATTACCCCTTCTATATCCTCAGAATCAAAAGCAAGTGCCTTTTCTAAATTATTAAAAATTCCAACAAAATCGACAACAAGTCCGTTCTTTTTATCTTTTTCTTCCTTCTTGTAAGGTCTATTGATTCTGGCTATAGCCTGTAAAAGAACGTGATCTCTCATCGGTTTATCTAAATACATACAATAAAGAATCGGCGCATCAAACCCAGTTAATAATTTTTCGGTTACGATTAAAATTTTCGGTAGCTCCCCAGGCTTTTTAAAGTTCTCTCTAACTTTTTTCTCTTCCATTTCAGATAAATAATATTTCGTCATTTGCGGAGGATCGTTTTGACTCTGACTATATACAACTTTAGAGTATTCAGGAGGTAGATGTTTATCTAATTCTTCCTTGTACAATGCACATGCTTCTCTATCAACAGCGACAAGAAATGCTTTGAAACCCATTGGTTCAATAAACTCTTTAAAATGCTTTGCTACAAATTTTGATATCAACTGAACTCTATCATTGTTTTTTAGCATATTTTTAAGTTTTACGGCTTTTTCTAAAACCTTGTTAAGCTCTTCTACATCGCTAACCCCTTGTGTCTCTGCCAGTGTCAGAAATTCTTTCTCAAGAACATCTTTTTCAATCATCATTTTATTTGGCGCAAACGTATAATACAAGGGAACGGTAGTGCCATCTTTAATCGATTCTGATATGCTGTATTTATCAAGGTATCCTTTAGGGGGATCATCTTTACCAAATGTAACAAACGTTCCTTTCCCATAATTTGTCTTATCTATGGGAGTACCAGTAAAGCCTATATAAGTTGCATTTGGTAAAGCTCCTTCTAAAAATGTACCAAGCTTCCCACCCGTACTCCTATGGGCTTCATCTACTAAAACAAAAATATTTTTCCGTAGATTTAAATCAGCAGGAATATTATCAAACTTATGAATCATACTAACAATTAAACCTCTTTTATCGGTTTTAAGAAGCTGCCTTAGATGTTTTTTACTTTCTACAACCTCTACATTTTCAATACCAACAGATTTCAGATTGCTGAACAACTGTGATTCAAGTTCGTTTCTATCAACAAGCATAATTACTGTCGGATTTTCAAAAAAGGGATCTTCTATTATTTTTTTCGCCGTTACAATCATAGTGTAAGTTTTACCAGAACCTTGAGTATGCCAAATTAACCCACGTTGCTTTGAAGGATCTTTAGCCCTTTCAATTATCTTATCAACGGCTTTCATTTGATGAGGCCTTAAAACAACTTTTTTAAGCTCTTCATCTTGCTTTGTAAAAAGAATAAAATCAGTAAGTATCTTTATTACTCTTTTTCTATCAAAAAAAGTTTTAATTAAAGTTTCATAACCTTGATCTAATTCATCCTTCCATTCGAAGAGAGACCCTCCTGAAAGATTCCAAGTTGCACCGTAATAAAAGCGAATCACATCTATCAAACCAAAGATTTGTAAAATAGCCAAAAGTTCTGGCGCTTCCTGATGATACCTTTTTACTTGCTTATAGGCTTCATTAAGCGGATCCGTTCTATGAGGTGCTTTCGTTTCTATGAGTATAAACGGGACTCCATTAATAAGAAACACCACATCTGCCCTTATTGTTTCGCTCCCATTTGTAAATGTAAATTCATCGGTAACTTGGAATATGTTTCTATCTATTTCGTAGGTATCTAAAAAAGTTACGTTTCTTTCTCTTTTTTCATTGGGTACAAATATAGTTTTAAGTCCTTTTAAAAATTCCCAGATTATCAAATTACCTTGTATATTGGGTGGAATCCTTTCAAGATCTTTTAATATTTTTTCTGCTGAAAGATGGTCCATAAACCCAGGATTGAGTTTTTGAAGTTGCTTTATAAATACATCTTTGAATATTAAGCCTTTTTCTCCACCTTTTAGCCTCAAGGCTTCATCAGGTTTGACGTATTCCCAACCAAGGTTCAGAAAAACCTTGCTTCCTTCTGATGATCCATATTCAGCAGATTCTTCTTGTACGTATTTTATAATTGGATCCTGAGCAGAATATTTTTCATCTCCCAAGCCCATAGCTACACCACCACTTTCTCACTTTTTTCTCCACTAAATTAATAATATTTTCTCTTTGCTTTTGGCAAAAGTAAGAAAAAATTATTTTTTATTCATCGAAAACATTCTCCAAATGATTTACCCTTATTTTTGCGGTCATAAGATTATGTAAAAGCGATTTAAAGAGATCTTCAAGGGCTTTTTTCTTGCTCTCTTCCGCCTCAATTTTTTGATCGATCGCTGAGAGAATTGAAGCGATCTTTTTTTGTTCAGAGAGGGGAGGGAGTGGAATGGTAAGTTGACTAAGCGCACGCCAAGAAGTTCTTGGGTGATTCACTCCGGTCATTGTTTTAATTGCATATTCTCTAAAATAATTTGTATGTTCTAAATACGCTATGAAACTTGCATATACATTTTCTTTTGCTTTAAATACAAGAAGATCTGTTGAGCAAATACCCTCTTGTTCCACCAGAATACCTTTGTCTAAATAAGGCCTCAATTTTGCATAAAGGATATCATTTGGATAGATTTTATACTTTGCGCTTTTTACTCCCTTACTTAGACCAGTTTTTCGAAGCTTTATATTTCCCGATTCAATGTGCTCTAATCCAACATAAATATAATTCCCGTTTGAAGGGTCGATAATTTCTTTTCTAATTTCAACTATTTCCCCAAAGTTTTTAACTTCCCACTCTTCAGGCACCAATCCGATCTCCGTTTCTTTAAGTGGTACTTTTTCAACTTCTTCCAAACTTACAGGCCCATAAGTAAACAGGTGATTCATCATAGACTTTTTGAGTTCTTTTGTTGCTTTTATAACATCCTCAGTCTTCTCCTTTGCCTCTTGTACTGAAGAGAGGACATAGGCAATCTTTTTTTGTTCAGAGAGCGGAGGGAGGGGAATTCTTATTTTTCCTAAATTTTTAGGATATAGATGACCTCCTTTAACTTCTTCCCTAATCTGGTTTCTGGAACTCATCAAAATAAGAGATAAAAAGCAGAAATAAGGAATGATGTTTTTTTTAGGTCTTACTCTTATCAATTCAGCTACAAAAAAAGTTTTTTGACTTGGTATTTCTTTGACATATCCTATTTTTTGACCTACGATATTAGAAGAATGCGCGGCAGAAAGTATAAGACTATCCCCTTCTTTAATTCTGCATCTTTCCCCAAAATCTGTTTTTACAAAACTTCTATCCCCCTTTATTATATTTGATATTTTATTTTCATTTTCATAATCCTTTACCTTTATAATTCTATAACCTTTATAATCTTCATAATCATCTCTTTTAGGAGTCTTACCTTGTTGAAGTTCAGAAACCTCCCCCAACCTCACAACTTCCCAATCTTTCGGTAGCAAGCCGAGTTCTGTCTCTTTGTATTCTTCTTTCTGGTAAAGATCTAATTCCATAATCCCATCTCTTTTAAAATAATCTCTAATTTTTCATCGGCTTCTTTTCTTTCTTCTTCTGCCTCTTTTAACTGCACAACAGCATCCTCCAAAGGCAGTGTTTCGTCTTCACCATTTTGAGCAACATAACGGGAGGGGCTTAAGTTATAATCATTTTTCGCGGCTTCTTCTTTAGAAATAATTTTACTTATTCCCTCTTCTTCTTTCCAGTTGAGATAGATCTCTGCTATCCTTTCAACACTCTCATCAGGCAAGAAGTTCTTAGGTCTTCCTTTTTCATAGAGCTTTGATGCGTTTATGAGAAGTATCTGGTCTTGCCTTTGTGCTGGTTTTAACTTATTAATCACTATGATAACCCCTGGTGCTGAAGTATTGTAGAATAAATTTTCAGGAAGTAATAAAACCGATTCTACAAGATCTTTTTCAACAAATTCTTTTCTTATATCTCTTTCTCTATTTTTTCCAACATTTCCACTACCCCTTGATACAGCACCTGTATCAATTACTAAAGCCATCTTACCATCATTTTTCAATGAAGCAAACATATGCTGGATCCATCCCCAGTCTGCGCTGTTTGATGGAGGGTATCCAAAAACGAATCTATTGTAAGGATCGTTTTCATAAACAGATTGTGAGAATGTTTGATTCCACATTGGATTTGCAGTTACTAAATCGAATTTCTTGAGCGGTCCTTCAGAAGTTGTAAACGCAGGTCTATTCATCGTATCTCCAAGGGCAATTTGTGCTTCCATGTCGTGTATAAAGATATTCATTTTTGCCATTGCATACGTTGAATGCAAGATTTCTTGCCCATAGAATTTAAGAGGTTCTTTAGTTCTGTCTTCTGAGTATTTTTCTTTAAATCTCAGATGAGCTTTAATCAGCAAGCCCCCAGATCCACAACAAGGATCATAGACTTCATTACCTGGTTTTGGGTCTAAGATTTTTGACATCAAAATCGCTACCTCACCAGGAGTGTAAAACTCACCAGCACTTTGCCCAGAACCTTCGGCAAATTTTCTCAACAAATATTCGTATGCACGACCTAAAATATCCGGATCAACATCTTTCAAGCCAAGACGATGTCTTCCTAAAACATCAATTAATGCTACCAACACATCGTCACTTATAATTCTTTGACCACCTGCAGTTGCGTTGAAATCTACAATATCTATTACACCTTGAAGTTTGGGATTGTATCTTGCAATTGTTCTTACGGCGTCGGTTAAATATTCTCCGACATTTGTAGTTTTTTTAGCAACTTCAGACCATCTCGCTTCTGGTGGCAAATAAAAACGAACTAACCCTGGATCAATCCTGCTAAATTCTTCTGCTGTCTCAAGTGAACCAAACTTTTCTGATAACTCGTTCAATTCGTCTTCGAATACGTCAGAGAGTCTTTTTAAAAATATCAAAGGTAAGATATAATCCTTGTATTTGGGGGCATCTATAGGTCCTCTTATTTTACAAGCAGCTTCCCAAAGCCAGTTTTCTAAAGTTTTGGTATCAAGATTATTTTGAGCCATTTGTCGTCCTCCCTGTGTTCCAAATCAATAATTATAATCAAAATTTATCAAAATGAATAACCTTTTCAAGAGGCCTTTTTGGAACGTGGAAATTGCCGTTCTCGTCCATATAATATTCAACCTTCTCGTCGTTGTTTTCTGCAAAAGAGTCATGCCCTTTATAACCTAAAGGAATTACTGTATCGATCTCGTAGTCATCAGGGACGTTTAGGATTTCTCTTACATTTTTCCTGTTGATAGTTACAATTGGGCATCCACCTATACCTTTTGACCATGCAGCTAACAAGATATTTTCAAAGGCAGCTCCTATATCGTGACCAATCCACTTTGTGGCTCTTTGTTTGTTGACTAAAATAAAAATATATGCAGTTGGCTTTTCTCCTTCTTTAGGAGTCCCTTTTGGGGATATGTAGCTAGCCCACCCTAAATTTTCAAAGACTTTCTCGCAAGTTTCTTTATCTTTTACAATTATAAACTCTAATGGTTGTTTATTTGAAGCACAAGGTGCTAACCTTGCACAATCTACTAACTCTTTCAATATTTCATCATCGATGGGGTCTTGCTTGAACTTTCTTATGCATCTTCTTTGTTTGATTATTTCTATTACATCCATGTTGTTGTTTTCCCTCCATTAATTATTTTTGAAAGATGAACTTTTTTCTACGCTGTGCTTAGTCTTTATTAGCGCCCCTTCGCCCCGCTGCCCACCCATAAGGAAAAGGTTTTTTTAATCTCTTTATCCCTACAGCCCCCCATAAAGAAAGGGGTATTTTAATCCCTTTAGCCCGATGCCCACCCATAAGGAAGAGCTAAGGCATTGCCCTTTTATTCCGCAGCCCACCCACAGTTTGCTGACATTTCTTATTGAATTTCTATGCCCAATTCTTTAAGAGGTATTTTGAACTCTCTTATACCGGATGAATATGGAGCAATTTCGTAAAGTTGATAGATTACAACAAAATCTTCATTTGTAATATAATAATCTCTATCATACCCTATCGTGTCTAAAGTTTCATCAACATTAAAATAAATTTTAGGGTCTGCATTTATTTCTTCGATTATGCTTTCTTTGATTATTCGAAAAGATTCGCCTGTGTCTTCACTGTATAAAGCTAAGAAATCGTATAGATTGAGGAATTTACTGAGAGTTAGATCGTAATTGTAAGTTTTTCTTGTAGTCATTGGATGAGCCTGGTGATAAACATAAGAAAAATAATCAGTGTAAAAGCTCACAAAACTGTCTGAAACAAATCCTATTTCTGATTCTATAACTACTTGAACGTATGGTTCCTCAGATTCGTCTATACTATTTCTAAGACCATAAAGCTGATCGAGATATTCACTTAAGAAATCTTCAACATCTTTTACTAAGTAACTGTTTAAAAGAAAGGCACTTGGTGCATCCTTTGTACCGTAAAAAAATGGAATACTTACTCTTCCACCTAAGTTTTCTGATAGATCTGACGATAGGGTTATGTATTCGATTGAATAGAGGGTTATAGAAAACAGTATAAGCAATAAAAATATACTTAAAAATTTTTTCATAGTTGCTCTCCCCCTTAAAGTAAGTTTTTGATTGATTCGAGATATTCTTTTATTATGCTTTTTGAACTTTCAAACTTTTCTGTTTCTTCATCATTCAAAGTTATATCGATAGTTCGTTCCACCCCGTCTTTGTTTATAACCGCAGGATATCCTATGTACACATCATCCAACAACACGGAAGGGGTATATACTCTTCCTTCATTCTTAATTATCGATTCTACCAGTGCAGTAGTTGCTGAAGCTATTCCATAATTAGTTGCACCTTTTTTGCTTATTATAGTGTAAGCAGAATTTTTTACATCATCAAAAATCTTACTCAGATCTTTATTACAATTATCTTTGTACGGGCAATTACGGCAAAAACCTTTAATTGGAACACCTCCAATCATTGCCGAACTCCACGCTGCCAACTCTGAGTCACCATGTTCACCTATTATATAGGCGTGAACACTCATTGGGGAAACTCCACAATTTTTCCCTATTAAGGCTCTTAATCTTGCGGTGTCCAATATTGTTCCAGTCCCAATTACCCTATTAGATTCAAAACCAGTTACTTTCCACACAACATAGCTCATAACATCAACAGGGTTAGTAATGTTTATTATCAACGTATTTGGAGCATATTTTTTTATATTTTCTGAAATGCCTTTTATTATTTTAGCATTCTTTATTGTCAAATCTAACCTTGTTTCACCAGGCTTTTGAGCAGCTCCTGCTGTAATTAATACTATATCGCTTCCTTCTATATCACTATATTCCCCTGCCCTTATAATCATTCTTTTGTGAAAGGTTGTTGCATGCAATAAGTCCAATGCTTCACCTTCAGCCATTTCTTTGTTGAGATCGTAAAGAACGATCTCGTCAGCAACTGCTGCGTTTATTAAAGCAAAAGCAGTACTTGAACCCACTCTTCCCGTTCCTATTATGCTAATTTTCAAAATTATATCCCTCCAATTTTTTAAGTTTGCATCTATTAAAAACATATCTCAAAGTTATAGTATGCTTTTGTTCTCTACTTTAAAAATTCAAAATATTTCAATATTCCATTCAATGCCTTTTTAGTATCTTCTTCAAAAGAATTTCGCCACTCGTTACGCTCCGGAAAAAACATTTCTCTGAATAATTTATCAACTTTCGATCTTACTTGAGAATTTTTTGTACCATACCACCAAGCTTGATTTTCTAAAACCAAACTTTTTATACTTTTCAGTTGACCTATTAATCCTTCACCATATGTACCGTATTCCAAGCACGTAGAATAGAAATTCGAAGTACTGTGATACTTTTTGTATATATAATCTATCATATCTCCATTTATACTGTAAAAAGTTTCTTTTTTCGCTTGGGTAATAGGAGAATAATTAAATTGCTTTTCTCTGATATTACAATCTTCTTTGTCAAAGGCAGAATTAACAATCAACAATTTATCTTTTGAACCTGCCCCAGTATGGATGTCTAAATGGAGGATAAATTCATAGCTATTAAAAACTCTTTCATAGATTCCTTTTATATACTTAGTTGATTTCTCTTCTTTTTTTCCGCCATAATAAACAGATTTATTATCATCATATTGCCCTTTGGTTAGAGCCTCTTTTACCCCTTTTGTGCCTAATTTTAATAAATAAGGTAGCAATTCAAAAAATCCTAATATTAAACTTGAATCTAAAACACCAACCGACCCCTTTTTAGTGAAATACCTTTGCATTTTTTCATATGACTCGTTGTTTAGATCCTCGTTTTGATAAAGAAAATTTCTATTTAAATCAACGTTGTTTTCATTTACTCTTCTTTTATGCCTCATCCCCCAAGGGTTCAAGGAATGAATGAGAAACAACGAAATTTCTTGATTTTTTATTCGGTGTAAAAACTCTTTAACGAATATTTGCATGAACACATTACCCGCGAATCCTTCTATTCCATGCTCGCCTGTTGTAATAAGAAATAACTTTCTGTTACCTTCGTTCTGACATAAAAAACTATCAATATAACTGTCCTCTTCAATTGAATAGGAATCATTAGAAACTGTAGAATAATATTTCTTTAGCTCATTTTCAAAGGTGTAAAAGTTTTTTCTACACTCATCATAATCATAGGAATAATCATACATCTCTCTATCTCCTATTATATAGGACCGTATCCTATTTTTACTGCAATATACAAATATAGCAAAGAAAGAATAAACACAGCAAGCTGAATCTTCCAAATGAATTTAAACCATTTTAAATAACTAACTCCAGCAATTCCCAACGAAATTAACAACACTGCATTAGTTGGATACAACAAATTACTAAACCCATCTCCAAAAACGAAAGCTTGTACAGCGGTTTGTCTAGTGATTCCAACCAAATCTGCCAAAGGAACTACAATTGGCATAGTCAAAAATGCTTTTGCTGAAGCTGAACCTATAAATAAATTCATAATAAAAAAAAGCAAATAAATCAAAAAAGTTGCAGCGACAGTTCCAGATTCAGATATAACAATAGATGCATTGTACAATATCGTATCTAAGATTTTTCCATTGGTAATTATCAGTTTTACCGACATAGCCATGAGAATCAATATGACTCCAGGCAACAGATTGCTCATCCCTATTAAAAAATCTTTGAATACTTTAGAAATACTTTTTTCAACAACCAAACCCGATAAAAAACCTCCTACCATGAATAACACACCAACAACGGGCAACATAAGACCACTCATAAATCCAGTAAAACCAGAAATTAAAATCAGTATAAACAAAATTGAAATTATTGTTATTAAAATTTTAGAAGCTTTTGAAGTATTTACATCATAATCGATGGTTTCTATTTGCTGATCAACAACCTCTTTTTGGTGCTTCTTAGCATAATTCCTCAAAAAAAAGAATAAAAGTAGGTAAGTAGTGATAAAAATAATTATTCTGAGACCTATTCCCGAAAAAAGTGGGATTTCAGCTATTCTTTGTGCCACCCCTAAACTGAACGGATTCGCTATTGCTGCAGAAAAACCAAATCCTGCTGCGAGTAAACTCATCCCCAAACCTGTTAGGTCATCCCAACCCAAGGAAACTGAAAACATTATTACAATCGGTATTAAAGGGACAATTTCTTCAAAAATCCCCATCAATGCACCTAAAAGCATAAAAACTAGAATCATCAAACCTAATAAAACGTTTTTTTGCTTGCTGTACCTTTTAACAATTTTATTAATGATGTATTCGATGACATGGTTTTTGTTCAAAATATAGATCGAACCGGAAACTACCAATATAAACACAATAATAGTGATTATAAGGGGTGCATCAGAGCTCCATAATACTTCGATTGGAGCGGTAAACCATCGCCAAAAGGGATAATTTGGTTTTTCTATTGTCTGGTAAGAATCTTCTACGATGACTGTTCTTCCATCTATAAACTCTCTTTGATACTCCCCCGCAGGCAATAAAATTGTTAATACCCCTGAGATCATCATGATAGAAAAAATAACTAGTGCTGAGGTTATAAACATATTTCTGCTTATTTTTACAGACTTTTCCATACCTCATCCCCCTTGTATAATATGTTTTGATATTTTATTGTCTTTAGTATTTTTAAATTTCAACAACCTTTCCAGCGCCACCTTCTATATAGGCTTCTGGAAAAAGTTTTTTTATATCTTCTTTGTGTTGGGTACAATGTGTTGCACAAATTAGTTTTAAACCCTTCAAAGATTCTGCAGGTGTTCCATGTAACCCTCCAATTATTCCGTATACTTCTCCAAATGTTGAAGCGGTTTTTAATATATTTTCCATCTTTGGATGTGAACATCCAACTATGATTACTATTCCTTTTTCAGTTTTTACACAAAGAGATTGTTCTATCCCTTCTAATTCTCCTGTGGAATAAATGCCTTCATGTATTTCAATAGGACCTTTTATGGTAATAACTTCTTTCGCATTTTTCACTCCCCTGAAAGATGGAGGAACGTAAACCGTTACATCGGGGTTTTTTGAGAGAAAACCCGACAAACCGCCCACATGATCATAGTGGTTGTGAGATATAAAAACCTCATCTATTGTAGATGGATCAACTCCTAGCTTTTTCATGTTATTTAACAGAATATCTCCACTTCCACCGGTATCAAAAAGTATCTTAGGTGCTTTTCCTACTTCAATCAAAGCAGAAAATCCCCAATTAGCTTGGAGATCTTTGTCATACACTGTGTTATCGTATAAAATAGTAACTTTCAATCGTTTATTTTCTACCATTGTGGTTCCCCCTTTTATACAATCACTATTTTAAAAAGCTCTAAAACATTATATTTAGCGCCCCTTCGCCCCGCTGCCCACCCATAAGGAAAAGAATCTTTTACCCTTTCATCCTGCATCCCGTTCATTAGAAGGAAGAATTACTCCCATCGTTCCGCAGTCCGACCATAAGAATGAAGAAATACTTCCATCATTCCACAGCCCACCCCATTAGAAGGAAGAATTACTCCCATCGTTCCGCAATCCGCCTATAAGAATGAAGAAATACTTCCATTGTTTCGTAACCACCTATAAAGAAAACCCTTCTAAAATATATGATAGCACACATTCTAATAAATAAGAAAAACCCTCTTACAATTTCTATAGAGGGTTTATTAAAGTACTACTGAAATTCAATCCAATTTTTAGATTCACCAACGGAATGTTATTCCATTGCTTCTATGTACTGGTTTATCTTTCTTTGTTCTTTTCCAATAGATCTTATAATTACAAGCAATAGCACAGCTACTGTTCCAAGTATTATTAGAGAAGTAAGCTGCATGCTGATATTTTTAAAGATCCAAAGCGGACCTTGGGCAAGCATTAGGTCATAAAAAAATAGCAAGCCAAAAATAGCCGCAGCGTACCCCATTGTTATCAATTCTATAACCAATACTTCTTTCCCTTTGAAAACCTTGTTCATTTGGGATACATCTCTTTTTGGATCGCTGAGAAAGATTCTTGTCCCTAATAGCGATGAATAGTACAACAATATGACAGTAGGAATTATAAGTATCAAATCAAATAATTTAAATTTTAGCACAATGGAGAAAACTATTATAAGAGCGATGAACTCAATTGTATAAAGCCCTGTAGAAATCATTATTTTTGAGTTCACCATAGTTCTTGTTTTGAAAGGAAATAACTTTGGAACGGGCCAGATTTTTATTTCTTCAGTCAACATATATGCAGAAATCATGGCAGAGTAGTCTGCAGCTATCAACACAAAAAAGATAGTTATGTAAGATAAATCTTGCATACCTGTGAAAAAGAATATGAACGGCAATACCACCGGATAAATCATCATAAAGATCAATTGGGAATTCCTGAAAAGAAGTTTTCTATCTTTTTCAAAAAGAGGCAGACGTTTGGTTTTAAATTTTTCAATTTTTTTAACCTTTGACTTTTTCCTAGAGGTTGAGAAATCAAGATTGTTCGAGTATCTATATACCAAGTAAAAGAACAATATCGAAACAGCATAGATGAATACAAGAGAAAAGATACTGCCGTTTATAGCGTTGATGAACTGAGCATGTGGCCAAAGAGGGTTCATAAATACTTTAAGAGAGTTCCCCATGCCTTCCACAAGGTTTTGTGGATCACTAGTCATCATACGGGGGAGAAATTGGGGTATTAAGACCATAAAGATAAGGCCTATGAAATAAGTTAATTGGGCAATTCTTTTTGCAGATGTTTTACCAACAAAGAAAGACATAATTAATCCTATTACAATCGATATAGAGATCAAAAAAAGAAAAAAACCTATAATACCCAAGATAGATAGAATAATATTTGAACCTTTCAAAATCATATACGAGACAACTATTGATAAGAAGGCTCCACTCCCTATTCCAGACATGATTAAACTATCTATAGTAGAGGAAAAAAAGAGTGTTGACCTTTTAATGGGCATGGTCAAAAGGATGTCCATCATATCGTTATCAAAAAGCGTAGTTACAATTAATGGGGAAAATTGTAAAACAAAAATCGCACTTACAAATAAAAAGGAAGGTGCAAACATTAGCTCTAACAAAGTATAATTAGAATCCAAACCTATTTGATTCAACGGAATGTTTAAATTAAATGAACCTGCAGCTGCAAGCATCGTAGGAATGATAACAGCTAAAAAAATTATTGGGACTATCAGATAGCTCATTACACTGGAGAGCATACCTGAACCTCTTTCTATCCCTTTTTTATTTTTTGTTGGTCGAGATTTGTTTTTATAGGAGTATTTTAACAACAATTTTAATTCATTCATTATTGTCTCAGAACCTCCCCTCTAAAGTTCGTCGATTATTTCTTTTACTTCACTACCCCCTGTTAATTCCAAGAAAATGTCCTCTAAACTCCTATTTCCTAGTTTAGAGAGAGATCTCAATTCTTCCAAATTACCTTCTGCAAGGATCCTACCGTGATCGATGATCCCTATTCTGTCACACATCTTTTCTGCTATTTCAAGGATATGTGTCGTAAAGAATATCGCGGAGCCTTCGCTCTTGTATTTTTGTAAAAGTTCTTTGAGTATCCTCGCTGCTCGGGCATCCAAACCTACGGTTGGCTCATCCAAAAAAATTACCTTTGGTTTTCTCATCAAAACTGAGGCAACCATTAATTTTTGTTTCATACCATGAGAATAATCACCTATGTAATCATTGAGGTAATCTATCCCAAAGGCATCACATATTTCGTTGAATCGAGAATGAATTTCGTTTGAATTTAATTTGTATACGTTCATTACAAATTCTATATACTCACTGCCTTTGAGGTTCTCATACATTTTTGGTTCATCAGGCACAACGCCAATTTCTCTTTTTATCTCCAATTCGTAATTATTGTAATCTTTATCCATGATGAAAATTTGACCAGAGGTTGGTTTTAGTGTTCCTGTGAGCATTTTTATAGTTGTAGTTTTCCCTGCACCGTTCGGACCAAGAAAACCATAAATTTCCCCCGCACTTACGTTTAAGTTGATTCCATCAACAGCGGTGAAATCTTTAAATTTTTTTGTTAAATTTATCGCTTTTATCAATTTTATACCCCCCTCTACCTCATTCTAACTTTAATAAGTTTAAAACCCTCTATTTGATTCCAGAGGGTTTTTTTAAAGTTTTAGCTTTGAAAGAAAGGAAATCTCAGACCTTCAATATCTTTTTCGTTTTTCTCAAACTTACCAGAATACTCTTCCATTTCTTTTAAATCCCAATCGAATACCGTTAAATAGCAACTTCCTTCCTTTTCCTCGCTGAATATTGCGGGGAAATTGTATAGATCTTCAAAATCTTCTTTCTCGCTCTCTTCATCGGCTAGCGACACCTCAGTAATCACTGAATACGCTTTTAAATCAACGATCTCTGCCAATTCACCTAAGAAATACATAAATTTGTCGAATTCTTCTTCGGTATCGACATCTAGTGGTAAGTTAACGGGAACCACTTCTTCTTCAATTTTGAATTGTGATAGGTGCTCGCTGATATCCTGAGCTAAATCTTCATCTTGTTTTTTTATCTTGTCCAAAAATTCTTTCTTAGATTCCTCACTAAAGTTCACCCATAAAATAACTTCAGGGTGAAGATGGTCCTCATGTACTAAATTTGAATCATTCATATACTCGATAGCCACTGTGTGAAAATTTGGATAATTTGAAATAAAAATCTCCTCCTTTTTTATTGAACAAAATTAGAAACT
Source organism: Petrotoga mobilis SJ95 (assembly GCF_000018605.1). Taxonomy (NCBI): domain Bacteria; kingdom Thermotogati; phylum Thermotogota; class Thermotogae; order Petrotogales; family Petrotogaceae; genus Petrotoga; species Petrotoga mobilis. Next base: position 2,087,864 of record NC_010003.1, on the reverse strand, counting down.
CTAAAACTTATCATTGTTAATATTATTATACCATTATTTTTTTATTATACATATTAATAAAATAAAACAGAAAATTATTTTTCGAATACCTAAATAATCGACTTCGAAGAAACTTTGCTTATTTAAATTTTTACTGTTATTTAAAACTCTATACCTTTTCTTGCTTGAACTCCTTGGTTGTAATAATGTTTAATCTCTTTCATCTCGGTAACCAAATCCGCCATTTCTATAATTTCTTCTGGGGCATATCTCCCAGTTATTACAACCTCTATCGAGGGAGTTCTTTCTTTAATTGCTTTTACAACTCTATCCAGGGGAATCAACTTGTAGTATAAAGCAATATTCAACTCATCCAACACAACCAAATCGTATTCAACGCCTTTTAAAATCTTCTCACAAATATCCATTCCCCTTTTGGCTGCTTCTATGTCCTCTTCTGTAGGTTTTTTGTATATAAAACACTCCCTACCAAACTGTTGAATATCGATGTTTTTAATATATTGGCTCACTTTCAATTCACTATACTCCATACCTTTTATAAACTGTGCAAAAAAGACTTTTTTGCCCGCAAGTGCAGCTCTAACAGAAAGCCCTAAAGCTGCTGTTGTTTTACCTTTGCCGTTACCAGTATAAACATGAACGAAAGATCGTTCCATCTCAGCCACCCCATCCTGTGCTAAAAATTTATTTTCTTACAAGCTTTTTTATACCCTTACATTTTTTTTAATTGCAAATTTGGAAATGTGGCTTATACCCCCTGCGAGTGAAATAATTCGAAAGATTTTGTCTTTTTCCCTTTCATCCCACCAAGAACCTGCTAAAATACTTACCCTCGTTCCAACAAACGCATTGGGAAACATCGGGGTCGATGCCCCAATTAAAACTATCTCTCGGGCATTTTTGCATAAACTTAAAAGATACTCTAGGCTGTGGTTTATAACAGTAGTCCCACTTAGAAATACTATTTCACATTTTGGAAGTATGCCTTTTTGTTCTTCCTCAGGGAGTACTTTCCCAAAAATACCACCTTTTTTTGAGATTCCGCGATCAAAAATAAACACATTTTTGACCATTCCATTGAACATATTAGCAACTTGAGGAATATAGCCTATCAAGCAAACATTATCCTCAGGTGTGATTTCAATAGAAAAAGGATGAATAGAAGTATCAACATCAACTAAAGGAAGGGAACGTGAAGCAGCTGTCAACACGGCAACGCCGATAGATCTTTGCAGATCATCTTGACCTGTGAGAGCCCATTCGGCAATTTCTAAACTATCTTTACCAATAATGTCTTGAGCATACGGGAAAATAGAGCAACCTGACTTTAAATCCTCACGTAGAACGTAGCTTACGCCCACATGATTATTACTAAGTTCCATACCAATAAGTGAAATCCCTATAACCGCATCTTTGATCTTTATTCCCTCTAAATAAGGCTGTGCTTCTTCTATAACTCTTTCAACTATCATCCTGATCTCCTTCTTAGTGAGTTATTTAACTATTGAAATATTAAAAATGTTCCTAACCTTCTTCCTATTACCCATGATTTTGATAATTTGTTTTCAACCCCATTATATCATCTAAAAATCTAAAAAAATTCATTAATTTGCATTAACCTTCGATAGCTAAATTAATAACTACTTTAGCTCTTCTAATGTAATACTTAGAATATTTTTCTTTATCTGATTGTGGATTTGCTCTTAGGATAAGAAGAAAAAAGCGAAGAAACAAGAAAGATGCGTTAAAAACTATTTTAATTTCTTATTGTTAGAATAAAAATCTATGAAGTTAAGAAAGATGGAGATGATTTGAGAATATTTTCATTCATCAAAGAAAAGATAGGATAAAAAATCTAGAATGTTAAAAAAAGTCAGACGGTTACACAGGTTTCCATTCCTCACTCCCACCTTCCATTCCTTTCTCCTTTTCATTTCTTTTTGAACAAAAGAGAAGAAAAAAAGTCTCACATTTACAGGTTATCTTTTCTTTCCTACTTTCAGTTCATTAAAATAAGGTTAGAAGGAAGGAAGCATTACTTGGAAGCTGAGAGATAATATCGCTTCCCTTATTCCCCTCTATTTGTAATCTTTTTCAAAGTAAAGAAAAGAGAAAAAAACTCATGTTTGCAGGCATTATTTTCGTTTCTACTTTACCTTCATCAAAGCTTGTCTAAAAGGTTGGACTGCACAGTATAGAACCTAGCAAGTTAAGAAATAATGTAGTTTCTGTTTTATCTACATCTTACATTATTTAGAGCAAAAGGGGAGATATCAATCTCCACTTCATTCCTATTTTCGATTAATTAAAGTGTGATTAAAAATTTAGGGGATACTTCGTAGAAGCTTAAGAATGATCTAAAATGAGGTCCAAATTCTTACCCTATTTTCTATCCTTTAGATCAAAAAGAAGTAGAAAAAATGCTTAAGTTCGCTAGCCTTACTTCCCTTCCTTCCATTCATCAAAGCTTGGTTAAAAAGTGGAAGCGAACTACTTGAAATTCCCGGAAGTTGAAGATTGTATTGTTTCCATTTTTTCCCTCACCCTCCATTCCTCTCCACCCCCCTCCATTCCTCATAGGTAGGATAAAAAGCCATGCAATGGATGCAATGCGTTATGCTGTATATACGTTTCCATTCCTTATAGGTAGGATAAAAAGATTAGCTGCTCAAAGAGGAGCTTTAGAGGAGAGTGCGTTTCCATTCCTTATAGGTAGGATAAAAAGGGATACATGGTGAAGTAGACCAATATGTGAAGGAAAGTTTCCATTCCTTATAGGTAGGATAAAAAGGGTACACCGAGGGTATGTTAGCTTCAGCTCAGGGGCTGTTTCCATTCCTTATAGGTAGGATAAAAAGCTTCAAGGAAAAGTAAAAGTATTCACAGATTTAGAGTTTCCATTCCTCATAGGTAGGATAAAAAGGGGGCGTTTTAGCAGTATTCACTTTACTTTTCATATGTTTCCATTCCTCATAGGTAGGATAAAAAGAAAAAGAAGATACAAAGATTGTTAGTTTAAATGAACCGTTTCCATTCCTCATAGGTAGGATAAAAAGGAAAAAAGAGGTGAGAAATCATCTCTTTTTTTTACTTGTTTCCATTCCTCATAGGTAGGATAAAAAGCTACTATATGGTTCAAAAAAAAAACTAAGAGATATTTCTTGGTTTCCATTCCTCATAGGTAGGATAAAAAGTGAACAATTAGAACCAGAAATAGTTAAAGAAATAAGAAGTTTCCATTCCTCATAGGTAGGATAAAAAGGGAGAAAATCACAGACGAAGGAAGACAGGATGATATAAGTTTCCATTCCTCATAGGTAGGATAAAAAGTAAATATCTACACAAATATCAACACAAAAATCTAAAGTTTCCATTCCTCATAGGTAGGATAAAAAGCGAGTTGTCGGAAAAAATGTACATAGAAGAAATCGAGGTTTCCATTCCTCATAGGTAGGATAAAAAGTGAGAAAGAAAATAATGTTGATATGTTGAATAAAGTGTTTCCATTCCTCATAGGTAGGATAAAAAGAAAAGAAAAAGGAGTTATAATTGCTAATTTAGCTACGTTTCCATTCCTCATAGGTAGGATAAAAAGGATGATTTGTTGAGAAATTATTATTGTGAAATTATTGAGTTTCCATTCCTCATAGGTAGGATAAAAAGTTGTTATTACTTATTACTTGTGGGAATACTGTATTTGGTTTCCATTCCTCATAGGTAGGATAAAAAGAAGTTACAAAAAGAAGTTGAAAGAAGGAAGTTAGAGTTTCCATTCCTCATAGGTAGGATAAAAAGAGAAGCAAAGAAAGACAAAAGAAGCGTTTCATTCATGGTGTTTCCATTCCTCATAGGTAGGATAAAAAGGCACGGAGCCGCAAACACGGAGCCGAAACAAACGCCTTGGTTTCCATTCCTCATAGGTAGGATAAAAAGCTTAAGGAGGTAACTGTTATGGATCTAATTGGTGTCGGTTTCCATTCCTCATAGGTAGGATAAAAAGTGTTTTTATGTCTGCTTCTGTTTCTGTATACAAGTGTTTCCATTCCTCATAGGTAGGATAAAAAGGATACAGCATCACAGTGCCGGACGTGCGAGACGGGTGTTTCCATTCCTCATAGGTAGGATAAAAAGTGGCAAAGATAATTGAAAATGGTGATGGAAGTTATATTATGTTTCCATTCCTCATAGGTAGGATAAAAAGTTTTATTATTTGCCTCCTCTTTTTTAGGTTCCTCAAGTTTCCATTCCTCATAGGTAGGATAAAAAGAAAAACCGACACGGAAAAACCGACACGGTTTTTCAGGAAGGTTTCCATTCCTCATAGGTAGGATAAAAAGCAGGACAGACTCAACCAAAAGAACCTATTGAGACAAGTTTCCATTCCTCATAGGTAGGATAAAAAGACAGGTCTCTCTTCTAAAGTGCTCTCATTCTTAACCCAGTTTCCATTCCTCATAGGTAGGATAAAAAGATTCTTTTTTCAAGTTATACAACGTCAGCGGCACGGGGTTTCCATTCCTCATAGGTAGGATAAAAAGCACCCCTCCACGTAGATATTTGAAAGTATCCAATTGAAGTTTCCATTCCTCATAGGTAGGATAAAAAGAAATAACTGAAAACTTCCAAGGTGTCAAGAATGCACAGTTTCCATTCCTCATAGGTAGGATAAAAAGATTTTCATTCGAGCTGGCTCGTTGTTAATTGTTAGAGTTTCCATTCCTCATAGGTAGGATAAAAAGCGACTTAGAAAGTACAGTGTACTTTCTATAAAAAAGTTTCCATTCCTCATAGGTAGGATAAAAAGGCTTTTATCACCATGCCAAATCCTTTTATCATCTTCATTGTTTCCATTCCTCATAGGTAGGATAAAAAGTTATTCTTTTATCGTACCGAAGGGATACAATTATCGTTTCCATTCCTCATAGGTAGGATAAAAAGTCAACATCACGCCTACAATATTCTATATCCTCATTGTTGTTTCCATTCCTCATAGGTAGGATAAAAAGATAGAATATTTTAGAAGTTTTATCGCCTTTTCTTGCTTGTTTCCATTCCTCATAGGTAGGATAAAAAGAATTCACCAATACGTTTCATGATTTCCTTTTCGCCCTGTTTCCATTCCTCATAGGTAGGATAAAAAGAGTGTTTTTTGATTCATTCGGAGACAAATATGAAGGTTTCCATTCCTCATAGGTAGGATAAAAAGTCAATCAATTCAGTACGTCCACCATAGTAACTATTTCGTTTCCATTCCTCATAGGTAGGATAAAAAGTTTTACTAAAAAAGGAGATGATTTTATCATGAAAAAAAGTTTCCATTCCTCATAGGTAGGATAAAAAGCATAATCCATAACAAATAATCTACTATGTGGATGAGGTTTCCATTCCTCATAGGTAGGATAAAAAGGGTCAAACGTTCTTGATGTCTTTCTTTCTTTTCCATCGTTTCCATTCCTCATAGGTAGGATAAAAAGGCATAAGATACCTATAAATACTATATCATAAAAAATTACGATTGTCAATCAAAATTTTGATAAATTGTTAAAAATCAACTCAAATATGCATAATATAAGGATTGTGACTTTTAACACTTGTCTGTCGATCCCCTGGGATTTTTACCTTATTGGAGGTCGACAGACATTTTTTTATACCTTCTTGCTTTTTTTATTATCGTATGATAAAATATATTACAGTAAAGATTCTAATTTTTAATTTAAAATATCGGGAGAATTGAAATGAGATTAAACGTTCAATTTTCTTTAAATAGTTTAATACTTCCATTAAATTACAATCATATTATTCAAGCTTTCATTCTTGATTTAATAGATAATGCCGAATATAGAAACTTCATTCATAACGAGGGTTTTAGCTATAATAAAAGAAAGTACAAATTGTTTTCTTTTTCAAGGCTAAGCGGAAAATTCAGCTTAAATCAAAAGGATAAAACAATAGAGTTTTCTGATAATGTTTCTTTGAAAATTTCCTCTCACGACAAGAACTTAATTCAGTATTGTGCAGACTCGCTTTTATTTAAAGATGATTTTGAACTATTAGGTCAAAAGATTCATGTAGAGAAGTTAGAGTACGATGATTTGGAAATAAAAAGCGATAAAATAAAGGTAAAGACTTTATCCCCCATTACTATTTATTCTACGATTGTACAAAATTCTTCAAAAAAGACTATTTACTTTTCCCCCAGCGAAGATCAATTTTCAAAATTAATAAAGGAAAATTTAATAAAAAAATATCTTGCCTATTACGATTCATATCTTTCAAAAAAAATAAGTAATGATGAATTCGTTATAAAAGAAGCTGATCAGAAAGGCTCTAAAATGATCATAACAAAGTATAAAAATTTTATTATTAAAGGTTGGCATGGAGTTTTTGAAATTCAAGGGAATCCAAGTTTGTTGAAAATTGGTTACGATTCTGGTTTTGGAGCAAAAAACTCCCAAGGGTTTGGGTTAGTCGAAGTTATATGATTATGGACAGAGGGTGATAATATGGGTTTTATCGAAGCGGTTTACACTATTGGAAAAGAATTTTCATCAAAAACTGATGAAATAACAGATTATCTAGCCATACCTGTAAGAACAGATGGATCAAAAGAAATAAGAATTTATTTAAAAGTATCAAATTACAGTACGTTGAAATTGCAAAGTGAAAAAGAAAATACAATCATACCTCTAAAAATTGAGGGTGTTTCAAAAATTGATGAAGCTGATTTTTTTGCAGATAGCAAAGATGAACAATACAAAAAACTTAGGTATTTGTATAAAGAACCTCCAGGCAGTAATACCGACTGGCGATACTCACCTGTTTTGAGAATATCAAAGCCAAAAAGTACAAGAGAAAAAAATCGTGAGGTTCTCTTAAATGGTTCTAAATCGTATATAAGCAAAATTGAAAAAATGATTCAAGATTTCGAAGATTTAGGATTTTTTGAAAAAGGTTCTGTTCAAAAAATAATCAATGACTTATCTAATAATGATTTTGTGGATCGGTTCTTAGAGTGTTACAGTGATCCAAAGGCTTCGTATTTAATTGTTTTTGGTATTGAAGATGATGGACAATTTCTTTACCCTGGAGAAGTTAAGCTGTTCCAACAATATTTTTTAAAGAAATTAAACGAGGAACTGAATAAGAAAAATGTTTCAAAAAAAGGTGGAGTTTGTGATTATTGTGGTAAGGAAAGCGATATTTTACTTAATTTCGATATGATTTTTCCTTTTGCTACGTTTGATAAAGTGAATTTCCTTCCTGCCATAAATAAGAATTTTTCTAACAAGGTATACAAATATTGTAAAGACTGCTTTAAGACTTTCTCTAATGCCAAAACTTACATAGATTATAATTTTGTAGATCAATCCATTATAAATAATATCCAGATCTGGATAATACCCGAGTTCTTTACAACAGATACAAACATTCTGGATGATGCTTTCAATGATTTAAAGAATTATTTTTGGAGTGATCAGTATACAAAAGAAAAAGATCTTTTGGATTATATCACAGATCCTGATTATGATGTAGATAAACCTTATACAGCTGTTTTTCATTTTCTTTTTCTCGAACAAAATCAAGCACAACTTGTAATACATCAAATGATCGAGGATGTACCTTTAACAAGAATACAAAAATTACACCAAATTTGGGAAGAGACTGTGCAGCTCTTGGCGAAAAAGAAAGATACCCAACTTTCTGCTGCTTTAAAACACATATATCGAACTCTTCGCCATTTAGTTTTGAAAGAAGACAGTGAAGAAAAGGTAATGAGAACCCTGACAATGGAAATTATTGGAAAAATTTTAAGTGGAGAAAGGGTTGAAACTAAAACTATAAAACAAAATTTTGTTGCAAGAATTCCTAAATTGATGAACGACAAAGTCCAAAATGACTATTTTCATCTTACTTTGAATGACTTTTTGTTGTTGATTGAATTTTTGAACAACTACAATAAATCTTGGAGGTATTCGTTATGAAAAGACATTTGGAATTCCTAGATAAGTTTTCTGATAAGTTTTTGCAGAGTGATTTTGGAAAAGGAACACTTTTATCTGGAGTAGTTTTGGGCTTTATAGCCTATAATCAAGCAAAAGGGGAAAAAGACGAGAGTGGTTATTCAAACGCAAAAATTCAAGATTCTCCGTTGTACAAACAGCTAAATTTTGGAAGATTAAGTTTAAGAGATATTAAAAAACATCTAGCAAGAATACCAGAACTGATAAAAGCGTACAAGATTGAGCCTTCTTTCCTTATTGAAGATTTAGCTGGTTACTCTCAAGAACTATTAATGAATTCTAAAGGAAAAGATTTAGGCGTTGATGGAAATTTTGCTTTTGTAACAGGTTTCATGAACTGGAGAAATTATTTCTGGGAAATATACAAAGACTACACAAAAGAGAAAGAAGTAGCAGAATTAGAAATAGAAAAAACGGACAAGGGGGAGGACCAAGATGTTTAACGGTAGAAAAGAACTTTTGTTTGTATACTCTGTAAAAGATGCGAATCCAAACGGTGATCCATTGAATGCAAATCATCCAAGATACGATGAAGAAACAGGGCAAGTTTTGGTATCTGACGTTAGGATTAAAAGAACTATTAGAGACGAATTAATGAGAATGGGAGAAGATGTTTTCATTGATGGAGAACCAAAGACTTTAAAAGAAAGATTCGAAGAGTTGAAAACGAAATTGTCTACCACAAATGGAGACGAAACTCTAAAGAAATGTATCGATACAAGGCTTTTCGGTGTAACTTTCGCATTGGGTAAAGAAAGTTTTGCATGGACTGGACCTGTCCAATTTAAATGGGGAAGATCTTTACATAAAACAAAAGTTGAATTTGTACAAGGGACAGGTGCGTTTGTTACTAAAGAAGGAGGAGAACAGAGAACTATAAGAAATGAATATATAGTACCTTTTGCATTGATTGGAACCTATGCAATTGGAAATCAATATGCATCTGAAAGGACACAAGCAACAGATGAGGATTTCAACAAACTTACACAAGCTGCTTGGAACGGAACCAACAATTTAATCACAAGAAGTAAAACTGAACATCGCTCCCGCTTTTTGATGGAAATTTGGTACAAACCTGATTTCAATGGATTAATAGGGTCTTTGGATGAAAGGATAAAATTAACCAAAAAAGATAATTCTTTGTTAGATGACGATGAACAATTGGCAATCAGAAATATTCAAGACATTGCTCTCAATTTGAAGGAAATATGTGATAAGGTTTCTTTACTCAAAGATAATATAGAAAAGATAATAATTATCAAGGATCCTGACTTGGAAGTAAAGAATATTGATGATCTAAAGAGTATTTTGGGAGAAGATAAAGTAGCTATTGAATTGAGGTGATACAATGGCCCTTGTTTTTGATATTACAGGGGAGTATGCTATGTTTCGCAAATTCTATACAACCACTTCTTCCGCATCCTATCCCTTTCCGCCACCTACGGCTGTTGGAGGATTAATTGCAGCTATAATAGGCGTAGAGAACAAATCTGAAAATAAAGCTCATTTGGCTTCTTATTGGGAAGCATTGTATGGAAACAGAATTTCCATCTCTATAAGATCTCCAATTAAATGGTTCACTACTAGCATAAACCTGTGGAATTATAAAGACCCAAAAAAGGGAATTCACAATATTATAAAACATCAATTTGTTAAAAGGCCAAAATATCGAATTTATGTAGAAGGTCCTATAGAAGAAAAATTAAAACCTTTTCTTGAACAAGGTAATTTTGTTTTTACTCCATATTTAGGTACAGCATATTCATTTGCTAATATTGACTACATAGGATCTTTCAACCCAGTGAAGATCAATGATGGTGAGGTAAATATTAAAAGTATCATACCAGCTGATATTAAACCCAAAATTAATCTGAAAAAAACCAAAGGAATCTTTAAAGACATAGTCCCTCTTCAGATGGATGAAGAAAGGGGACTTACCAAAAGCTTGTCAGTTTTTTATCCAGTCAATAGCGATACGGGGATTATTGTTGATAATCCTGAAGAGATAGGGGGAGTTTTGGTTGGAAATGATGAAATTGTTTGGCTTCCTGAATGGTCAAGAAAGCCATCCGGATAAACTGCTTAAAGATCATTTAGAAGGAGTCTTCGAAAAATCCAAAGAGATATCAAATTTTCATGGGTACAATGATTTAGTTGATCCATTAAAACCTATCTGCTTAACTCATGATGTAGCTAAATCTCATGTTAAATTTCAACAATATTTAAAGACAAAAAAAGGAAAATATCCTCATTCTGAACCTTCTTCTTATTTAACATTTATGCTTACAAAGGATGTTTTCCAAGCCGAAATTGTTAGAAGACATCATTCATATCAACTAAATTTTGAAGATATAATGTCTTTTTGGAGAAATTTAAATTATCAAGACGTTATAAAAGCATTAGAAGAATTCCTTGATCTAAACAAAATTGAATATCTAACAGAAAAGGAATGGAAAAGATTAATATTTCAATCTTGGCATTCACAGTATCTTTTAAACAAGACGGTTAAAGCTGAAGAATTATGGTTTAATACGAGAATCGAGAATTCAATTTTTATAACATCTGATAGGCTAGATGCGTTAAATGTTGATAGGATCAATTTTGATAAAATTTCTTATCAACAAGATAGGTTCGACAAATTTCTTGAATCCCTTCCAAAGAACCATTTAAGCGATTGGAAAAACAAAATAAGAGAAAGTACATTATCAAACGTTGATACAATTTCAGAACCAGGTATCTATACCATAACGCTCCCAACTGGGGCTGGAAAAACACTCACTGGATTGCAAGCATCGATGAAGTTAGCAAATAAACTTTCTCTTAAAACAATTATTTATGTATTACCGTTCATAAGTATTGTTGATCAAAATTCTGAAGTTGCAAAGAAAATATACGACAAAGTACAGGAAGACCATCATTTGGTAAGTGCATCAAAGGAAAAAGAAGATTTAGATAATTTAGAAAGGTTTATACTTTCTTTTAGATACTTCAAAGAGCCACTCATTGTTACAACCCTTGCAAAGTTTTGGGAAGTGCTTTATTCTCCTAATGCCAACGATTCTATGAGTTTCCACAGGTTAAAAGATGCGGTAGTTATTTTGGATGAACCTCAGTCGATTCCCCCTGAATATTGGCAAGGATTTGGAGAAACAATGTCTTTTCTTTCAAAAAAGATGGGAACTTATTTTATTTTAATGACCGCTACACAACCTAAAATAGCAGAAGGTAAAGAGTTAGCTCCTAAATCTTCTTTCCCAAAAAATAGACACTGTTATAACATAGTTAATGAAAAAATAAAGCTTTCTGATATTAAACAATTTACAGCTGATAGAACTGATAACTCTTCTCTACTTATTCTTAACACAAGAAAAGAAGCGTTAAAAGCTTTTATCTTACTCCGAGAACATTTGAAAAGTAACCTTTTCTTTCTTTCTACTTGGGTAATTCCTAAAGAAAGGTTAGAAAGAATTAAACAGATCAAACAGTTGGAAAATAAAAACTTGCCAAGAAATCTCATATCTACCCAGGTAGTAGAAGCTGGAGTAGACTTAGACTTTGATTACGTTTTTAAAGATTTATCCCCCTTTGATAGTATCGTGCAAGCTGCTGGAAGATGTAATAGAAGAATGCTAAATAAACTTGGCACAGTAATGGTTGCTGAAATAGTAGATGATGACAGTGAGAATGAAAGATCATATGCTTCTTATGTGTACGATAGCATATCGCTGAATAAGACAAAAGAAATTTTTTCCAACAAAAATAAATTTTCAGAAAACGAAGTTCAAGAACTACTAGATAAATATTACACTGCATTGTCAGTGAGTAAATACCAAAAAGGTCCTTGGTATGAGATAAAAGAAGGGAATTGGAGTAATTATAAACCTCTAATAAAAGAACATTTATACGAGGATGTGGTGTTTGTAGATTCGGATGGAACAGTCTCAAACAAATTATATGAAATTGAAAGTTTGGAACATAGTTTAGAAAATTACGAAAGAAAAAAACAACTATGGAAAGAAATTCAAAATTATTCTATAAATGTTCCTCACAAAGAACTGGAAGAATGGGAAAACTACTGTAACGAAGTATTTCTAGAGGATGACAAAAAGCTTGAGTATAAGGGAAATGGAATTTGGTTGATTACCCAATTAGGCATTGGGGAAATCTATTCTGAAGAAGTAGGGTTTATTCCATATGAATTGAAAGAGGATTTTCATGGATGATAATATCATTACAGGATATTCAGTTTTAGCCTATTCAATATGCCCAAGAGAAGCTTGGTTTGTTTTAAGAAGATTCACTCCTGAACAAGATAACCCCTACATAGAACTAGGAAGGTTTTTACACAAAAATTCTTATGAAGGGAAAGGAGAAAAAGAAATAAAGCTTCCAGGAGCTGTAATTGATTTAATTTGGAATGATAATAAGTGTACCATAGTTGGAGAAATCAAAAAATCTTCGAAATCTTTCAAAGGAGCCAAAATCCAGTTGTTATATTATTTAAAATTATTGGAGGATATGGGTATTCAAGCAAAGGGGGAAATTCTATTGCCAAAAGAAAAAAAGAGAATTCCCATTGTGTTCGATGAGGAAGCCAAAAAAGAAATACAAGATACACTTCTTAAACTCAATGAATTAATTGAATCGCCTATTCCATCTCCACCAAAATGGATAGGAGTGTGTTCAAAATGTGGCTTTGCAGAATTATGTTGGGCGGGAGAGGAATAAATTGAAACCTATCTATATATTTCAAAGCGGAACGTTATCTAGAAAAGGAAACACACTAGCCTTTAAAAATGAATCTGATGAAAAAACAAAGTACTTCCCGATAGAAAACATTTCAGAAATAAAGATATTTGGAGAAATAAACATAAACAAACGACTTCTTGAATTCTTGTCAGCCAATAACTTACCACTCCATTTTTTCAACCATTATGGTTTTTATGTGGGAAGTTTTTATCCATATGAGCATAATACAAATGGAATAACAATAGTTAAACAAGTAGAGCACTATATCTCCTCAGAAAAAAGATTAGTTTTAGCAAAAAAGTTTGTAGAAGGAGCTATGCAAAACATCTTAAAGATTGTGCAATATTATGAAAGGAAAAACGATTTAACAATAAAACGGTATTCGCAAAAAATGGAAGAATTTATTCAGAATATTCCCCAGATTGGTTCTATTAACGAATTAATGGCACAAGAGGGAAATTATAGAGAGATTTATTATAATTTTATTGATAACAATATAATCTCAAATGAAGATTTCAAAATGGTTGTCAGAGAAAAAAGGCCCCCTACAAATTACCTGAACACACTTATCAGTTTTGGAAATTCTTTAATGTACTCTACAGTTTTAACGCAAATTTATCAAACACCATTAGATCCTAGAATTGGCTATCTTCATTCAACTAACTTTAGAAAATTTTCTTTGAACCTTGATATAGCTGAAATATTTAAGCCCATTGTGGTAGATAGAACTATTTTTAACCTTGTGAATAAAAAAATAATTAATGAAAACCATTTTAAAAAAGTTCAAGGCGGCATTCACTTGAACGAAGAAGGCCAAAAAAATTTTATAAAAAATTATGAAGAGCATTTAAGTACAACTTTAAAACATAAAAAATTAAAAAGAAATATTACCTACAGAACATTGATAAAACATGAGGCTTATAAGATTTTAAAACATCTGATAGAAGAAAAAGAATACGTTCCTTTTACAATGAGGTGGTAAAAACGTACGTAATAATGGCCTACGATGTTAATGAAAAAAGAGTAGCAAAAGTTTTAAAAAAAGCGAGACAATACCTGAACTGGGTACAAAATTCCTTGCTGGAAGGAGAAATAACAAAAGCAAAATATGAGATCTTAAAACAACAGATAAGAAAAATTACAAAAAAAGATGAAGATAGCATTACTTGGTACATTTTCGAATCTCGAAAAATTTTTATAAAAGAAACTTATGGTGTGGAAAAAGGTGAACCTGATGACTTCATAATTTAAGGAGTGATATTTTTAAGAATACAATTATAGCTTAAATACTTGGCATTGGTTCGGTATTATTATAGATAATTTGTTCGTTTTGGTGATGTATTTTTCTTCCCATATCTTTAGTGGGTATTTTAAAAGTTGCAGAAACACACTGGCATTATTGTAACTTTTGTGTTCAAAGAGAATGTATTAGTTAAATAATTTAGGTCTAATACTTTCTTAACCTCAGAAGGTAGGTAGTTTTGTAAGAAATCTTGGGCTATTTCTTTGTTTGATAATGGTTAAAAAGAATTTAGTGTTCATTTATATCTATTCAGTAACAAAAATCGCTTGTACCGAACATCTGGCTTCAACTTCTCGACATTTGACCTCAGCTTCTTTGTAAACAGTATCAACGATGACTTTTGATTTTCCTTCTTCCAGTTGAAACACTTCAGGACAGGTTTGTGTGCAATTGGGCTTTCCCATCACCCATCTCGATCAACATGTGCTTTCATGTTAGTATTCCTTTTGAAATTTTATCAGTCTAGAATTAATCGCGACAATTACTGTACTAAGGGACATGATAATAGCCCCCATAGCTGGAGCGAGAATAATTCCATAACTATACAAGACCCCGGCCGCTAGAGGTATGGCAAACACGTTATAGCCTGTAGCCCAAGCAAGATTTTGGACAGTTTTGCGATGATTAATTGCCGAGAGCCGGATGATATCCAATACATTTCTGGGATCATTCTCGATCAATACCACATCGGCTGTTTCAACAGCTACATCCGTACCTGCCCCTATGGCTATTCCCACGTCAGCCTGAGCCAGAGCAGGCGCATCATTGACACCATCACCCACCATCGCAACTTTTCTACCTTCGCTTTGAAGTTTTTTTATTTTCTCGGATTTTTTATCGGGCAAAACTTCGGCAAAAAAACTGTCCAAGCCTAATTGATCGGCTACAAATTTAGCGGTTGCCTGATTATCGCCAGTAATCATCGAAACACTTATATCTTGCTTTTTGAGTCTCTTAATCGCTTCTTTTGATTCATCTCTGATGATATCTGAGAGAGCGATGATCCCCTGAATCTTGTTTTCTGAAGCAACAAAGACCAGTGTCTTTCCCTGAGAAGCAAACTCGTTAGCCTGTTTTTGCGCATCGTCCGTTGAAGATACTTCGGCAATTTCAAAAATCCCTTTATTTCCAACAAAAATTTGTTTGCCCTGAATACGCGCTTTAGCGCCTTTCCCTGGCAGACTTGAGAAATTTTCTACCTTAGGTAAATCCAGCTTCTTTTCTTTTGCTTTTTTCACGATTCCTTTGGCAATCGTGTGTTCGGAATTTGTTTCAATGGCAGCGACATCACGTAAAAGCTCGTCTTCCTTCCAGCCGCCAAACGTAACAATGTCCGATACCCCGAATTCCCCTTTGGTTAATGTACCTGTTTTATCAAAAACGACAACATCAATATTACGAGCACCTTCAAAAGAAGTTCTATTCCTAATCAGAAGGCCGTTCTTAGCCGAAATAGATGTAATTACAGCGATAACAAGTGGTATAGCCAGGCCTAAGGCGTGCGGGCAAGTAATAACCATGACAGTAACCATACGTTCCAAAGCAAATACAAATTCTTTACCTAATACAAGCCAGGTTATAAGGGTTGCTGCACCTGCCGTAATAGCAATTATTGTCAACCAGAAAGCCGCCTTATCCGCTAATCCTTGCGCCCTAGATTTACTTTCACTGGCAATCCTTACTAACTCTATCACTTGGGAAAGATAAGAATCTTTGCCGGTCTTGGTTACTTGGACAGTGAGAGAACCTTCTCCGTTGACTGCGCCACCGATAACCTTATCATCCTTTTTTTTGCTTACCGGCTTTGATTCACCAGTTATAGCAGATTCATCAACATCCGATTCGCCTTCGAGAACTATTCCGTCAACCGGAATTTTTTCACCCGGTTTGATAAGCACTTTATCCTGTGATTGCAAATCTTCAATCTTGACCTCTTCTATATCTCCACTTTCTTTTAGACGATGGGCTTCTGACGGCATAAGTTTCGCCAGTTCCTCCAAAGCCTGTGACGCTCCCATAATAGATTTCATCTCTATCCAGTGTCCAAGGAGCATAATATCTATAAGGGTAACTAATTCCCAAAAGAATACTTTTCCTTCAACTCCAAAGACAACCGCACTACTGTAAAAATAGGCGACAGATATAGCCAGCGCAATGAGCGTCATCATACCGGGTTGTTTCTTTTTTAACTCCTGAAACAGTCCCTCTAAAAACGGCCAGCCACCGTAGAAATAGACAAATGAAGAAAGGCCAAAAAGAAAAAACATCGAACCCGCAAAATCTATGGAATAGCCGAAAAAAGATTGGATAAGTGGAGAAAGTAGAAGAACGGGGATAGTCACAATTAATGATACCCAGAACCTCTTCCTGAAATCAGCCACCATGTGTGCGTGATGTGAGGCATGCCCACCACCATCGGTATGATTTGTGTGCTCGGCATTCATATTATGTTTCGTTTGACGGTTTCTGTGTTTCATAGATTATTAACCTCCTTTTCAGACTAGTAGCCTGTTTTAATAAATTCATCCTTACAGAGTTTACTACAGAAATAATGTGTCAATCCATTCTTTCTAACCTTCCATTTGACTTCTTCTGGATTGACAACTATCTGGCATATAGGTCAACAAACTCCGGATTATTCGGAATGGCCTTAAGGCGCTCCTGTTGTCTTGTGCGATTAAAATTATCTAATTCTGCTTTTATGTCTGCTACCAGTTTCAGTTTAAGGCAACATAGAACAAGCGACCAACAAATAGAATAATCAGGCGATATAAGCCTTTTCTTTACTTTCGGCACCGCATGCAAATCAATCCTTAAGGTTTCATACCCCTACCCCAATAATAACAGCAGAAAATAAATATTAAAAGCAATTGCATCACAAATACTTAAAAATTTACTAAATGTTTACAGCCCCAACAATATTCTTTAACAATTTTAGAGTCGTGGGTTCCCGCTGATACTCACCAAAAACATTTGGATTATTCATATTCATAGCAAAAAATATTGCAGTAAATCATAGCCCCAAACTGGCAAAATCAACATGAGCCAATAATACCTCTGCATCCACGCAACAGACGGAATTTTCAAAAAAAATACCCTAGGCGAATTTTTTTTGGAATTTTATTTTATCATTCCTAAGAGGGGCCGTTGTTTTTTTAAGAAGATCCTGTATAAAAATTAAATTATTCAAAAGACTCTACCCTTGGTTAGAGAATTCTAAACTTGGAAAAGTCGAAAGAAGCTCTTAAAATAACTCTTATTTGGGTAACAAATATTTCCGAATGAAAACGGTGAATTCTAGGTGCCCTAAACCTAAATAAGGATTTTTCTGAAGCATTAAGGAAAGACAAGGAAGATTCTTATTACTACAAATATCAACGGTTCTTATAGGTACGGACATTTTTTGATATTTATTAAAGAGAGTAGAATACAACATAAACTACTCGTTTCCATTCCTCCCCCACTTTCAATTCATCAAAATCCGTTTAAAGCGAGAACATACTGCATCGAAGCTCTGAAGCAATCTCGTTTCCATTCCTCTCCCCTAACTCCATTCCTTATAGGTAGGATAAAAAGTATTGTATATACATTTGTATTCTCATTGTCAATATCTCGTTTCCATTCCTCATAGGTAGGATAAAAAGGCGGGTTACGCTGGGCAGAAAGCTTATGAAAAACAAAGTTTCCATTCCTCATAGGTAGGATAAAAAGCTTTGTGAGCTGGTTTATGCGAACAGAGCAAAGCAGTTTCCATTCCTCATAGGTAGGATAAAAAGTATAAGTAAATTTTACGTTCCTCCCCCCTTTCATGGTTTCCATTCCTCATAGGTAGGATAAAAAGGCATAAGATACTTACAAATACTATATCATAAAAAATTACGATTGTCAAGCAAAACTTTGAGAAATTGTTAAGATTCAATTCAAATACTCATGTAATAAGGCTTGTGACTTTTTTCGCTTGTCTGTCGATCCCCCCGGGATTTTTACCCTATTGGAGGTCGACAGACGATTTTTCTCATCATTTGCTTTTCTATGCTATTATTAGGTTAAATTGTTAACATTATTTTATATTAAGTCGGTTCAACTTATCAAAACTGTGAACAAAAAAATTAATAAAATCAAAAAACCCGCCATGAAGGCGGGTTATAAAGTTATTCCAACAAGGTAATTGTCTTTCACGACATCGCTTTAATTTGTAACGAAAGGTGCCATACCGCTTGTTCCATGAAACTTTAATAAAACCATATACCCTGTTTCAAAACCAAATTCTAGTATTGTTTCTTATTGTATATCATTTAAGAACACTTTGACCATCCGCAAGTGGTGCAGGTGACACAGCCTGATTCATTTACCAGTGTATTTTTAGATAGACAGCTTGGACAGTATGCGTTACCTTCTGAGTCTATATAATATCCTTTGTCGTATTTTAAGTCATTGGCGTAGACAAATTTTTCTACTTCTTCTCGGGTTTTAGGTGTGCCCGTTCTTATTACTTCATAATCTTCTATTTTCGATCCCCATAACTGGTTGAAATCGTTGAGGGCTTTGCTTATTTCCTGTGCCAATCCTTTACAATATGTTCCTTTAACTTTTTTTAATTGCTCAACTATTTCATCCGTTGAGACGCCTGCTCTTAAAGCTATGGATGATAATCTTCCAATGACCTCTGCCGTTTCTGTACCATCTGATAGAAAGATTTCTACCGCTTCTCCGGCATCATCGAAGGAGACTGTGACGTATACCGTTCCTGTGTCGTGTTTGAACTTTCGTGTGACGCTTCGTAAGGTTTCTTTTCTTGGCCTTGCCCTTAGTTTATGCTTTTCGTCCAATACGAAGAATGTAACGCTTTTGCCTTGTGTTTCGGATGTTTCTTTTTCTTCTTGAGATGAGGAGGTTAGAACTTGGGTTTCAAGGCTCCCATCTCTGTAAATAGTTAATCCTTTTAAATTTAATTCTAATGCTTGTAGATAGATAGCTTTAACGTCTTCTATAGTTGAAGATTTAGGCATATTTATAGTTTTAGAGCATGAGGCGTCAAGATAACTTTGAATTACGTGTTGGGCTAATAGATGATCCTTTGGTGGTATATCCATAGAGGTTACAAATATTTTTTTGATTTCGTTTGGTATGCTGTCTATATTTTGAATACTTCCTTTTTCAATGATTTCTGCTTTTAACTCTTCTGTCATGTTGGTGCCTATTTTTTCCATTAATATTGGGTTTATATAAGATAGAGGAACTCTGTCTCCTTCTTTGTTGGTCATGTATCTTACATAGGATAGTAAGAAGTTTGGCTCGATTCCACTTGATGTATCTGCTAAGTTAGATATTGAACCTGTTGGGGCTATGGTGTTTGTTTGTACATTTCTTTTGTATTTTGTGGCTTCGCCTTGAAAATGTTGACGTATTTTTTCATTCCACACTTTTATGTCTTCGTCTATTTCGTCATCCAACATGGGAAATGGAATGAAACCGTTTGGGTATTTGGATCGTTGAAAGTCCGGGAAATTGCCTCTTTCTTTGGCCAGTTCAGTACTTGCAACATGAGAGAAATAAGCTAATTCAGCGGTTAATTTTGCCATGAACTTTCTGGCTTGTTCTGAGTTGTAGGGTAGCTCTTTTTTGTATAATGCATCTGCTAATCCCATCATTCCTAATCCAATAAATCTTTGCTTTTTCGATATTTCTTCAATTTCTTTCAGAGGGTAGATGTTTGATTCTATGACGTCATCTAAAAATCTTACAGCCCAATATACTATTTCTTGAAATTCTGAAATATCCGGCGAGTTTGGATTTCCTAAATCCATGTCTTCCACTAGTTTTGCAACGTCTATAGAGCCAAGATTACAACTTCCAAAGGGTGGCAGTGGTTCTTCTCCACATGGGTTTGTGGCAGTGACTGGAGTATGCTCACTCATAGCATAGTACTGATTGTGTCTGCCGAGGAAAAGCATCCCAGGATCTCCCGTTTTCCATGCGTTTTCTACCATTTTGTTCATTAAATCGTTTGCCTTGATAGTCTTTCTTATGGATGATGCGGGATGTTCTAAGGTGAGATCCCCATCTTCTTCGAGCATTTTTTTGAATTCTTTTGGGTTGTCAATGTTTACTGAAATGTTGAAATAATTCAAGACATTGTTGCCTTTGTTGTCTTTTTTGGAATTTATAAAGTCAAAGACATCGGGATGATCATACCTTAATACAGCCATTTGAGCTGCCCGCCTTGCCCCACCTTGTTCTATCGTGGAAGCTGCTGTGTTGAAAACATGCATGAAGCTAATAGGTCCGGAGGATTTTCCCCCTGTTCCTGCGATAGAAGAACCTTTTGGACGTAAAACAGAGAAGTCGTATCCTACTCCTCCTCCATATTTCATTATTAAAGCAGCATTTTTTACCGCATCGAATATGGCGCTCATTGAGTCGTCCATAGGGATTACAAAACATGCAGATAACATGTTGTGTTTTGTTCTTGAATCAAAAATTGTTTTGTAGTCTTCTAAAGTTGTTTCTTCTATATCTTTTTTGAATAATTGTCTGTCCATTGTTTTGCCTGCGTTGAATATCGTTGGACTGTTCGGTAAGAAAATTCGAGATTTAATTAGTTGGTAGAAATGTTCTTCTGCATTTTTTATTTCCTCTATATCGTTTGTATAGTTTACCTCAGCTGCAGCAACATGTCTTGCAATCCTTTTTGCAACTTCATCCCATGTGCTTTCTAAATAATTCCCTTCGCCATCTTTTAAGAAATATCTGTCTTTTAATATGGTGATTGCATTCTTCGATGGTTCTTTTTGGATCCATTTATTTAAAACTCTCATGAAAATTACCCCCTTGAATCAATATATTGTACTTTTATATGATAACACGACAATATATTGAAATCAAGGGGGTCTATTAAAAATTTACAAAATCTTATTGAGGATATTTTACTAGTCCCATCAAGTAGTTTTTATGGGGCATGAGAGGATTGTTAGGTGTTACCCTTACATTTATTCCATATTCCCCCCTGTCTTCTATTTTAAATTTTACTGAGTATAGATATGTGTCTTTTTGTACTTCTTTGATGAGTTTCATATCGTACCGCCTTATGTTTGCAATCTTACCATCTTTTAACCTTGCAAATACAACTTCTGGTAGGATTGAGTCTGGACCTATACCTGGCAAGTATATTTCTGCTTGTACTCCTATTTCTTCTTCTGCGTTTTTTACTCCAGTAAGATCTTGATCGAGTTTGACATGTATTTTTATAGAGTCCCAATTTTCTTTTAACAATTTAACCCAACCGGCAAATTCTTTTGCCAATTTAAAGTCATCGTTTGAAAAGCGTGTGTGCTGCTCGAGAGCGGGCATATATAGTTTTTGAGTGTATTCTTTGAGCATTCTGGCTGTGTTGAAAAAAGATGTGACACTTTTAATAGACTCTTTCATCTTTGATACCCATTCTTTTGAAACGTCAGTTTCTCCTTTTTCATAGTACATAGGCACTATTTGTTTTTCTAATTGGTTGTATATTGAAACACTGTCTATTTTATCCTGTAATTTCAAGTCTTCATAGTCTCTGTTGTCCCCTATGGCCCATCCATTTTTACCGTTGTATCCTTCAACCCACCAGCCATCTAAAACTGAGAAGTTTATAGCTCCATTCATTCCGGCTTTCTGGCCTGATGTTCCAGATGCCTCTCTTGGACGTCTAGGATTGTTTAACCAAATGTCAACACCCGAAACTAAGTGCCTTGCCATATCCATATCGTAATTTTCCAGAATTATGACTTTATTTTGAAATTCTGGTTTTCGTGAGTATTCGTATATCTTTTTTATGAGTTCTTGACCTGGTTTATCCGCAGGGTGAGCTTTACCAGCGAATATTAATTGTACGGGTTTGTCTGGATCGTTCAAGATCTTTTTTAATCTTTCTTCATCGCTGAATATTAGATCTGCCCGTTTGTAAGTAGCAAACCTTCTGGCAAAACCGATAGTTAAAGCTTTTTCATCACCTATTTGGTTTACTTCCTCGAGTTGTTCAACTGTTTCTCCATGTCTCGATCTTTGTGCTTTTATACTCTTCCTAATGTATTCTATTAACTCTTTTTTTAATTGTTGGTGAGTTTCCCATAGTTCATGGTCAGGGATATTATCAATTTTTTCCCAAAGTTCTGGATCGTCAATTTTTGACATCCAGTCAGCACCCAGGTATTCTTTTAAAGATTCCTGCAATTTTGGGTTTAACCATGTGTCTATATGTACGCCATTGGTAACATAGTTTATAGGTACTTCCAACCATTCTATACCTGGCCAAACATGGTTCCATAACTTTCTCGATACTTCTCCATGTAGCCTTGAAACAGCATTTGATCTTCCAGAGAGTTTTAGCGCCAAAATGGTCATTGAAAATAATTCTTCTGCGTTTTGTCTTTTTTCTAATCCTAAATTTAGAAAGTCTTGCCTTGAAGCTCCTAATTTAGGCCAAAAGTCTCCAAAATATTTATCAATTAAAGAAATAGAAAATACATCGTTCCCAGCAGGTACGGGAGTGTGAGTGGTAAAAACGTTTCCAGCCCGAACCGCTTCAATTGCTTCCTGAAAAGTTAAGCCATGTTCTTGAACTAATTCACGTATTCTTTCAAGACCTAAGAATGCAGCGTGACCTTCATTCATGTGCCAAACAGATGGGTTGTACCCTAACTTTCTTACCGCTTTCACTCCACCGATCCCTATTAGTATTTCTTGTTTTATACGCATTTCTATGTCTCCACCATACAATGTGGAGGTTATTTCTCTATCTTCAGGATCATTTTGCATTAGGTTGGTGTCCAAGAGGTATAGGTTCACTCTTCCTACCTTTACCTGCCAAACTTTAGCGAATACCTTTTTCCCTAATAGGTCTATATCGACGTATATTTCATCCCCGTTGCTTTCTTTGGCGGGAATAATAGGAAAATCCGAAAAATCGTAATCTAAAAATATACTTTCTTGCCATCCTTCTGAATTAAGCCTCTGAATAAAATATCCCTTTTGGTATAGTAAACCTATAGCTATAAGTGGTATACCTAGATCACTTGCACTTTTTAGATGATCACCAGCCAATATTCCTAAACCACCAGAATACATAGGAAAAGACTCGTGAAGGCCATATTCCATACAAAAGTAAGCAATTTCTCCATCTTTAAAAGAACGGTGGGTCTTACTGAACCATGTGTTGCTATTTTCATTCATATAATTAGAAAACTCTTTCATGACTTCTTGATAGAGTTCGTTAAATTTCGAATCTTCTGCAGCAGTGTTTAATTTTTTTTGTTCCACACGTTTTAAAAAGGTAACCGGGTTTCTCTGAGTGGACTCCCAAAGCTCTTTGTCTATGGTTTCGAATAAGGCTTGAGTTTTATAATTCCATGTCCACCACATGTTTTCAGAGAGTTCTTTTAACCCCAGAATCTTTTCCGGGATTTTTGGAACGACGGTAATTTTACTTATAAAATCCATTTTTTACCCTCCCAATATAGCTTTTGATGATAGAATCTTTAAAAATTAGATACCCCCTTTTGGACCCAACTCCAGTAACTCTTTTAAAATAAATATTATACTTAAAAATTCTTTATTTTTATATTTTCTAATTATTGCTCCAAAATTCTTGAGATTCCGATATCATTATTAGCTCTCCAAAATTATTGGTTGATTTTTCTAAATAGTATATCTTATTGAACAACCCATACTTTTTCGAAATGAAATAAATGTAGTCTTGGGATTCACCTACCGTACTTATCAAATTTTTTGATAAAGTAAACTCTTGATCGTTACTAACAATGGTGTAACTGTTCTCACTTTCTTTGATATATTCATAATTTGCTAATTCTGGAATCTCTAAGACCCTTATTCGTAAAAGATTTTCAACAAAGGTAAAAATATCTTCAACGATTTCCTCGTTTGGTACTATAACAAATTTAAAGATACTACCATTTTTTAGAATTACAGAATATTCGAGCCCTCTGAAATCGTAAGAAGGATAAGAGACTACTACCATATCAGAGTTTTCAAAAAAGAAGAATCTATCGTCAAATGTTTGAATATTGAATGAACCAAACTTTGTTTTTACTGTGTAAGTGTTTGTGATATTGCTTTTTTCAATAGTTATATTGTAACCTTTGGGCGAAAAAGGCATTTTTTTAACCCGTTCGTAGCCTGTTTCTTTGATTTTTACATATGGATAGTAATAATGGCTTTCTAAGTTTTCTACATACAAATTCCATAGTATGAAAGTAGCAAAATATATGACTGCCATAGTGCCAATGATGATTAATAAATTTTTTAGACTGTCGTTGGATTGGTTTTTTTCTTTTTCTTCCATGATTTTTTCTCCTGTTTTAATGGTTGTTTTTAGCGCTTCCACCCTTCTAAAAGGGACCTGCGGTCCCTAACGCGGCCGGGGGTGGGCTCCGCCCTGTGACCCTTTTAAAACCTAAATCTTATTGTTAAAAATTATTTAGTTTCTATAATATTTATTCTATCTAGGTTTGCGCCCTTCCACAATTCTTCACGCTTTTGAAAGAGAGACCTGCGGTCCTTAACGCGGCCGGGGGAGGGCTCCGCCCTGTGACCCTTTTAAAACCAAAATCTTATTGTTAAAAATTATTTAGTTTCTATAATATTTATTCTATCTAGGTTTGCGCCCTTCCGCAGTTCCTCACACTTTTGAAAGAGGGACCTGCGGTCCCTGACCTAACCAGGAATAGAGGGCTGCGCCCTGTGACCTTTTAAAAAAAAGAGCGTTTTTTAGTTAATTATTAGCATCGTTTTTTGTAAGCTGCGCTTAGTCTTTATTTGCGCCCCTTCGCCCCGCAGCCCACCCCACAAGGAAAAGATCGAAGATCTCTTGACCTCGCAGCCCACCCATAAGGAAAAAGATCCTTATTTAGCGCTCTAACCCTGTGCATTTGACATTAACTACCAAGGGATATATTTATTTGTAATTGGCATTCTTCTGTCTTTTCCAAAACTTCTTTCAGTTAGTTTTATACCAGGAGCAGATTGCCTTCTTTTGTATTCGTTCTTGTTGACCATGTTTATTACATTTTTCAATAACCCTTCATCGTATCCTTCCTGTAGTAATTCATCATATGACATTTCTCTGTCTATATACTTGAATAAAATCTCATCGAGTAAAGCATATGGCGGCAAAATATCCTCATCTTTTTGATTTGGTCGAAGTTCCGCTGAAGGGGCTTTTTCTAATATCGATTTTATAATAATTTCCTTTCCATGCAGTTCATTGTATTTTCTGGCAACTTTATATAAGTCTGTTTTGTATAAGTCTTTAATGGGAGAGAATCCTCCTGCCATGTCTCCATACAATGTAGCGTATCCTGTAGCTGCTTCACTTTTGTTGCCGCAAGCTAAGGCTAAATATCCGAATTTGTTCGAAAATGCCATTACTAAGTTTCCCCTTATCCTTGCTTGAATGTTTTCTTCAGTTTTGTCTTCATCGGTGTTTTTAAAGCTTTCCTTTAAATTTTCAATATACTTTTCGTATATGTCATTTATTGGTATTATTTTATAATTTATTCCCAAATTTTTTGATAACTCTATCGAATCGTCGATACTGCCTTTAGATGAGTATTGAGAAGGCATTAGTAATCCCACAACATTTTCAGGGCCAATAGCATCCGCTGCAATAGCGGCTGTGAGCGAAGAATCTATTCCTCCACTTAGTCCTAGAACAACTTTTTGGAAACCATTTTTCAATACATAATCTTTTATCCCAGTTTTTACAGCAAGGTACAATTGCTCGTATATATCAAAAGAGTCAACTTTGACAGCTTTTATAGGAGTTTTTTCTCTAATCTTTTTTTCTATTTTGATTGTATTTACGCTTTCATAGTAGGCACTTTGATTGTAATGTTTCCTTTTTCCTTCCCTTAAATTTGCTCTAGTAGGTTCTAGGGGATCTATATCTATAAAATACAACCCTTCTTCAAAAGAAGGAGCACTTAATTCTATTTCTCCGTATGGGTTAATAACTACACTCCCACCATCGAAAACTAACTCATCTTGACCACCTATAATATTGCAATAAGCGATCCAACTCGATAACTCTGATGCTCTAGTTTTAAGCATTTCAAACCTTACTTTATTTCTCCCCTTATAAAAAGGAGATGAAGAAAGGTTTAAAATCAAATTGGCTCCGTTTTGGGCTAAAGAAACAGCCGGTCCATTGGGAACCCACAGATCTTCACAAATTGTTATTCCAATTTTGATCCTTTCCATTTCCATTAAAAAAGGTGCTCTACCGGCAGTAAAATACCTTTTTTCGTCAAAAACAGAGTAGTTTGGTAAGAACATCTTTTTATAACTACCATAGATTTCGCCTTTGTATATAACAAAAGCAGAGTTGTAGGATTCAACATCCCAGTCAACAGCACCTAAAACTATTACAACATCTTTAGATTTACTAAAATCTTGTATTTCTTCTATACTTTTCAAAGAATCCTTGAGAAATTGAGTTTTTAAGATTAAATCTTCAGGTGGGTATCCATTCAGAGATAATTCCGGAAATAATATTATATCGGCACCTTTTTCGTCTGCCTTAGAGATGAAATCTTTTATCTTTTCAACATTTCCTGGATAGTCGCCAACTGTAGAATTCATTTGAGCCAAAGATATTCTTATTTTCATAGCTAATTTATGCTTTCGGTTTATTTTTTAAAAGCATGGACCTCCTTTTTCGGATATTGAAAAAAGAAACACCAATATATTTTACCATTCTTGCCATAATAAATCAAATTTTCTGTTTATGATGTCAGCCAACCCTTTGTTTTTAATTATAACAACCATTTCGTCGTTTTTCTCTCTTGCCCTATAGGTTAGATTGTAACTTCCTATAATGACTGTTTCTCCATCTATTGTTATACACTTTGCATGAATGTCATTCCTATATTTTATATTTATGCCTTGCATATATTTTAAGGGTGAAGTGTAGATTTTGTTCCAATCATCGGATAGTATTTCAACCTTTACATTATTGGAGGAAGCTTGTTCCAAAACATGGACAAAGTAGGGATCGGTGAAAGAATACGAAAAGACTTTTAAAGAAATTTTGGATCTCTTAATCTCATTTAAGACTGAGTTAAGGACCTCTTTTGATGGCCCAGTTATTATTTTTACCTTCCCAAATTCGGTGGTGTTTAGACGCTTATTGATTACTTCTTTTGAATATCCAAATTTACCCCTTTGAAAGTTCTCATATTCATCAAGAAAAACTTTAACAATCTTTTCATCTTCGGTGTAGATGAAGATGTTTAGATCTGTTAATAAACCGCTTGTAGTGAAGTTCCCAGTTCCAAATAATACTGAGTTGTTATCGAAGATCATATATTTTTGATGTAGGTAACCGTCAGTATTCTTATCGTATTTGATGGTCAAATTCAAATCACCAGAATATCCACCATCTTTTTCTAAAAATATTTGGTGGTTTATAGCTGATAAGTTTTCAGAAATTGTGTCATCCAAACTGAAAGATACAACTTTTACTGAAGTGCTCGTGGTTAGTTTTTGGTTTATGAAGTGTACTAATTCTCCACCGGAGAAGAAGAGTTCATAGGAAAAAATCGAGGTAAAGAAAGACAGAAATAATGCTGTTAAGGTAAGTTTTGTTTTCAATGTTGTTAATCCTCCGTCCTGTGAACTTTTGAAGCTTTATTATTAGAATTTCTTCTAAAACTTACTGTTAGCGCCCCTTCGCCCCGCTGCCCACCCATAAGGAAAAAGTTTTTTTAATATTTTCCCCAGAACACCCTCGTACGAAAAAAGTTTTTTCATTTTTTGACCTGCTGACCACACATAAGGAAAAAAGTTTTTTTATTTTTTGTTCTGCTGCACACACATGGGAATACAAAATGAAATCGTTAGAATTATAGCATATTTTCGAATTTTGCTTCTAAAACGTTGAAAAGAAAATTTATTAGAAGTATGGTAAAATATATTTGTTGTATTGCAAATAACAGAGTATTGGAGGTAGCTTAAATGAAGGTGCTATTTCTAAACCCCCAGGGCAACTTTGACAAAAACGATTCTCATTTAACCGAGCATCCTGATTTTGGGGGTCAATTGATCTACGTTAAAGAAGTATCTAAAGAGTTGGCTAATTTAAATGTTTCTGTGGATATAGTTACCAGACAGATAATTGATCGTGACTGGCCTGAGTTTTCAAAGGAATTAGATTATTTCGATATTAATAAAAATCCAACTATTGTCAGGATACCTTTTGATGGTGAAAAATTTTTAAATAAAGAACAATTGTGGCCTTATTTAAAGGAATACGTTGATAATATTCTTTCATTTTACAAAGGCAAAAATATAGATTTCATAACCACTCATTACGCCGATGGAGGGTACTCGGGAGTTCTCTTAAGATCAAAATTAGGTTTAAATTTCTCTTTCACAGGGCATTCTTTAGGTGCCCAAAAAATGGACAAATTAAACGTCTCTTCGAAGAATTTTGAAGATCTCGACAAAGAGTACCATTTTTCACAAAGAATAATGGCTGAAAGGTTGTCAATGCAATACGCATCTAAAATTATTGTCTCCACATCTATGGAAAGATATGAACAATATTCTCATCCTTTGTATGCCGATGTTTCTGAAGTTGCAAACGACAGTAAATACAAAGTGATTCCTCCTGGTGTTAACACGGAGATCTTTAACGACGATTTGACTGATCTCGATCAAGACACTGTCGCTCAAATTGAAAATAAATTAAATAAACAGCAAAAACCTTTTATCGTTCTCTCCAGCCGTTTAGATGCTAAAAAGAATCATATAGCTGTTGTGAAGGCATATGCAAATTCTAGAGATCTTCAAGATAAGGCAAATCTAGGAATATTTCTTAGGGGCATTCCTGATCCTTTCACTGACATACAAAAATTGTCGGAAAAAGAAAGATCCATCCTAACCCCAATTTTGGAAGAAATAGAAAAAGCAGATATAAAAGATAAGGTATATTTTTTTGATTTAAAATCTCAACTTGCCTTAGCTACCGCTTACAAACTCTTTTCAAAATTGAAGTCCGTTTTTGTTTTACCCTCTTTTTATGAACCTTTTGGCTTAGCTCCTATCGAAGCAGGCGCTTGTGGCCTTGCTGTTGTTGCAACAAAGAATGGTGGACCAAGCGAAATATTTTCGGATGGTTCAGGTGTGTTAATTAATCCTGAAGATATTCAAGATATTGTTGAGGGCTTAATAAAAGCTTTGAATAATTATGATTATTTTTCAAAAAAGGTTAAAAAAAGAGTTTTAGAAAATTATACTTGGAAGAGTACTGCTAGAGGATATTTAGAGGTTATTGAGGAAGGAGTTAAACTTCCCAAAAAAACGTTAGAAAAAGTGCCTCCTTTAGATGCAAATGAAATAATACTTGATTATTTAAAAAATAAAAAGATTTAAAATTATGGTATAATTTCGATGATAGAAGAATAAAGTGCCGATTGTAAGGTTGGTGTGGTGAATGCTACTTTCTTTGTCTATAAAAAATTTTGGTCTCTTTAAAAGTGCTAACGTGGATTTTAACGATAATTTCTGCGCTATCACCGGTGAATCGGGAACGGGAAAATCTATGTTTTTAAATGCTTTAAATCTTTTTTTAATAGGAAATGTTCCTCAAAACCTGAAGACCTCAGAAGGTTCAGTTTCAGCATATTTTACCGTTAATGATTTTATCAAAGAGATGCTGAGAGAATACGTGCCCTTTGATGGTGATGATTTGATCTTAGCCGTAAATTTCACTCCTAAAAAGACACTTTTCAGAGTTAACGATACAATAGTTCCTAAAAACGTCGTTCAAGACATTTCGAAGTATCTGTTAGAAATACATTCTCAAGACTCCAACATAGCTTTGAGAGACGAGAATTATCAGAATTCTTTGATTTTTAAGATTTTGAGAGAGAAATTCCCCGAATATTTTTTTGATTACGATAAGGGGTATGAGGAATACTTGAATTTGAAAAGAAAGCTAGAAAACCTTCCAACCAATAAAACCGAAATCTTTCGAAATATTGATATTTTAAACTACCAGATCCAGGAAATTGAAGAGGCGAACCTTCAACCTCATGAAGATGATGAACTTTCTGCTCGGTTTAAAACTCTAAATAATTTAGAAGAAATCAGGGAACGTTTGGTAGAATCTTTAAACATACTAAAAGATAGAGAGGAACAAAGTATCGATGAGGAAATTGGTTATATAATTTACAATTTGTCAAAGTTAAAAGATTTTGGATTCATTGAAGAACATTCTCTAGCTTCGTCTATTCAGGAACAAATAGCCGAATTATACACCCTTTTAGAAAATAGATTATCTCAACTAGATAGCGATCCAGAAGAATTGGAAAGAGTCAGCGAGAGACTGAACAAAATCATCGATTTAAAAAGAAAATATGGTCCATCTCTTGATGATGTTTTAAAAAATCTCAACAAGTTTAGAATTCAAAAAAATGAATTAGAAGAAATAAAAAACGATTTTCACGAGTTAGAACCAAGATTATATAAATTGAAAGACGAATTATTAGAACTCAGTGATAAAATAATAGAGGAAGTTACTCCTTTTCTCAACGATTTAAAATCAAACATTGAAAACAATCTGAAGGATCTTAATATGGAAAATAGTAAGATAGATTGGAAGATAGAAAGACTAAAAGAGCCAAAAAAAGAGGCAGCACATAGGATCACCTTTTTATTAAAAACAAATCCAAAAAGTGATTTTATGCCTTTATCCGAAATAGCTTCTGGGGGTGAATTATCTAGAATAATATTAGCAGTGGAGGTTGTACTAGGAAAAAATCATGCAATTGATACTATGGTTTTTGACGAGATTGATTCTGGAGTTGGTCCAAGGATGGCAGATGTTGTAGGAAATAAACTCAACGAATTATCAAAAGACAAACAAATTATTGTAATCACTCATATGCCCCAAGTTGCAAATTTCGCCACTGAACACTTTAAAATAGTAAAATCGTCAAACGAAGAAACTAGTTCAGCAATCATAAAATTATCAGAAAATGAAAGATTGGAAGAAATAAAAGAAATGTACGGAAACATTGTCTATTGAAAAGGATGTGTAAAAGATGTACAGTCGTGAAGATCTGATAAAAAAGATAGTAGATGAAAAAGGGCTTCAAGCTATACCTAATTTAATAGAGTTATTAGATGACGAAGATTACGAAGTTCGAGAATTGGCAAGGGATGCATTGAGCGTTATGGCACCCGAGGGAAAAGAATACCTTTTACAAGAGTTCAAACGAAGATTCAATCTGAACTTTCAAGACGATACTGTTTTGTTGTATCTAGCTGAACTTTTATCTGACTTGAAGTGCCATGAAATAGTGGAAAACCTTAAGATGATGTTCAATAAATTTTCAGATGAGAGGGCTTTCCCTTTGATCATAGAAAATCTATTAAAAATCACAAAAGATGAATCTTATTTAGACATATTGAAAACTTATATTGACAGCGATGAATGGGAAATAGAAGAGATAAGCGTTATGGCCATTACCGAGTTACCGAACAGAAAAACTTTAGATATACTTTTAGAAAAGTATTATAAAACTTCCAACAACTCTTTAAAAGTGCTCATTTTGGATTCAATAACAAAAATCTTGTCTAAGAATTTTGATTTGGTTCCATACCTACAAGAACGTGACCCTGAAATATCTGAAAAGCTACAGTGGCATCTTAAGAGGTCTTGATTTTGAACTGAAAATTTGTTATAATATAAACGTATCCCAGCAAAAAGAATTCACCCCGAACGGGTTAAGGAATAAAGTATGGGGACGATTGGGTTCGACGGGAATAGGCTGAAGTCGGGAAGCGAGTCGAGGAGTCTGAAACCTCGTAAAAAACGAAAAAACATTGAAATGCCGAAGAACCAGAATTAGCATTAGCTGCTGCGTAGACGGCGGCTCGTCTCTCCCCAAGTTTTCTTGGAACCTTGCTTGAGGAATGAGGCGTCAGAAAAAGGTTCCACTTCTAAAATCTCTTACCCGGGTTTTAGAAGTACCAACGGGTAATAGGAAATTGTGACTCGGTCCGCAAAGTCACAATTTCCGAAAACTGATTGCGGACTGCGCTCGGAGAAGCCGACTTCACCTATTTTCGGACGCGGGTTCGATTCCCGCCGTCTCCACCATTTTTTAGGATGTAAGTTAAATATTTCACATACATACTATATACAATATACAGGGGTGGGGAGCAGTCACGGTATTGCTACCCTTTTTTTCTATGCAGGATGATGGACACAGTGGGGATAAAACGAGTTTTAGAATATTTAAATTCTATATATACTAAAGTCGACACTTTAGAAATATAAAGATTTTCAAAAATAAGATTTTGTTTTTAAATTGGTTACAGGGCGGAGCCCTTCCTCACACATGCGAGCGGGTTAAAGCTTTTAAAGACACTAAATTTAAAAAATAGAGGAGGATAATTGAGTGTTTTGGATAAGAGATAAGGAGAACCAAAAACCATTCATAAAAGAAGATGAAATATTTAACATATTGGAAGGAACAAAATCCCCAAGTAAATTAAAAGTCAGAGATATTATTCAAAAATCTTTATCAAAAGAAAGATTGAATCCAGACGAAGTAGCAACACTTTTAAACGTTGAAGATGATGAAACGTTAGAAGAGATTTTTGAAGGAGCAAGAACATTAAAAAGAAATGTATATGGGAATAGAATAGTCTTTTTTGCTCCTCTTTATATTGGAAACAAATGTATAAACAATTGTGAGTACTGTGGTTTTAGATCAAGCAACACGGAAATTTATAGAAACTCTCTTAGTTTTGAACAATTAGAGAAAGAGGTGAAAGCACTTGAAGACAAAGGCCATAAAAGATTAATATTAGTTTATGGCGAACATCCTGATTACGATGCAGATTTCATAGCCAAAACCGTTGAAACGGTATACAAAACTAAAAACAGAAACGGTGAGATCAGAAGGGTGAATATCAATGCTGCCCCTCAGACAATTGATGATTACAAAAAAATAAAAGAAGTTGGAATAGGAACATTTCAAATTTTTCAAGAAACTTATCATTTTGATACTTACAAGAAAGTTCATCCAAAAGGGCCTAAATCTAGTTATATATGGAGGCTATATGGATTAGACAGAGCTGTAGCTGCTGGGATTGACGATGTTGGGATCGGTGCTTTATTTGGACTTTACGATTATAAATTCGAGGTCATGGGCCTTTTATACCATACAATACATCTTGAAGAACGCTTTGGATTTGGTCCCCATACAATTTCATTTCCACGAATAGAACCAGCTCTAAACACCCCTTTATCTGAGCAACCTCCATACCTTGTGAATAATAATGAATTCCAAAAGATAGTGGCGATTTTAAGATTAGCTGTACCCTACACGGGATTAATTTTAACAGCCAGAGAACCTTCCCATATAAGAAACGAGGTTTTAAAGTTAGGAGTTTCACAAATAGATGCTGGTTCTAATATTGGAATTGGTGCATATTCAACAGAAGATCAACAAGCTTATAAGAAAAGTCAATTCACCTTAGGTGACCAAAGGAGTTTAGACACTGTAATAAACGAATTAGCAATCGAAGGTTATCTTCCTTCATTTTGTACCGCATGCTATCGTATGGGGAGAACTGGCGAGCACTTCATGGAGTTTGCAATACCTGGATTTGTGAAGAGGTTTTGCACTCCCAACGCCATTTTAACTCTTTTAGAATATGCCCAGGATTATGCCCCAGAAAATACTAGGATATCTATCGAAAAGAGGATCGAAGAAGAGTTAAAGGTTATGAATGAAGGGCCTCTAAAAGAGAAATTATTAGAAAGAATGGATCTTGTTAAGGCTGGAAAAAGAGATCTATACTTTTAATGCAAAGGGATGTATTATATGAAATTACAAAACGAAGAAATTTTAAAAATATTACAGAGTAATACACCACATTCCACCTCTCAATGGGATGATTATTCTAATTTTTCTGAAAAAGTTCAAAATATCGTGAATTATTTTATATCTAATGAAACCATAGAAAAAGAACACATTATACAAATCTTGTCTTTAAAAAAAGAAGATAAAGATCGAGATGATCTTTTCAATGTAGCAAATCTGATCAGAAAAACGTATACAGGAGACTATATAAACATAAAAGGAGTTATCGAGTTTTCAAATTATTGTAAGAAAAACTGTTACTATTGTGGATTGAGAGCTAAAAATCCATCTGTACAAAGGTATCGGATGAGTCCCAAAGAAATAATAGAAGTTGCAAATCAAGCAGCGATACTTGGTTTAGATACGATTATTCTTCAAAGTGGTGAAGACGATAGATACACAGATGATGATTTAATCTACATCATAAGAGAAATAAGAAAAAACACAAGTTTACCCGTATCTTTATCAATTGGTGAAAGAAGTTTTTCATCATATAGAAAATTTAGAAAAGCAGGCGCAGTAAGGGTACTTCTAAAACACGAAACCATTAACAAAAATATTTTTAAAAATATCCATCCTGAAAAGAGCTATGATAATAGAATAGAACTATTAAGGTATATGAATAGTCTAGGTTACGTGACTGGTTCGGGGAATATTATAGGTTTACCTGGACAAACATTAGAAGATATAGCTGATGATATTCTTTTTATGAGAAATGAAAATATTAGGATGATAGGTATGGGGCCATTTATCCCCACAGAAAACACACCGTTAAAAAATCATCCTCGTGGGAGTGGTGAATTAACTTTAAACGCCTACTGTGCCACAAGATTTTGCGTGCCAAGAGCACAAATGCCTACTACTACTGCATTAGGAACGATTTCTCCCGATTTGCAATACCAAGGTTTTTTTGCCGGGTGCAACGTTATTATGGTTAACATTACTCCAGAAGTGTATAGAAAAAATTACAACATCTACGATAATAAGATAAAAGTAGAGTTTTATGAGACATATGAAAAAATCAAACAATTAGGCTTCTCACCTTCCAAAATAACCCAAAAACGAATGGAGGATGGAAATAATGCCAGCAACATCAGGTTATAGAACTTACATAGCTATCGCTGGAAGAAGAAACGTTGGAAAATCCTCTTTGATAAACGCAATAGTTAATCAAGAAATAGCTCTTGTTTCTAACGTTGCTGGGACAACTACCGATCCAGTATATAAAAGTATGGAATTACAACCTATAGGCCCCGTTACTTTAATTGATACCCCAGGTATTGACGATGAGGGTGAACTTGGAAAAAAAAGAATTGAAAGGGCTAAAAGAGCTTTTTACAAAGCTGATGTTGGAGTTTTAGTAGTTGATTCTGAACCCAACGGGTTTGAACACTCTATTTGCGATCTCTTTGAAAAGATGAATATCCCATTCATAATCGTATTGAATAAAATAGATCAACTTAACAACGTATCTAATTTAAAACAATTATATATTAATTCTTTTGGAAGACCTGTTTTAGAAGTTTCTTGCAAAGAAAAAATCAATATAGAAAGAGTAAAAGAAGCTTTGACTGAGTTAAAACCAAAGGAAGAAGAAATTCCGTTGCTTCCACAATTTATTAAAAGCAACGATATCGTCTTACTTGTCGTCCCGGTGGACACAGGAGCACCAAAAGGTCGATTGATAATGCCTCAGGTAGCAACTATAAGAGAAGCAATAGATAGAAAGGCTTTTCCAATTGTGACTTCTGTTGAAGGAATAAGCGAAATAATTAGTAAGTTGAAAGAAAAACCTAAGTTGGTTATCACCGATTCTCAAGCAATTGGGAGGGTTTCTGAATTAGTCTCTGAGGATATAAATTTAACTACATTTTCAATATTAGAGGCACATCATAAAGGGGATATCAGTATCTTAACTAAGGATATAGACGTAATTAATAATTTGGAAAATGGCGATACCATTCTTATAATGGAAGGTTGTTCTCATCGCCCGTTGAGTGAAGATATAGGAAGAGTCAAAATTCCAAAATGGCTCGAAAAATATTCCGAAAAATCTTTGAATTTTAAGTTTATTGCAGGGAAAGAATTCCCTGACATAGAAGATGTTAAGAACGTAAAATTGGTTGTACATTGTGGGGGATGTACTCTTACAAGAAGAATGATGTTAAGAAGAATAAATTCAATCAATAGGTTGGGAGTTCCTGTCGTTAATTACGGGGTGCTAATATCTTTTCTCCACGGATCCTTAAATAGAACTTTAGAACCTCTTTCATTATAAACAATTTTTATTGAGGCTCCTGATTTTAGTTTAGGGAGTCTTTCTTTTTTCCTTAAACACTTGATTTTTCACGGTTTTATAAAAGAACTGTAATGAAATTTAGCTTTTTTGTATAAAGAAGAGAGTATTATAATATTTGTAAGCCACCAATTTAAAGATTAAGTGAAGAAAGGCGGCGAATTGCGGTGTACGAGAAAAACCAAAGTCCTTATCGTGAAGATGATTCTTTCAAATTCAAATACTCTTCTCAAATTGATTTTATTAGATCTCTAAAAAATGCTAACGACGAGGAAAGTATTAGAAAGTTAGCGTTAGCGAAAGAAGACTATTTTTTTAATAATATGAAAAGCACAAAACATTAAAATGGATAAAGATAAGATTATCGAAATTAAAGATTTATCTGTATACATTAACAGTCAAAGACTACTAAATGATATTAATTTAGAAATATCAAAAAATGAAATTCTTTTAATTTATGGACCTAGGAATGCAGGTAAATCTTTATTAGCAAGATCTATTGTAACTTTGAATGAGGAACTTTTTAAAAACATCCAAACTACTGGTCAGATTTTATTTTTAGGTGAGGATGTTAATCATATTGAAAAACGATATCTGCGCTCCGAAATTGCATATTCGGAGCCAACCTTTGTTGATAATATAAATTTCTTAACTTTAAGTGAAGTCTTCAACCTCGTATTAGGAATAAAACCTTCCGAGATATCACATGAGCAATTTATACTTCTTGAAAAGCTTAATATCGCACATATCTTTTCCAATCATTCTTCGTTAAAAAGTTATGAGAGTTTTTGGAATTGGACAATTGGGGATAAGATTTCATTTATAATTTTTCTGAGTTTAGTTAGAAACCCACAAGTATTCATATTTGATTCTATCTTAGATCATTTGGACGATTTCATGCATAAAAATATTAAAGACTTTCTTTACGATATCAAAGAAGATCGATCATTGATTATATCTACAAGAAACCTCTCCTTGTTTTCAGACATTGCAGAAAAGATTGTTTTTTTGGATCAGGGTGAGATTGTTTACAAAGGGAGTATTGAAGGTTTTTTGCTGAATTTCCCTCTTTAGTTTATTACTCATCTTCATTAGAATAGATTATAACTTCGTTTTTTGTAATTTCGATATCAAACTTACCTAAATCGTATTCCTTTTGTGGTGCGTAGGAAGGCAACTCTAAAAACATATTGTAAACATTTCCTTCTTTGAATATTCCTCCTGCAAATTCAATCCTATAACTTTCTAATTTGAAGGTTTTTATTTGAATATATTCATCTGTGACCAAAATGGATAAAGGAGCTCTTTCAAAATCTCGATTTATATTCTTTTTACCCAAAGTGAGAAATTGGCCCGAACTGGAAAGCATGTATACCGTACTATCTTTTTCATAGGCAAAAACAATTTCTCCATCGATATAGAATGTCTTACTTTTTTCTTCTATGTCACCGTAATCACAATAAAACCGGGATTTAGTAATGACAGGTTCTCCTTTTTTTGGCATCCAAATAGATAAAGGCTCTCCATAGAAAAATACGCCGCTTTCAATTTCAAATACTTTATCTATATTAGTTTCAACTTTTTTATATATCTGTTGTTTTTCCAGATCTAATGTATATTTTTCACCTTCATAATTCGTTAAGTCTATTTCTATTTTTTTTACTCCATCCGTGAAAGTAAGTTTTGAAGGTGGTACATTTATTGTAATTGGTGTGTTTATTTTTAGATTGTTTAAAGTAGCTTCTCTGCTGTCACCCGTAATTTCTAGCTCTATCCATTTTGAAGGTACTCTTGTAATCATCTCACCAATGGGTGGAGAAAACTTATGCTCAAAAATAAAGCCATTGACATCTAAAAGTACACTCATATTTTGATTCCAACTTAAAAAAGCAGACGTTTTGGTTCCATCGTCTGTAAGAATAAAAGAGTTTTCTGGGATAACAAAGACGCTCCTAGGAAGTTCATTAAGTATTTCATGGATAGTATTATCCAAATTTTCCATTGAGGTTGTGAAAATTGTGTTGTTATATCTTATATAAAATAGATCGTTAATATAATCTATTTCCAAAATTTGAGAGTTTTCATCAGGAGGTATGGAGATATCCGCGTATTTGTAGAGATTCAACAAGACCTCGTCGAAATAGTTAGAAGGTCCATTATAAATTAAACCAATCTCCACTTTGGCTAAGATTATACCATTTATTAAAATAAAGCTGAGTAAAAATACAACCCTTGCGCAGGAGCTGAGGCAGGTGCTAAAGCTCTTTTTTTTGCTTCCAAAATTTCCTGTATTTTTTCCACTTCCCATACATCTGTACCCACCTTTACCAATGAACCAACGATATTTCTAACCATTCTTTTTAAAAAGGACTTGCCTTCAACTCTTATCAAAATTAAATCTTTTCTTAACTCTATTATTCTTACCCTATAAATGGTCCTTATGGGATTTCTCTCATCGTTACCGGTTTTAAAACTGGTAAAATCATGCTCCCCTTCAAAATATTTTGCTGCCTGTCTCATCTTTTCTAAATTCAATGCAAAAGGGATCCACCATACTCTGTCTCTTAAAAATATATTTGGATCTTCACTAATATAAATAAAATAATGATATATTCTTTTTTTTGCCTCTGCCCTTGGATTAAACCCTTCTTTTACTTCTTTGACTTCTTTTACATACACATCTTCTGGTAAAATAGCATTCAAAGCATCTTTGATATTTTTTTCAGTCATATTTTCATTTTCTACTTTAAAGGAAATAACTTGGCCTACCGCATGTACTCCTGTATCAGTTCTTCCACAAGCATAAGAAGGAATTTCTTTTTTAAAAATAACCTTTAAGGCTTTTTCAAACTCATCTTGAACGGTACGAAATGTTGGCTGACTTTGATAACCATAAAAGTTTGAACCATCATACATTACCGTTGCTGCAACCCATTTCACGAATACTCCTCCTAATATGTCTTCTGTAATAGTTGAGCTTCTAAAATTTTGAATGCGATTTCCGATTCAAATCTTTTTAATAGATCTATATTTCTTTTATAAATCCCTTCATAGATCTTTATCAAATACAAATTAACAAATTTTGTAATTCTTTGAGCGATCAACTCTCTAACGTCAAGAGGAACATTTTCAACCGTCTTTTCTAACCAATAACTAAAATTGTTGTTTATATCGTTTTCTAAAATCAAATCGTTGAAAGAAGAGATTACTCTCCTTAACCCTACATATTTAGAAACCAGATCAACATAATCGCCATGAATCTCCCTAACCGTGTTAGATATGTCATCACAATAACTTAATTTAAGGTATTTCCCTCTTCGCTCGCTTATATTTAAATATCTTCTTATACCTGATAGATCATTATTATCCTCTTCCACAAGAAAATATCCCACGAAGTTAACAGAACCTTTTCTTAAAATCGAAGGCGGAAGAATGTCGTTTATTTTTATAGTGCTTCCATCTAAATAAGAAATATCGTTGATTTCTACGAAATTACCATTATCTGTAAATAAAACGTTATGAAACCTCATTTTCACTCACCTTTATTAGAATACTAAACATTTACAATTTCTGAGATAGCCTGCTCAGCATCTTTTATCAATTTGCGAGATTCATTTTCGGAAGATGATTTTACCATAATATAAAATTTGATTTTTGGCTCTGTGCCTGAAGGCCTCGCTATAATTTTAACGTTTGAGTATCTCAGTTCTACTACATCGGATTTCGGGAACCCCTCTATTCCATTAAGATAATCTAACGTTTCCTTCAAAGTAAAATCACCAACTTTTATAGGAGGATTTTTTCTCATCTTGCTCATTATGCGTTTTATTTTTTGAGTTCCTTCAAACCCTTCAAAAGTAAAAGAAAGAAGCTTTTCATCATAATAACCATATCTTTCTTTTAGATCTTTCAAATACTCGGTGAGTGTTTTCAGTTTGGATAGGGACTCAGAACTCATAACGGAAATTAATGCAGCAGCAATTATGGCATCTTTATCCCTCACATGATCGTTCGCCAAATATCCATAACTTTCCTCAAATCCAAATATAAATTTTTTTCCACTTCCTAGATATTTTTCTATTTTTTCTCCTATATATTTGAATCCTGTCAATGTTTCTTCGACTTTTACATCGAACTCTTGGGCAATGGGTTTAACCATATCAGTAGTAACTATTGTCTTTACAATGTAATCGTCTGGTTTTAAGGAAGAAAATTCCCTAAATTTGCTTAACAAATAATGAGCCAACATTACTCCAATTTGATTTCCTGTAAAAGATACATAATCGCCTTTATATTTTTCAAATACCCCTATTCTGTCTCCATCAGGATCCGTTGCCAAAATTAGATCGGCATCTATTTCTTTTGCTTTTTTCAAAGCTAATTCAAATGCTTCTTTCTCTTCGGGATTAGGAACCTTTAAAGTTGAGAAAGAAGGATCAATTTTTGATTGTTCTTCAACTAGACTAAACTCAAAACCTAACCTATTCAAAATTCCTTCAACTAATTTCAAAGCAGCTCCATACAATGGTGTATATACTATTAAGGGTTTTTTATCCATTTTTGGATTTAAGGACCTAATGTATCCTTCAATTTCATCTAAATAATCGTTGAAAATAGATTCGCTGAGTATATTTATTTTTTCAGAATTAACAGCTTCTTCGAATCCCATCATTTTAATATCTTTGAAGTAATCTAACTTTTCGATTTCTGAAGTAATTTCATTTGCATATTGGGGAACAGCTTGAGTGCCGTCGGATGTATAAACCTTGTAACCGTTGTATTGCGGTGGATTATGGCTCGCTGTTATGATTATTCCGCCATCTGCCTTTAATTTTCTTACGGTAAAGGAAAGTAAGGGTGTAGGAGCAACTTGATCAAAAATATGTACATTAACGTTATTAGCAGCCAATACTCGAGCAGCAACCTTTGCAAATAGGTCGGAGTTTAACCTCGTATCGTAAGCAATAACAACACTCGGAAAATCTTTATATTTTTTTAAATAATTAGCGAAGCCCTGAGTTGCTCGAGCTACTGTATATACATTCATTCTGTTAGTTCCAACACCCATTATACCCCTTAATCCACCAGTTCCAAACTCTAAATCTTTATAAAAGCGATCAATAATTTCCTCTTCATTATCCTTTAAACGGAGTAGTTCTTCCTTGAAATCATCTGTTACACTTTCAAGCCATTGCTGATATCTTTTATATGCTACTTCCTTAACATCCTCCATCTCACTTCCTACCTCCATTTTTAGAATTTTTTCGTCTAAAAAATTATATCATATTTTCTTCATTTTAATAAACAAAAATGCCGCGTATATTCTACGCGGCAATTTTTAGGGCGGGACTTGGGCAGAGAAACATTTAAAAAAAAGGAAGGGGGCGATACCTACTCTCACACGTCAAAGCGTACTACCATCGGCACGATACGGCTTAACCGTCAGGTTCGGTATGGTTCTGGGTGTTTCCCGTATCGTTATCTTCACCCCCTATTACTCATTCACAAGTGCATAGAGTTTCGTCCAAAGCCTCGGGCTATTAGTACCGCTCGGCTCAATACTTCTCAGTACTTACACCTGCGGCCTATCTACGTCTTGTTCTCAAACTGCCCTTACCTCTCTCGAGTGGGAAGCCTATTGTTTGGGCCCGTTTCCCGCTTAGATGCTTTCAGCGGTTATCGGTTATATGTGTGGCTACTCAGCTCCTGCTACTTGCATAACAGCTGATTCACCAGGGACATACTCACTCCGGTCCTCTCGTACTAGGAGCAACCCCCTTCAAGCTTCCTACCCCCGCAGCAGATAGGGACCGAACTGTCTTACGACGTTCTGAACCCAGCTCACGTACCGCTTTAATGGGCGAACAGCCCAACCCTTGGGACCGGCTTCAGCCCCAGGTTGCGATGAGCCGACATCGAGGTGCCAATCCACGCCGTCGATGTGAACTCTCGGGCGTGATTAGTCTGTTATCCCCGGGGTAACTTTTATCCGTTGATCGACGGCCCTTCCTCTCAGAACCGCCGGGTCACTAAGTCCAGGTTTCCCTCCTGATCGACTCGTCAGTCTCTCAGTTAAGCAGGCTTTTGCCTTTGCACTCTTCAGTGGATTTCCAACCCACTTGAGCCTACCTTCGAACACCTCCGTTACCTTTTAGGAGGCAACCGCCCCAGTTAAACTGCCCTCCTAACACTGTCCAGGTCAAGCTCTTCACTTTCTCCCGTTAGTAACCCATCGTTGTAAGGGCGGTATCCCACGGACGGCTCCAGCTGCCCTGGCGAGCAGCTTTCTCCGCCTCCCGCCTATCCTGTACATACAACGATAAGTTACAATGTCAGGTTACAGTAAAACTCCACGGGGTCTTTCCGTCTAGCTGCGGGTCCTTGGCGTCTTCACCAAGCTTGTAATTTCACCGGATCCTCCGTTAAGACAGCTCCCTAGTCGTTACGCCATTCATGCAGGTCGGAACTTACCCGACAAGGAATTTCGCTACCTTAGGACCGTTATAGTTACGGCCGCCGTTTACCGGGGCTTCAGTTCGAAGCTTGCACCTCTCCCCTTAACCTTCCGGCACTGGGCAGGCGTCAGTCCCTATACTTCCACTTCCGTGTTAGCAGAGACCTGTGTTTTTGGTAAACAGTCGCTAGGGACTTGTCACTGCGGCTCTATTAACATGATTCCTCATGCTAATAGTCCACCCCTTCTCCCGAAGTTACGGGGCCATTTTGCCTAGTTCCTTAACGAAGGTTATTCCGCTCCCCTTTGCCTTCTCAGCTCGTCTACCTGTGTCGGTTTCCAGAACGGGCAGTAAAAAAATCAACGCTACACGAGGCTTTTCTTGACAGTGTGATTATCTACCGTTGGCCTTGCGGCCTCCCCATCACGACTCCTCCTCCACCAGCGGATTTCCCTACCGGCTTCTTCGGCATCGTCGCTTGGAAGATTTGCAACCCTATCTCGGTAGCTTTACCTCCTGTGTCCCCCCTTGCAGCTCTTCTTTTACTGGTACGGGATTCTTCACCCGTTTTCCATCGGCTACCCCTTTCGGGTTCACCTTAGGTCCCGACTTACCCTGGGCGGACGACCCTTCCCCAGGTAACCTTAGACTTTAGGGGTGGGAGATTCTCACTCCCATTTCGTTACTCATGCCTGCATTCTCTCTTGTGCTTCGTCCACATAACCTTCCAGTTACGCTTCTCCCTCGCACATTGCTCCCCTACCTATAGCCTTTCGGCTATACCGTAGCTTCGGTGCGCGGCTTTAGCTCCGTTACATTTTCGGCGCAGTCCTCTTCTACCGGTGAGCTGTTACGCACTCTTTTAAGGATGGCTGCTTCTAAGCCAACCTCCCGGCTGTCTCAAGAGGTCCACTTCCTTTCACACTTAGCCGCTTCTTCGGAACCTTAGCTGTCGGTCTGGGCTCTTTCCCTCTCGACCATGAAGCTTATTCCCCACAGTCTTTCTCCCTGGTATCCAGTTATGGCATTCGGAGTTTGATTGGTTTCAGAGGTCTACCCCCCTACGCCATTCAGTGCTCTACCTCCATAACTCTTCTTCCAGAGGCCGTGCCTACACACGTTTCGGGGAGAACCAGCTATCCCCAGGTTCGGTTAGCTTTTCACTCCTACCCACATGTCATCCGAGGATTTTTCACTATCCACCAGTTCGGACCTCCACTTGGTTTTACCCAAGCTTCATCCTGCACATGGGTAGCTCACCTGGCTTCGGGTCTATTTCCAGTGACTTGCGCACTATTCATACTCGGTTTCCCTTCGGCTCCACCTACCGGCTTAACCTCGCCACCGAAAATAACTCGCAGGCTCATTAATCAAAAGGCACGCGGTCACTTTCGCTCCCGCTTCCTGTAGGCATACGGTTTCAGGTTCTCTTTCACTCCCCTCCCGGGGTCCTTTTCACCTTTCCCTCACGGTACTATTCCACTATCGCTCAGCTGTCCTCTTTAGCCTTGGATGGAGGTCCACCCAGCTTCACGCAGGATTCCTCGTGTCCTACGCTACTCGGGTTAACAGCAGTCGAATCTATATACTTTCGTGTACAGGACTTTCACCTTCTTCGGTAGGCCTTCCCATGCCTTTCCACTTCGTATATATATCCAACCCCCTATCTGGCAGTTCGGGTAGCTGTTACCCACAACTCAGTAGCAACAACGCCTGCCCGCTTTTACATCGCTACTGTTTGGGCTCTTCCCTTTTCGCTCGCCGCTACTAGGGGAATCTCGTTTGATTTCTTTTCACCGGGTACTATGATGTTTCACTTCCCCAGCTTCGCCTCCTGTCTCCAGGATGCCTTTCGGCAGGTTTCCCCATTCGGATATCTGCGGATCTTCGCTCGTTTGCAGCTCCCCACAGCTTTTCGTAGCTTACCACGTCCTTCTTCGCTTCCAGCTGGCTAGGCATCCACCGTATGCCCTTCTCTCTTTGGACGTACTCTATGCACTTGTCAATGAGCTTTCTTTCAGGGTTGGTGGGCTAGGGAGGACTTGAACCT
Source organism: Petrotoga mobilis SJ95 (assembly GCF_000018605.1). Lineage (NCBI taxonomy): Bacteria > Thermotogati > Thermotogota > Thermotogae > Petrotogales > Petrotogaceae > Petrotoga > Petrotoga mobilis. Next base: position 2,043,050 of record NC_010003.1, on the reverse strand, counting down.
CCGACCTCACGCTTATCAGGCGTGCGCTCTTACCAAGCTGAGCTACTAGCCCAACTCTCTCAAAAGTAGATAGAGGAGGTAGAAACTTTGTAATCTCCTTAGAAAGGAGGTGATCCAGGCGCACCTTCCGGTACACCTACCTTGTTACGACTTCGCCCCCCTCGCTAAGCCCACCTTCAACAGTACCTACCGTACTGCCTTCAGGTGTTCCCAACTCGGGTGGCGTGACGGGCGGTGTGTACAAGGCCCGGGAACGTATTCACCGCAGTTTGGCTGACCTGCGATTACTAGCGATTCCAGCTTCATGTAGGCGGGTTTCAGCCTACAATCCATATTACGGAGAGTTTTTCCGGATCCGCTCCACCTTCCGGCTTCGCTTCCCTTTGTCCTCCCCATTGTAGCACGTGTGTCGCCCAGAGTATAAGGGGCACGCTTATCTGACGTCATCCCCTCCTTCCTCCGCCTCGTCGGCGGCTGTCCAATTAGTGTCCCCAACTTTACTTGCTGGTAACTAATTGCAGGGGTTGCGCTCGTTGTGGGACTTAACCCAACACCTCACGGCACGAGCTGACGACGACCGTGCACCACCTGTGTAACCTCCTACCTTACGGTAGGCCAGTAGATTTCTCTACCTTCAGTTACATGTCAATCCCTGGTAAGGTTCTTCGGTTAGCTTCGAATTAAACCACATGCTCCACCGCTTGTGCGGACCCCCGTCAATTCCTTTGAGTTTCATCCTTGCGGACGTACTCCCCAGGTGGCTCACTTAGCGCGTTCGCTTCAGCACAGAGAGTCTTTCGCTCCCTACACCTAGTGAGCATCGTTTAGGGCCAGGACTACCCGGGTATCTAATCCGGTTTGCTCCCCTGGCTTTCGGACCTCAGCGTCAGCTGTAGCCCAGTAGACCAACTTCTTCACCGGCGTTCTTACCTGTATCTGCGGATTTCACCCCTACTCAGGTAATTCCGTCTACCTCTGCTACGCCCAAGATGATCAGTTTCATCCGCAAGCCGATCGTTGAGCAATCTTTTCACAGATGACTTGATCACCCGCCTACGTCCCCTTTACACCCAGTAATTCCGGGCAACGCTCGCCCCCTACGTCTTACCGCGGCTGCTGGCACGTAGTTAGCCGGGACTTTTCCTAACCTACCTTCTTCTGTAGTGTGTCCACTACCCTTTTATTCGATTAGTTCAGAAGTTTACATCCCGAGGGACTTCTTCCTTCACGCGGCGTCGCTGGATCAGGCTTTCGCCCATTGTCCAAGATTCCCCACTGCTGCCTCCCGTAGGAGTAGGGCCCGTGTCTCAGTGCCCTTGTGACCGTCCATGCTCTCACACCGGTTATCCGTCATCGGCTTGGTAAGCCTTTACCTCACCAACTACCTGATGGATAGTAGGTCCATCCTAAGGCTGTCTACCACTTTCCCCTCTCGGGCTTATCAGAGTTTACCTACCGTTTCCAGTAGCTATCTCTGTCCTTAGGGCAGGTCCCTACCTTTTACTCACCCGTTCGCCACTGGTTATATCTCCGAAGATCTATAACCCGTCCGACTTGCATGTGTTACGCACGCCGCCAGCGTTAACCCTGAGCCAGGATCAAACCCTTCATCCTATACTCTTGGGCCTCCTCTATCTACTTTTCAATGAGCTTTCCCTTTCCTTCTTCTCTTACTTTTTTCTTTCTTTCTCTCTTTCATCCATCAGCGTTGTATATATTACCACATCTCTCTCCACTTTGTCAATTTCTTTTTTATGAACTTATTTGAAAATTATTGTGAATTCATCAAAGAAAAAGAATAGTATACATTGAATATCGAATATCCTAAATAGGCTATGGAAGGTAAATAAAACCATTTGTTTTGGCCTATTTCAGTTTGTCCGAACAATTGTATTCCTACCCAGTTTAAAGAATATTTTATTATTATATAAGTTATAGCAATAGTCATAAAGATTGAAAAGAAAAAAGAGATAGCGCCTATTAACGAGTATCTGTGAAGTCTAGCTTTTTCTATGGCATATATTTCAAATAGTATTCCTAAGACCAACATTAATATAGATAGAAAAAATATTTGTCTGGTTTCTAACGGAAAATTGGGGTTAAGAAGATCATTAATAATAGGTTTTACAGTGTTCATTATTACTACGAGTAATATAAATATTACAGAAATAACTATATTAAATGTACCATATAGCATTTCAGCGAGTGTAAAAGGAGATTTTTTTTCTTTTTTTATATTTTTTGGCGTTAGATTTTGATTAGTCCTTTTATAATAATCTTCAATGTTTACTTTCATTGTTCTCTCCTTTTGTAGAAGTATTACATTTCTATTATCTAGGGCCCTTTCACCCTGCTCCCCACCCATAAGGAGCAAGGAGTAAGATCTAATCCACTTCCATCTCATAAGGGGGAAAAATCAATGTTTTGCCCTGCCGCCCACCTTTCTAAAAGGGACCTACGGTCCCTAACCCAGAGGAGATGGGGGGAGGGCTCCGCCCTGTGACCCTTTTAAAAATCAAAAGCTTTTTTTTATGCGTTATAGATCAATTTTTATTTCATTAATTTGGTCAACTATTTTAGCAGTCTTTTTTATAAATTGATCATAAATAGATTTGAAGTCTATATCAAGGATACGATCTGCAGGTGTTTTGAATACGGCTAATGCTGGTGCTTTAACTTTCATTTCTGGAAGTTTGTATGAATTTTCCAAAAAATTGTATCCTCGAAGCACTTTTTCTTTTAATATTCGACCTATTTCAATATATATAGATACTTCTGAACTACTTATATGATCGGGAACTTTAAATAAAACATGAATGTCCTTCAAATATGGAAAATAAAATATGTCATCATCCCATTGCTTGTAATGTTCTATTATGAATTTCAATTTTTCATCTGTTATGCTCTGATAGAGAGAAATGTATTCTTCGCCTTTTAATTTTTCAGAGAATATGAGCTTTTTTATAAGCCTTTCATTTCCCCATACCCTGTATGATGTAATTTTAAAAGGTGATTGTACTATTCCAAATGCCGTGTCGGGTTGTATTATTTTATTGTATTGCTTAGATAGTTCTGTGTATTTTTTTAGTAATATATCAGGATCATTGTAATACGTAGGATATAAAACACTCATAACTTTTCCTGGTTTATCAGGTCCCAGAGTTTCAAAAACTCTTCCTTCTTCATCTATAAAAATACAGTAGACTGGAAATTTGTCTTCACCATCGTAAACAGCGCCAAAGAAAAAATGTTGAAATTCATCGGCTAAAAAGCTTTTGTATTTATTTAAGTAACTTATGGCAAATTCTATTAATTTTTCCAAATTATTTCTCTCCCAAACTTTCTTTTATTCTTTTAGCGATTTTTTCACTTTTAACGACTTTCGATATCTCTTCAATTGATGCTTCCAGTAATTTTTGAATCCCTCCAAAATGTTTTATTAATTCTTTTTTCCTTTTTGGACCTATACCGTAAATATCATCCAACTTTGTTTTTTCAAATCGTTTACTTCTGAGACTTCTGTTAAAGCCTATAGCAAACCTATGGGTTTCATCTCTTACGTATATAAGCAGCCTCAACACCGGATGATCTAGTGGTAAGTGAAGATCTGGTATGTCACCTGGAAAAACTATCCTTTCATCTTCTTTGGCGATACCTACAACATCGACATCTTTCAAAGAATAACCAATTTCTTTTAGTGCTTCTACAGCTGAATTTACCTGTCCTTTTCCTCCATCAATAAATAAAAGATCAGGTAATTCATGCTTTTGATATCTTCTTTTTATAACTGTTCTGATGCTTTCAAAGTCATCTGGCGCTTTTATATCATCTAATCGATACTTTCTGTATCCTTCTTTTTTGGGCTTGCCGTTTTCAAAACGTACTAAAGAGGCAACGGTATATAACCCTTGAAGATGAGATATATCTATACCTTCAATAATTTTTGGTTCTTTTTTCAAAGAAAGTATCTCTTTTGCTTGTTTTAAAGCAAAGCTTAAGTCTTTTTGCCTTTTTATTTCTTCTTGCAAATTTGTATAAGCCATTTCATATATTTTAGAACTTTTACCTATCTTTTCGATTCTTTTTAAGCCTTTTTCTTTCAGAAAATCCAATATTTCTGGAGAAATTTCTTCATTGTATAATGTCGATATCAAAGAAGGCGGTTCATTCTTTCTAACAATATAGTATTGATACAAGAAATCTTCTAACGTACCTTCCATTGTGAAGGAAAGTTTTGAAATCAAGTATCCTTTTCTCACTATTAAAACTAAATAAACAGGAGGCTCATACATTATTATATCTAAATTTTTCCCGTTTTTGTATTCAACTGCCACTTCTTCAAATAAATTTTCCAATTTGAACAACGTGTCACGCATCTGAGCAGCTTTTTCATAATTTTTTATTTTGGCATAATCCATCATTGCTTTTTGAAGATAGTTCTTCACTTCTTCAATATCTCCTGATAAAACTTTTTTAACCTTTTCCACTGATTCTTGATATACCGTTTCGTCTACATCCTTGTAACATGGACCATAGCATCTTCCTAAATGGTAAAGGAAACATGGTTTGCTTTTCCTGCCTAAATCTCTGTCACAACTTCTGATTTTATATACGCTTTGGAGTACTTCGATAACGTCTTTTACAAATTTAACATCAGAGTATGGACCATAGAATTTACCTTTTTCTTCTTTTTTTGTACGAATGTATTTTATCTTGGGGAATTGTTCATCCGTTACTAAAATATATGGATACACTCGTGTATCTTTTAACATTATATTGTATTTTGGCTTATGAATATAGATGAGGTTGGCTTCTAAGATAAATGCTTGATTTTCATTTGAAGTTATTATGTAGTCTAAATTTGTGGCTTTTTCTAGCATTTCATAAGTTTTTTCATTTCCTATGTAGTTTTTCTTGTTAAAATAGGAAGAAACTCTGTTTTTTAAGTTTTTTGCCTTGCCTATATATATAGGATCACCTTTATTGTTTTTAAAAATATATACTCCTGGTTTTTTAGGGATGTTGTTTAAAATTGATCTGTCTATCAAAGGTTGAGTCGCCTCCTTGCATTAAGGGGTAAACCCCTTAAGAACCCCAAGATCTTTGTTTGTTTTTAAAAAGTCTTTTTGCACAAAGCTGCAAAAGGGCTTCGCCACTTAAGAACCATATGAATCTTTGTTTCATTATCTTGTGTTAGCGCCCTTTCACCCCGCTCCCCACCCATCTAAGGAAGGACCTGCGGTCCCTAACTCAGCAGGAAAAGTGCTTCTCCCACACCCCATAAAATGAATGTAACTTGCCCTTAAGATTTTAATTTTTCACATCTACTGTCGTCGCAGCATTTCTTAGCAATGTAACGATCCACTATTCCCCCCACAGGATTATTTTCTCCAACTAAATAAGATGCATAGTGTAAGTGTAGGCATTTTACCGAAGAAAAATTCTCAATTCCACCTACTCCTGTCTCTTTTAGTTTCTTAATCATATTTTCAGGTAGGGAATTGATTTTTTCTCCTAATAGCTTCATTCTTTTTTCAATTTCTACTTGGTGAACACGTACCAGCTGTCGTTTTAATTCTGGATCATTTTGTATAATCTTTTCTATTTCAGTGATTTTTTGTTGGGCTTCCAGTTTTGAAACTTCTTCCACTAAATATGGACAAGTTAGCCAATAAAGAGTAGGAAATGGCTTTCCATCTTTTAAAGGAAAGCTCTTTATTACTTGAGGATAGCCATAAATGCATCTTTTTTCTATAGTTAATACGTTACTAACGCACCGTCCCAATTGTTTTTCAATTATTTTTAAATCTTTTTCTGAAACATCAGAGCTATCCAAGAACCATCCTCCATTCTATCTTTCAATACTAAATTTACATCTTTTGCTTGTTCAATAACCAATTTTTCCTTACTTTCAATTATACCAGAAAGGATGACAAATCCTTTATTTTTAAGTATTTTATCAAATTTAGGATCTTTCATTAACTGTATCAGTACTTCAGCCACAATATTAGAAACTAATATATCGAATCTTTCATGTTCTCCAACAGCGCTTAACAAATCGGATTCTTTTATCTCAATACTGACATTGTTTAAAATAGCAGTTTCTTTTGCTTTTTCTGTAGCCAAATCATCGTTATCTAAAGCCAAAACACGATTAGCCCCAATCTTTTTAGCCAAAGCGGACAATATTCCGCTACCTGTTCCAACATCAATAACATCTTTGCCTGTGCAACCAACCTTTCTTAAAAGTTCGGCTGCCAGTTTAGTGGTTGAATGTAAACCTGTTCCAAATGCACTTCCTGGTATTATATTCAATACTATTCCCGGTTTTTCTATTTTTTTATTGGAAAAAGGATTGATCCAAACTCCATCTATAAGTTCAAAAACATCTATTGTTTTTTTCCATTCTTCTAACCATTTTGATTCTTCGGTAATTTCCTTCGAAAGGAGTTTTAAACCATACATAGAAAGGAAATCCAAAATATCTTTGATTTGCTCTTCCTTCTTGACATACAACTTCAGAAAAGTCTTTGAACTTTCTACATCTTCTTCAAAGTAAAAGGAATTAAACCCATATTTTATGAACTGATCTATTATCTTTTCTTCCTCGCTGGCTTTTAATTCATAAACAAACTCATAATATTTATCCATCTTATTTTTTCTCCATCATTTTATTAATTTGAGGAATTCTCGTGAGTAATAAAAGCATTATAAAGGCGTTCAAAAAGAATGAGACCACATAGCCACCGATTCGTGGAGGCATAAGAACCGCATATGAAACATCAAAAGCTTGATGAATAAAGAATGGTGTTAAGGTTATTCCTACCGCTTCACCTAAACCACAGGAAATGGCTAGTGACCAATAATTGATTCTTCTTTTAAAAAAATACCTAAAAACTATACCTGGAATCAAACCGTGTAAGGCTGAGGTCAACGTGAATTGGGGAAGGAACGCCCCCATTGGATTTATCCAAAAACCAATCAAATCAGATAAACCTCCAACGATAAAACCATCCAGGGGCCCAAAAATAAAAGCGGAAAGAAACATAGGAATCGTTCCAAACCCAAATCTAATAACTTCCACATTGCCTATGGGAATTCTAATCGCTAATAACCTTGACAAAAGTATGGATAGAACTATAAACAACGAATTCATTACTAACCTATAGGTGGCATTCTTTTGGTCCATAAATTCACTCCTTACTTTAATGGATAATTAGCATATTTTTTGCAAAGAACCTTAATACATCTTTTATTTCTTGGCTCCAAAGAAACCAATTATGGTCGCCTGGTTTTATGAAAAGAGTTGAAGATATGCCATTGATTCTTAATTCATGGTGCAGTTCAGAAGCACCCAAATATAGGTAAAAGTAATCTTCACTTCCACAAGAAAGATAAACTGGAAGCTCTAAGCCGCTTTGTTTTACGTTTTCTATATAATTAAAAATATTCTCTTTCTCCCAAAACTTTGGGTCAAAAGGCCAGCCAAATGCGTCATGATAGTAATCTTCTCTTACATGAATTTCATTGCCATATAAATCGACTTCTTTCTCTGGGGGAACTTCTCTGGTTATTCCCCCACTTAAACTAGCAACAGACAAAAATAACTCTGGATACTTAAATGCCAACCTTAAGGCACCGTATCCTCCCATAGATAAACCGGCTATGAATCTTGAAGAACGTTCGTTATAAACCTTGTACTGCGTTTCTATATGTTGAAGAAGGTCCTCTATCAAAGCGGTTTCATAGTTAACACCAGTTGGAGAATTAACGTACCAACTGTTCTTAGCATCAGGCATCACGGCAACAAAAGGTGGAATTTCATTGTTAGTTATCATTAAATCCAAACTTTGATCTACTCGACCTTTTCTTAGCCAACTCGTTTCGTTCCCTCCATGTCCATGCAGAAGATAAATAGTCGGATATTTCCTGGTTTCAATGTCGTATTTAGGTGGAAGATAAATAGAATATTTCACATCACTTTTCAGTGCTCGGCTATAAAACGATAAAGATTCATATACTTTTCCATGTATCAAATGTGAACACCCCTTTTTTCTATCTATTAGGCCGTCAGTAAAGATTGTTTACAACCTCACCATACAATGGACCTGGTGTAATTTTATTGACCTTTACTTTCAAAAATTCACCGTTCAACTCTTCATTGCTTTCGAAGATTATTAATTTATTGTTCATAGTTCTTCCCATATAAGTACCATTTTTACCCGCTTTTCCCTCTTGAATTATAACAACTTCTTGTTCAAGATACTTTTCATTTTCTTCAAGGTTTATCCTTTTTTGTAACTCCATGAGATACTGCAATCTTTTATTTTTGATATGTTTAGGGACATCGTCATTTTGATATTTATAAGCTATGGTCCCTTCTCTTGGGGAATATTCTGCGATATTTATTCTCTCAAATCTACATTGCTTAATCAAATCTACCGTTTCTTCAAAATCCTCATCTGTTTCAGATGGAAAGCCCGTTATAAAATCACTGGATACCGTAACGTTAGCTACCTCTTTCTTTACCTTATTAACAAGTTCAATGAACTCTTCTCTTGTGTATTTTCTATTCATCGCTTTAAGAATCTTGTTGCTTCCCGATTGAGCTGGAAGATGAAAATAATTTGCCGCTTTTTCTTCGTTGGCAACAGTTTGTATCAAAGAATCGGTTATATCCGATGGATATGAGGTTAAAAACCAAATTCGTTTTATGGAATCAAATTCAGCTGCCTTTTGTATGAGAAGGTCTAATTTAGATTTTTTATCTCCAAAGTCCTTACCGTAGGAATCAACATTTTGACCTAAAAAGGTTATTTCTTTGTAGCCCTTTTTTGCATAGCTTTCAACTTCTCTTATTATATCTTCCATAGGTCTACTTTTTTCAAAACCTCTGGTATATGGAACTATACAGTACGAGCAATATTTGTTGCATCCGTATATGATAGTAATCCAAGCATGATGTTTACTTATTGGCATCTTTGGAATATCGTAATTGACATCATTCAATTTGTCGCTAAAATCAGCAAATCTTTTTCCATTTAAAGCACGCTTTACCAAATTTCCTATGTCTACCACATTTCTAGTGCCAAAGACAAAATCTATATTTTTAAATCTTTCAAGCAGATTCTCCCTTTCTTTTTCTGCAGAGCAACCACCTACACCTAAGATTAAATTCTTATTTTCATCTTTTAGTTTACCGTAACCGCCTATGGCACCATACATTTTATTTTCTGCTTTTTCTCTAACAGCACAACTATTTATCAATATTATGTCGGCTTCTTTTGGATTTTCAGTCCATTCGAAGCCTTCTTCTTTCAAAAGACCTGCCATTATTTCACTTTCATTAATATTCATTTGACAACCAAATGTCCGTATGTAAAATTTCAATATTATCACCTCTTATAAAAAAACCGGGAGCTATCCCCCGGTGTATTATGTAGAACCAAAAATTAAAATTTTTCGTCTTCGTCTTCTATTTCTGAAGGTATAAATTCTTCTTCCACTTCTTCTACTTCTTCAGCATAACTGGCGTATTTCTCTTCAGCTTCTAATTTTTCGTCCACTTCATCAATTACTTCGTCTTTTTCTTCTTCTTCTTCTTCTACTTCGCTACTTTCTTCGAGAGTTTCAATTCTACCTTCTTTTCCTTCAATAATCGCATCAGCCATTTTTGAAACAATGAGCATTATGGTTCTAATAGCATCATCGTTTGCTGGAATAACGTAATCAATAACATCCGGATCACAATTAGTATCCACCGTTGCTATTATAGGTATTTTAAGTAAATTAGCTTCTTTCACAGCGATTTCTTCTTTTTTAGGATCAATAATAAAAAGAATATCTGGAATTTTTTTCATTCCACGTAACCCACCCAAGTTTTTTTCTAATTTTTCTAAATTTCTGCGTATGGTTGCTTGCTCTTTTTTGGGTAGTTTCGAAAACTCTTCGCTTTCAACATATTCTGTTAGTTGTTCCAACTTATCAATTCTAGATTTTATCGTTTTGAAGTTTGTTAACAAACCACCAAGCCATCTGTTGTTTACAAAAAACTCTCCACATCTGCGGGCTTCATCGGCAACAATCTGCTGTGCCTGTTTCTTAGTCCCAACGAACAATACTCTTTTCTTCTCCATGACCGAATTTTTTAGGAAGTCATAGGCTTCGTCAATACTTTTCAAAGTTTTTTGTAAATCAATAATGTGAATACCTTTTCTTGCAGTAAAAATATAAGGCTGCATCTTGGGATTCCATCTTCTCGTCCTATGACCAAAGTGAGCTCCTGCTTCAAGTAACTGTTTCATACTTACCACTGACACAAAAATACACCTCCGTAGTTGTTTGATTTGGTTTTCTAACCTCCACCTTCCTTTTTTTCACCGACCCTTTTATGGGCACCGGGGTGAAAAACGAAAGATGTGAGTATTATTTTATAGTACCATTCTATTTTGTTCTCCCCAAAGCCCTTCTAAATCGTAGAATTCTCTACTCTCTTCCGAGAATATATGAACTATAAAAATACCCGCGTCGATTATCATCCAATCGGTACTTTTTCCTTTATCGTAAAAAGTTATGGGTATATCTTCATCTTTTAAATACCTAACTACTTGGTCTCTTAAAGCTACTCTATGTGGTTCTGAATTTCCCGTAACAATAACAAAGTAATCAACCATCAATTCAGAATTTTCCATGTCAAGTACAACAATATTTTCTCCATCTTTTTCTTCTAACAATTCCACTATTTCCTTAACGGAATTCAAAACATCAGTTTTTAACAAAAATTTATCACCTCCACTAAAATTATTCTACTGTGACACTTTTTGCCAAATTTCTCGGTTTATCTGGGTCCAAACCTTTTTGCACCGCTATGTAGTAAGCGAACAATTGAGTAATAGGAGCTACTACCAACGGTATTAAAGGTTCCAGAACAGTAGGCACATCGATGTAATCATCACATATTTTTTTCGTTTGTAGATCATCTTTTGGGGTTAAAGCTATAACCCTTGCGCCACGCGCTTTTACTTCCATAATGTTTGAAATCATTTTTTCTCTTAACTTCCCTGAAGGAACTATCGCAAAGACTGGAAAATTATCATCTAATAGTGCTATTGGCCCATGTTTTAATTCTCCTGCTTGATAGGCGATCGCATTGATATAACTGATCTCTTTTAATTTCAAAGCCCCTTCCAAAGCTGCGGGAAAACCAAAAACTCTACCAATGTACATCATGTCTTTGAAGTTTTTATACTTCTTTACCAATTCCATCATGTGACCGTTTGTTTCATTCAAGATCATTTTAAATAATTCTGGGATTTTTTCGATGGTTCTCATAATTTCATCCAACTCTTCGTTTTCGTAACCTTTCCAACGGATGAGTTGGGAAGCTAAGGTGTAAAGCAAAGCTATCTGTGCCGTATAAGTTTTCGTTGCAGCAACCCCTATCTCTGGACCAGTGTTGAGATAAAGGACTGCGTCAGATTCTCTCGGAATAGTTGACCCAACTACGTTACTTATAGCTAATACATATGCACCTTTTTTCTTTGCTAATCTGACACCTTCTAACGTATCTATAGTCTCCCCAGATTGAGAGATAGCCAACACCAAAGTATTACCATCTATCGCCGGATTCATGTATCTGAACTCTGATGCAACCTCAATGTCAAAATCAATATCTGAATATCTATTCATGAAGTATTTTGCAGCTAAACCAGCATGATAACTCGTACCGCATGCAACCACATATACTTTTTTCATTTGGTTCTTAACAAAACCTTCTAAAGATCGTACTTCTTTTATCTGTGGTTTCCCATCTTTTAATCGACCAACCAGAACGGATTCTAAAGCTATCGGTTGCTCAAAGATTTCTTTCAACATGAAATGCGGATATCCTGATTTTTCTGCCAGCGACTCATCCCAGGTTATAAGTATTGGTTTTCTCTCAAGAGGGACACCATCTAAGTTAAATAAAGAGTAACCTTTAGGAGTTAAAATAGCTACCTCTCCATCATTCAAAAAATTCATCTCTTTTGAATACTTCAGTAAAGGAGTAACATCTGAAGCTAACATACTAATACTATTATTACTTGCAATCACTAAAGGACTGCCTTTTCTTGCAGCAACTATTTGATCGGGTTTGTCTTTATGAACAACAGCAATAGCATACGCACCTTCGAGTTCTTCTAAAGCTTTTAAAACAGAATCAAAAAGATCTCCATTGTACTTATCTTCTATCAAATGTGCGATAACTTCTGAATCCGTTTCTGATTTGAAGATATGGCCCTTAACTTCAAGCTCCGTTTTCAACTCTTGAAAGTTCTCTATGATGCCGTTATGTACAACGGCTAACTCTTCTTTACAATCCAAATGTGGATGGGAATTTTGTTCTGAAACAACGCCGTGCGTTGCCCATCTTGTGTGGGCTATTCCAGAATAAAAACTTTCTTTCATTAAACCTTCATTTAGTAGTAATTTTTCAATCTCGCTTATTCTTCCCGGCATTTTTAGGTATTTTATAGAATGATTCACATTGTAAGCTAAACCTGCGGAATCGTATCCTCGATACTCAAGTTTTTTCAATCCAGAAATAAGATCTTCAACTTTCACTTTTCTATCGGAAACAAACCCTACTATCCCACACAATTGTTAAACCCCCTTTTAAATCTCAATCTTTTCGATCAAGTCAAATTTGGCGGCACGGTAAGCCACGTACAATGCATTAGCTATTGCTTCAGCGTCTGAAGACCCATGCGCCTTAACTAAAACACCATTGACCCCCAAAAAGAATGTCCCTCCGTAACTCCTATAATCAATTTTATTGACTAAAGATTTTAAAGAACCTCTTAGAAACAAGGCTCCTAATTTTGTGAATAACCCACCTTTTTTAATCGTTTCTTTCAATTCATGAAGGATGAAATAAGCTGTACCTTCCATAGTTTTTAAAACGTTGTTACCGGTGAATCCGTCTGTAACTATTATATCACACGTATCATCAAACAACTCACGTGCTTCTACATAGCCAACATAATTAAACTTCTTTTCTTCTTTCAACAAATTAGAAGCTTCTCTAACAATTGAATTTCCCTTTTCGTCTTCAGAACCGATATTTAAAATCCCAACCCTTGGATTTTCAAGATTCAAAAATTTAGCGTAAGCTATTCCCTCCCTTGCAAAATCATAAAAATGTTCAGCCTTTACTTCAGCGTTTGCTCCTGCATCCACCAAAATTTTGGGTTTATTGGATTTAGAAGGAAGGGCTAAAACCAAGGCAGGCCTTTTTATACCAGGTAGTCTACCTGCAACAAATGTACCGCTTGATAGTAATGCACCAGTGTTACCTGCACTAACAAAAGCATTTAATTCGTTATTTTTCAACATTTCGCAGCCTACGTACATCGAAGATTCTTTCATTTTCAAAACTTCCGTTGGTTTTGTCTCGTTACTAACCAAATTTTTAGCTGGGACAATCTGTAAATTCGATATTTTATCTAAATCTTCCTTTGAAATTTCATTTCCCACTATAACCAATTCTTCAGGAGAAAGGAACTTATTCTTTAAAGCAAAAAGTGCGCCCTCAACAACAGAACTGGGCGCATTATCACCGCCGTATAGATCGATACCTATTTTTACACTATTCATAGGCTCATTCACCTATTTCTAAGATTTGTTTGTCACCATAGTATCCACAATTCAAACAAACGCGGTGTGGTAATTTTGGCTCTCCGCACTTCGGACATTTTACAACATTGATCTTGTAGGCAGAGTAAAATTTCGCTCTTCTAGAATGTGTTTGACCTCTTGAAGCCTTTTGTTTTGGCGTTGCCATGTATGTTTCCCCCTTTGGTATTTTGTATTAATTTGATTTTTCATTATCCAACAACTTTTTTAGCATTACAAAACGTGGGTCAATATCCTCTGTTTCACAAGAATGCTCTGGATTTTCGTTCAAATCAATTCCACAGATAGGACATAGCCCTTTGCAATCTTCTTTACACAGTGGAACTTCTGGCACTGCTAATATTATAGTCTCTATTACTCGATTTGTCAAATCTATTGTTTGACCATCATAGTAAATGAGATTGTCTAACGTTTTTAAACGTTCAGTTTTCGATAAATACTTTTCAAAACTCCTACTCATATATACGGCTTCAAAACTTTCATCGATCCAATACTCTATAGGTTTCAAACATCTCGAACAATGAAGCTGAACCATAGTTTCAATTTTACCGTTTACCAATACTTGACTGTCGCCTTTCTCCAAAGAAACATTTACATCTATTGGGGCAAGTATCTTCGCCTTTTCAGAAGGTAGTTCAATTTCTTTCCAGTTTCTGATGATGATCTCTCTTTCTAATATCTTTTCAAAAGATTCTAATTCAACTATAAGGTTTTTATTTTTCAGTTCTTCGTTAAACATTATTCTCACCTCAGCCGTTTTATTTTACTTCAAAAACGTTTATCAAATACAAAATAATTGTTAATTTTTCAATAATAAAAAGAGAGGCAGGAATTAACCTACCTCTCGAGCATTTGCTGCACTATGCAAATAAGGGGCGCATAATTGTCTTTAAACTGCGGGGGAAACTGTGAAAACAAAATTACCAACCTTATCATTATATTCTCCATTTTTTAAAAGCAATTCTCTCATCTCAGGATTGCTAGCGAGCACCTGTTGAAAATTGAATCCTACTTGAACGGTTTTTTCAATAACTCCATACGATGAATCGTTACTATCAACAGAATAATTAAAGCTACTATTCAACAATTCAAACAATGCTTGGTTCTGTTCGTTAAAACTACTTCCTTCTGCATCAAATTCAACCATGAGTTCAAAAGTGGTATTTGCTACGATTTTTACCTTTATTTCTTCACTTTTGTTTTCAGGAGATGACAAATCCAATTCATAATCTAAACTTTCTTTATCAACAGAGTCAATTGCAGCATAACTAGAAACACTAATATAGACAGGGATATTAACACCATCAGAAGTTTGAGAAAAAGAAATAACACTGATATTTAAAACCAACAACATTATTATTGTTATAAAAATAATCTTTTTCATTACATTCACCACCTCTAATAAAAGTCTAATAAAATTATACTAAATAAAAATAAAAATGTCAAGTCTTTTATTATTTTTTTATGTACGATTAAAAGCGAATTATAATCATTTTTATTGAATTTTTATTGAAATAGTTAAAATTATTTATAAAAAATAATGTATAATTTAAAAAGAAAACTATTAGGAAGTGATTAAAATGAAGAAAATGATTGTCTTTATAACTTTCTTATTCTTAACTGTGAGCATATTTTCAGCAAATAATTATTTCGAATTTAAATTGGATTTAGACAATTACAACTATCAGCAAACTCAAATTTTTCTTAACCTGTCCAACGTTTATCGGGTAGAATTACAACTAGATAGTAATTACCAATTCTTTCATAGTTATTTTAACCTTTCAAGTTGGGGAAGCGGAAGTACTTATACATTACAACTAGGGTTTAATATCCAACCATTATGGCAAAACAATAACCAAAAAATTCTGGCTATGTTTCAGAATGGACTTTTATCTTCTTCAGGGACAAAAATAGGAGAAGTTTTGCTTTTAGACTCTACTGGGGAACAGTTAGATTTTATTGATGTTTATTTCGTAGTTGACAACTTTTTTGTCGACTATAACGTTTCAAACGATATAGTCTTTGAATTCACCCCACCTTATCCAGGTAGTGGGAAGTGGTATGATCAAAAATCCTCTAATGTATCCCTCAAGTCTAACTTGCCTCCCCTTCATGTTTACGTTGGTGTAGAGTTATTAGATGGGTTTGATTTTCTATCTGAAGGTAGCTATTTGCAATTTTTAGGTTCTCCAAATACGTATTTAAATAATCCTAATGTAGAGTTCGACATAACAGTTGGCTCTAATTTAGGTAACCTATTCAAAAATTATGGAAGTTTATTACAAGAAAAATTTGTCCAGGCTGGCTTCCCTGAAGAGGGACTTCACGTGGGGGATGTTGTAGTTTCTATCCCTATGGAGGGTGGGTATTTTAGTTATTTGGCTGTTCCTATTTACTTTAAGGTGCCTGAACCTGTTATAAACTTCATCGTCGGAGGAGAAGGCACAATTCAACTAACTTTTGACCTTGCCAATCCTCAGAATAATGTTATTTCTTCAGTTCCTGTACACATTGAATCAACTTTGCCAAATTACGATATTTATCTTTCAATGGATATTTTTGACAGTTACAGCTTTTTAGAGGATTATATTATATTACAAAATGACGAATTAATATCCGTAGATAGCAGTAATACCGATTTTGATATTGAAATAAAGGCAGATTTTGCTGATTTGTGGAATGACAAACGTGAGCAAATACTATCCCTTTTTGAAAATGAGGTGCTCACGGTCAATGAAATTATCCATATAGGTGATGTTTACATTACTCTTTCGTCCTCTTGATACCTTCCTGAATCTTTTTCTTATTTTTTATTTTCTTCTTACTGTTTTTCTTCAAAATTCTTATTGAAATTTTATTGAAATTAATTGCTATCTTATTAGCCCGAGTATAATTAAAACAGAATTAGTTTTATAAAAAATGAAGTCAGGGCGTGAGGGTAAATGATTCAAAAATTAAAATATACATTAATTTTTTCTTTCATAATTATCATTTCATCAACCTCATTTGCTATAAGCAAAGAGACCACTGTCCCTATATATTTAGCCGTACCTGAATACTTGAAAATTACCAACCTTAGCGATTCACGTTTAGACTTGTATGCTACAGTTGCCAATTGGGGCGACATAGTAGAAGACAGTTTAACTTTTAATGTTGAATCTAACATAAATTATAATTTAACAGCTAATTTTACGGTACTTAGCTCGCTACCTGGGTGGCAGCAATATTTGATACTAGGTTCTTATGATTTGCTACTGTCAGGCACTGGAGGAACTCCTGGAATCCACAATTATATTTTAACTTTTCAGCTGGATGTAGGCCTGTTGGAAGGACTTATATACACCTTTATGGAAGGTCAAATTGGGAATATTCAAATAACAGTTTCTAGCAACTGAAGTTGTAACATAAATTTTGATTGGATTTTTATTAAAAATTATTGTTGTTTTATTATAGTAAGTATAATTAAATTAGAAAAGTAAAATAAAGATAATTCAAATAAAACGAAAATTTTAAAAGGGGTGGAAAATTATGAAAAAAGTTTTAAGTTTGGCAGTTTTGATGATGGTGATGTTGATTTCAGTTTCAGGTTTGGCACAAGTTTCTGATACTGTTAACGTTCCAGTTTTTTTGAATGTTCCAGCATTTGTGAGATTGTCAGTAGATACTACAAGTCCTGATTCCCAGTTCGATTTAGTATTTGATCCAGCAAATCCTGCAAATCCTACAGATACTGTAAAGCTCTTAGCAGAGGCAAATGTTAATTATAGTGTTTCTTCTAGTATAGCTGAAGTGACTGGTTATGCTTCATGGGCTAGTTTATTACAAATTTCCATAGACACCAACGCAGCTGGTTTTGGAGGAGCAGGAAATGTGGTCTTCGATGTTACTGCAACACTTGACGTTCTAGGTAACTTAAATCTAGGTGCACTTCCTACAAATACAAAAATCGCTGATGTAACCTTTACCATAGCCTCAATTTAAGAGTTTTTAAAGAACATTTATTAATAATATCCCATATTTTTCAATTACCCCTTTTTGCAATTAGAGCACTTAAAAAGGGGTAATTTTATTAATATACACGTGCACTTTATTTTAGTGAATATAATTATTAAAGATTTTATAAATTTTAATTGTGCTATAATAGACACAAAAAAGGGGATAGGTAATAATCATGAAGAAATTTTATATCATATCAATTGTTTTTTTACTTTTTACAGCTTTTTCTTTTGCTCAGATAGCCGTTTCACCTTTGTCCGTTGAAAAAGATGTCAGGGCAGGGGAAGAATTCGTTGCCACAATAAACGTTATTGGTGGTAACACCACACAAAACGTTAGTATAGAGCTTTATCAAATGACTCAGGATCTTTCAGGAAATTTTGATTATGTAGAAGCAACTCCAGATAACTTTCTTTATTCAAGTTGGATTGAGTTCCCAAACTCCATCACTGTTTCTCCTCGTTCGACAACACCCGTTGAAGTCAGTGTAAATATTCCTTCGAAGGCTCCTTTTGGAACTTACAATTTTATCCTCATGATTACCCCAGAAGTTGAAACGAGTGGAACGATAGGAATAATTATAAGGTATGCAATACCAATAACGGTTCATGTACAAGGAACTGTCATAACAAGGGCAGAAGTTGAAGATGTGAAGGTTGTTCCAGATGAAGAAGGCAAACCGGTAATCGAAGCTACCATCTCTAATGGTTCCAGTTATGACCTCGTAATCTCTGCTGAAGCTATTTTGAGAGATAAATCGGGTAGGATGATAGAAAGATTACCTTTAAAATCTCCTTACATGGAAAATAACAATAGAACCGCCCAAAGAATATTGAAAGGAAATAAAGTTGTATTTTCAGGTAAGCCTACGTACTTGTTAGCTCCTGGAGAGTACAAAGTAAACCTTTTTGTTAACTACTCCAACAGGCAAAGGGTGTTTACATACGATATAACCGTTCCAGAAGAAGGCTTTAATTTCACTCCTCCCACGGAACTTGCGCTTATATTAGACAATACTGAGTTCAGTTATGAGCTTTACCCTGGTGCTGTAAAAACCTTTGTTATAAATCTACAAAATATGTCTAATCAAAACGTCACGGTACAAGTGGGGGGAGAAGAATTTGCGAGTTTACCTCAAGCTAAAGATAGATCCTTGCTATCATGGATCACGTTGAGGTCTCCATCATCTTTTATAGTTAACCCTCAACGAACCTCGAGGGTTATACTTTCTATAAACGTACCAAAGGAAGTCGAAAATGGTGCATACTACGGCAAAATCGTTTTAAATGCCTACGATGAATCGGGAGAATTTTTATCCCAGAAAAAGGTCAACGTTGAAACCGTTATAGGTGAAGTAAATTATGATGTTGAGTTAGTGAGCTCAAATTATGAAAAAATAGAAGGTAGCGGAATTTTCAGTGCTTTGATCAAAAATACGGGGGAGAGATACATAATTCCTAACGGAAGTTTGAGTATTTTAGACAGTGATGGTGTGAGCATAGGTGTTTACGATCTTCTTCCATATAGTCAAGAGTGGTTAGTACCAAGCCAAGAAACGATGTTGATCGGTGAAGTACCCATTTTAGAAGGGGAAGGTTATAGATACATCCTCACTATTTATAACACCGAACAAAGATTGAAAGTCTTCGAGGGGGAGTTAATGTGATAAAAAGCGTATTAAAAAGGTCCCTTTCTTTTGTTATTTTATCACTTATGTGTTTTTTAGCCTTCTCCCAAGAAAGTACTGCCCCAAAAGTGACTGCAACTTTCTATAACACCGATTTGATAGAAGCTCTGAACGAAATCTCTCTTCAAACGGGGGTAACGATTTTAACCGATCAATACTTGAGTGGCTTGGTCACAGCAGACTTTGTAGAAGTGGATTTAGAAAAAGCGTTGAATATACTTCTACTTCCCGGTGGCTACTCTTACAAAAAAATTGATGAAAATGTTTACTTTGTGGGATTAGCTGATCCTCAAAGTCATAATTTTTTGAACTTAGCTGAAATGCAAGTGTTTTCTTTGAATTATATTTCGGTGGAAAAATTTTTAAATTTGATTCCCGAAAATCTACACCAATACATAAAAACTAACGAAGAAACTAACCAAATAGTCGTGTATGCTCCACAAAATACAATAGATTATATAAAAGATCTGGTTGACAAGTTGGATAAGAGGGAACCATATATTGAATTAACCGTTTATATCGTTGAAACAAATGAAAGGTACTCTGATTTGATAAAGGGCAACGTGTTCAACATAAACCAAAAAGGTATAATTAACAGTTTTTCTTTTACGAGTCCTGCAATTGGATTTTCTGTACAAGATCTTTTTGAAGCTGAAATAGAGATGTACGAAAAGAACGAAACCGCAAATTTAGTTACTAAACAGGTTGTCAACGTTTTACCAGGAGAACCAGCGTTATTAAGTTTGAAGAATCTAGAGAGTATCGTTTTTACTACCTACAGAAACGAATTCAGAAATATTGAAAGTGGAATAGAAATAGAAATGACCCCAACTATGATGAATCAAATACTTCAAATTTCTTTTAGGACAAAAACAACAAACTTAATGGAAGTCACAAATGATAGCTATTTACTTTCAGAATCGGAGTTGGAGACTAAAGTGAATTTAAACCCCAACGAAATTTTGCTAATTGCTGATTTAGATTTGAGTCAACTTTATTCAAAAAATGGGGGAACAACTTTGTTAAAAGATCTTCCATTTCTTAGATTTTTATTCGGTGATAACCAAAACATTGATGAGAGCAAACGGATGATGATATTTTTAACTGCTACCCCAACCTTTGAAGGGGTTGATCAAAATTGAAAAAATATCTCTATCTTTTAACACTCTTCGTTTTGATGTTTCAAATTTTTGCGTTTTCACAAAGCTCTCAAATGTATAATTACTCAATTTACTCTGTTTTGAAGAATGATAGCAGAAGCGAAACTCTTTTGGGTAATGTGGCTGTTATTCAAGGTTACACTTTTAATTTTGTTTCGAAAGGCAATATTGATGCTACTTTCGGAATCACTCCTCTCAATGACTTGGGAGATAAGGTTAGAACAAAAATTATTATAGACAGTGTAAATATGCACTTTGAAAATACTATCGACCTCTCAAAAAACAAGAAAAACTATGTTACCTCGATTTATTATTTAGAAGGCGACGAAGAAAAGACGTTGGATATCTATCTCCAAGTTAACAACGTTGAAAAGTTAGAATTCACAGATCAAAAAGAAATTTCAAAAAAGAATAAAATTACTCTTAAAACTTATTACAACCAATTTTCTTATTATGAAGATGAGTTCATTACCGAAACAGAAGTGAAATTAAATAATTTAGTTTTCTTTGGCATGAGTAACTTACTTGATTACAAAAATGGGGGATATTACTTAGGAGTAATTTTTAATGGAATGAAAGTTGGCGCTAACTATCAAAACGATACCTTTTATCTGTTTTTGAACGACAAAACCTATATTGACTCGTTTGAATTCGATGGATTTTTTGTACCTTACACATTTTCCAATAACAGCCTTGATTTCAAAGGTGATTTTGCATTCACAGTTACCGAAAACTTCCCTACGTTTAAAATCGTCGATTTAAAGGATATACTTACCAATGAAGAACAAGGTTTTTATTTAGGAGAGAAAATAGCACGGGCTTTGAATTTTGAAGATCTTGGATTTTATCTTGGAAGAGAGCTCAAAAAATTGACTGAAAATATGAACAACAACTTTTTTGTTGGCTTAGATTTGAGTTATTTAGAAAATCAGTATGACTTCTCCTTAACAGGTGGCATTTCGAATCAGATATCAAATTTTAAATTTGAGACCTTAGGTGGTTATAACTTTGTTTCTAACACATTTTCTTTTTCTTTAACCTCCTTCTATGAATTTTAGTAGATATTGATCGCTTTAAAAACATTAATATTTTTTGGTTTATTATCGAAAGTGCTAAAATATTAATGGATTGATTATTAAAGGAGCATACCCTATGTTAAATATTTATATGTTAGGGGATTTTCAAATTTTTCTTGATGACAATCCAATAGAAAATTTAAAGTCAAGAAAAGCTAGAGAAATTCTAAAATATCTTATTCTCAACAGAGGCCAAAAGGTTTCCGTTTTTGATTTGTACGATCTCTTTTGGCCCGGTTTCGACGATGAAAGTGCCAGACAAAATTTAAATACCACACTATATTATATTAGAAAAAATTTAGGACTTAGTAGCGATGAATTAACTTTACAAGAGGATTTTTGCACATTTTCAAAATCAAAAGACATATATATAGATTTTGAAGAATTTTTAGCCTTAAGCGATGAAGGGTTTAAAGAGAAAGAAATCAATAGACGTTTGTTTTTATTCTCAAAGGCGGTTAGTTTATACAAAGGTGAGTTATTACAAGAAAACGTTCACGAAGAATGGGTAAGAGAAAAAAGGGAATATTTAAAACGTATATACGTTGATATGTTAATTGAAATGGGCAATATTCACCAAAAAATGAATAACCCAATAGATGCGCATTATTATTTTCAAAAAGCTTTTTATTATTCACAAAGAGAAGATAGTTGGTTAAGATTGATTAAATTCTACACAGAAAACAATGAACTTGAAAAAGCTAGAGGTTTATTCAACGAATACAAAGATATTTTTGGTCATGCAAAAGAATTTCCATTCTCTCCACCCATCGTGAATAATGGAGAATTAACAGCATTTTACGAAAAAAATGGTAACCTTTTGTCGTCAGAATTATTTGATATAGTTCTTGAACTTGAGAAAATTAAAAGAGATAAAGACCACCTATTAGTGGAGATTAAAATGCATTCTTCTTTTGACGACAAATTAATTAATGAAATAAAAAAGATCGTCAGGCAAGAAGATTTAATAAGTTATAATTCTCAAGATATATATATTTTATTTAGAGGAATTAAAAACCTTTCTGATAGTAGAGAGATTGTTGTTAAAAAGATCAATAATCTTTTAAATGAAAAAGGTTTCAAATACTCTGTAGTAAAGGTCGAATAAGGGTGATGGGGGGTGAATGAAATTAACGAGAACTACGAAAAACTTACAGGGGTAGAGAAAGACTTCATACTGTCTCAACTTCAAAAAAATTTAGAGGATTCAAAAAACGAGAGTTTTGAATTTGTCGAAGAAAACTTCCCTTCTTACATTTTAGATGACTTGAATGATCTTATACTTATTATGGATTGTGACAGAAAAATTGTTTTCGTTAACAAGAAGATCAATAATTTCGGTTTTTCAAAAAAAGATTTTATCGGTAAAGAGATCATAACTTTTTTTGAGGTTGACGTTAAGAAACAGATCGAATATTTCTTTAGAAGGCATAATCAAAATAAGTTGTTGATTTTCAAATCGTCTTTTTCCGAAAGAAATGGAGAAAAAATACCTTTTGAATTTAAATTAGAAAATTTTCGGCTAAACGATGAAAACTTCTACATATTAATTGGAAAGGATTTAAGCGAAAGTGAAAAATACAAAAAAGAGATTGAAATCATTCAAAAAAGCCAAGAAACTATTCGAAAAGCTTTAGAAGTGTCTCAAATAGGAATTTGGGAGTGGGATGTGAACTGTGGTAAATTCAGTTATGACGAAAGATACAAAGAAATCTTAGGATACACAAAAGACCCTTTTGAAGGCAAATGGGAGAAATTCGAAGAGTCGATCAATAAAGAAGACACTGAAACATTAATAAAAAATATAAGAGAACATTTTTTGACTAAAACAAGTAAATTTGAAGGAACTTACCGTATTAAAGATGTGGACGATAATTATAAATGGTTTCTTTCAAGGGGGAGAGTTTTAGAACGAAACAAGTTTGGACTGCCGATGAATATGGTTGGAGCCTATTTAGAACTAACTGAAGATAAAAAGCAAATTGAAGAAATGAAGAAAGAGAAAGATTTTATTGAAAAAGTTGTTGAAAACATGGGACAAGGTCTGGTATTATTAGATTTTGATTTTAACGTTAAATATGCTAATAAATCATTCTACAAAATGGTAGAGTTTGATGACAGAATTTTAGATTTGAAAAAAGTTTTAGATCAAAGGGATTGGGAAAGTTTTAATGAAAATATGCAAAATTTAAAAAGAAACACCAATAATGCAATTTCTTTCGAATCTAACTTAGTTACGAAAAGCGGTGTCAAAGTCCCAGTTTTAATAACAGGTGTAACGTATGAAGAAGTTGGTTTGAGTAGAATTATCTTGGTCATAACAGACATTACTGAAAAGAAAAAACTTGAAGAAATACTTAAAAAATACGCAACTTTCGATGATTTAACTGGTTCTTATAACAGAAGAGCGGGTTTTTATGCTTTAGAAAAATATTTTCAACTTGCCAAAAGAAGACAAGAGCCTTTGTCTGTTGTTTTTATTGATATTGACAATCTTAAATACATAAACGACAATTACGGTCACGATGCAGGAGATTACATTCTAAGAAAGGTAACTGATGTTTTAAAAAATACCTTAAGAGAATCAGATTTGATAATACGAGTAGGTGGGGACGAATTCGTTTTAGGCCTTCCAAATGCGGAAGAAATCGATGTTCACAAAATTTTTGAAAGAATTTTAAGCCAACTCAAAGAGGTAAAAGTGGATGGTAATGTGAGGATTAATTTAAGTTACGGTGTTTCGGAATATAAAGATTTTCAAAAGGATATAAACCTTGAATCATTAATAAAAGAAGCTGATAATAAGATGTATGAGATGAAAAAAGCTAAGAAATGAAATGTTTCCTTGACAGGTGAGAATATCAATGCTATAATATTTCAGGGTTGAATTAGAAGCAAAAATCACGGAGAGGTGGCCGAGTGGCCGAAGGCGCTTGCCTGCTAAGCAAGTGTAGAGGTGACTCTACCGAGGGTTCGAATCCCTCCCTCTCCGCCATTTTTTATCAAAGTATCAATGTGCCTGTAGCTCAATTGGATAGAGCGTTGGACTGCGGATCCGGAGGTTGCCGGTTCAAATCCGGCCAGGCACGCCAAATTATGTAAAATTAAATCGGTCTTATTTTAGACCGATTTTTTACTTAAGCTTTTTGAACTTTTCCTGATTTTAAACATTTCGTACAAACATACATTCTTCTTACTGTACCTTCGTCTGTTACTACTCTTATCTTTTGAAGATTGGGCTTCCATACCCTTCTTGTTGTTACTTTTGATTTAGCAACGGTGTTTCCGGTTGCAGGACTTTTTCCGCAAATTTCACATTTTCTTGCCATCTATATTCCTCCTTAGCCTATACTTTTTTCTGTTTTTAGAAATTTGGAAATTTTATAACTTTTTTATGAAGGCAAAAACAATTTTCCTTACTAAGAATTCTTGTATATTTCTCTGTAAATAAAGTACAAATCCATCTCGTTGTCACCAGAAACGTAAACTGGGAATTCTATTATAACACCTTTAGAATTGACTTTTACAATCTTACCAGTAAATACGGAAGGAGGAGTTACAATTATATTGTAACCATATTTTTCAAGATTAGTACCTATGGATCCAGAAACCATGTTGCCAAGTTCTCCTATTGCACTAATCGCCATATCATCAATCTCGTCTATTTTCATAATACCATCCATCATGTTATTAACTATATCCTTTGCTACATTCTCAGTAAAAGAATAAAGAATGTTCCCTTCAAGTTCACCGGTAAAACCAATATTAGTAACCACATCATAGTGTTTTTCAATTTCTTTAACGACATATGGCTTTTGCAATTGTATATCCATCTTTGTGATTATTTTAAAGGTGTTTTTGAGGGAGGCGAGTACTGAGTTTATTATATTAACGTCTATTTGAGAACACCTCCAGTTCTAAGACCATTTTGTTCCTTCAGGGGTATCTTTTATTTCTATGCCAATTTTGCTTAAGTTATCCCGTATATAGTCTGAAAGATTGTATAACTTTTCTTCTCTAAGAGCAGATCTTACGTTTAGAATGATTTCCATTAGTTGATTTAATTCTACATTGTTCTTCTGTATTTGTTCGTTAGTTTCAAAAACCCCCAGGACACTCCCGTAAATATTTCTTATTATATAATAATTATTTTTTATTGTTTCTTCATCACGTGAATTTAACGCTTTGTTTAAATCTCTTGATAATTCGAAAATTCTTGCCACAACTGATGGTGTATCAAAATCATTCGAAAGGCTACTAATGAGATACTCCTCTTGCTCTTTAAAATAATTCATTTTCTGAGGACAAGGGACTTTCCCGTTAAAGAAAGTTTCAGCCTCATTCAAAGATTCTTTAACTCTATTAACTGATACCTCTTGGTTACGAAGCAATTCTTCACTTACATCTATAGGTATACGATAATGCTTGCTGAGTATAAAAATTTTTAAGACATCCGAATCAAACTTTTTCAAAAGGTCTCTTAAATACCAGACGTTCCCCAAAGATTTTGACATCTTATCTTGTGCCATACGAATCATTCCGTTGTGCATCCAGTATTTTGCAAAATCCTTACCACTTTTTGCTATAGCTTGGGCTCTTTCGTTCTCGTGATGAGGAAAGATGAGATCGTTACCTCCCGCATGAATATCAAAGGTGTCGCCTAATATTTCAGACGACATAACAGAACATTCTATGTGCCACCCTGGGCGACCTTTTCCCCATGGACTTTCCCAAAATGGTTCCCCTTCTTTTGAAGCCTTCCATAGGGCAAAGTCCAAAGGATTTTTTTTGTATTCGGAGACTTCTACCCTAACCCCTACTTTCAGATCTTCGACCTTTCTGTGAGATAACTCTCCATATCTTGAAAATTTTTCCACTTCAAAGTAAACATCTCCATTTTCAGCCTTATAAGCATAGCCTTTTTCTTCAAGTTCTTTTATATAAGAAATAATTTCATCAACATAGTTGGTAGTTTTTGGGTGGAAATTAAAAGCCCTAGCTTTAAGAGCCGTCATATCTCTCCAGTATTCAATTATATATCTTTTCCCTACCTCTTCGAAAGGTAAGTTCTCTTTTTTTGCTTGTTCAATGATCTTATCGTCTATATCAGTGAAGTTCTGTACTAATGTAACTTTGTAACCAATATATTCCAAAAAACGTCTAAAGGCATCAAATATTATAATAGGTCTTGCATTGCCAATGTGTAACAAGTTGTAGACTGTTGGTCCACAAAGATAAATCTTTATTTCGCCTTCTTTCACCGGTACTAAATCAACTACTTGTCCACTTAAAGTATCGTATATTTTAATTGTAGGAAATCTTTTCAAATCTCGATCACCCTTTGAAGTCTTTCCAAAACAGTATTCCTACCTAATAAAAATATCGTATTTATCAAATCGGGTCCATGAAATGAATCCGTTAAAATTTTTCTTAAAGACATGTAAAATGGTTTCTTTTGAGGATTGGCTTCGTTCATAGCATTCTTTAAATTCTCTGTTATAGTTTGTGTATCCCATCTGTCATCTTCATTGAAATACTTATAAATCAAGTTGATAGCTTCTTTTACTCCTCTTTTATCAAAGTATTCTTTAAATTCAGGATCGTTTGTATCTGGATAAACATCTTTTAAAAAAACTTCCATTTTTTCAGGTATTTCGCTCAATATTTCAACAGAAGAAAGAATAGTTTCTAAAGCTTTAATAACCCATTTTTTGTTTACTTCATATTGTTCTTTGCTTAGAAGTTTTGATCCAGTCACAAAAGGTTCTGCAAGTTGATAGATTTCTTCCAAAGGCTTATTTCTTAGATACTGCCCATTCATCCATTTTAATTTTTTCTCATCGAATATTGCAGGGCTTGAATTGACTCTATCCAAAGTAAAATTATCAATTATTTCAGAGAGAGGCAATATTTCCTTACCCTCAGGATGAGACCAACCAAGCAGTGCCAGATAATTGTCAACAGCTTCAGGCAAATATCCTTGAACCATAAACTCTTCGACAGAGGTAGCTCCATGTCTTTTGGATAATTTTTTGCCATCTGGTCCCAAGATCATTGAAACATGTGCAAATATTGGGGGTTCCACCTCAAAAGCCTCATAAATCGCCATTTGTCGCAAAGTATTTGGTAAATGATCGTCCCCCCTGATAACATGGGTGATTTTCATTTCGATATCGTCTACAACGACAGCAAAATTATATGTAGGTATACCATTACTTCTTAAAATTATAAAATCACCAATAGAACCTTTCTTAAAGATAACTTTACCCTTTATTTTATCATCGAGTTCATAATCTTTCTGAGGCATCTTCAAAAAAATAACGGGTTTTAACCCTTTGTAATTGTACTCTTCAATTCTTTCCTTTGTGTTGTACTTTGAAATCAAATCATAGGTATAATGTGGCGGTTTACCTTCGCTTATTAACTGGTTTTTTACTTCTTCTATTTCTTCTGGTGAGATATATGCCTCGTATGCTTTACCTTTTTCTATTAGTTCCTTTGCTCTTCGCTGATAGATTTCTAACCTTTCACTTTGGCGATAAGGTTCATAATCTCCGCCAATTATAGGTCCTTCATCCCAATTCAAATTCAACCATTTTAGAGTGTTTATAAGTTGATCTTCAGATTCTTTTGTTGAACGTTCTATGTCTGTATCTTCGATTCTTAAGATAAATTTTCCTTCATTTTTTTTGGAAAAGAGATAATTAAAAAGTGCCGTTCTAGCTCCACCAACGTGGAGATATCCTGTTGGACTTGGTGCAAACCTTGTTCTTACAGTATTTGAGATCATTGTTTAGTCCTCCAAAATTTTTTGATTTTATTGTTTTTAGAAACTCTAAAATTTGTTTTAGCGCCCCTTCGCCCCGCTGCCCACCCTTTTAAGGATGGACCGATGGCCCCTATGCCCCGGTGCCCACCCATCTAAGGAAGTTTAAAAGGCTTTCCCTTCGCCACGCAGCATGCCCATTTATTAAAGAAGTAAATATTTGTAGAAAGCGCAAATACTTTTTGAATCGGTAATTTCGCCTTTTTTTATCATCTCTTTCATTTCATCTGTGGTTACTTTTAAGATTTCAACAAACTCGTCATCGTCAGGATTGACTCCTACTTCAGTTAATTCTTTTGCTAAATATAAATATATTTTTTCGTTTGAAAAACCCGGGGTTGTGTATATGTATCCTAATTCAATCCATTTATTTGCTTGCTTCCCTATTTCTTCTGCTAATTCCCTTTTACCGCATTCCAAAGGGTCCTCATTGGGGGAATCAAACTTTCCTGCAGGTATTTCTATTAATACTTTTCTTATTGGGAATCTGTATTGTTTAACAAGATAGATGTTCCCTTCATCATCTACCGGCAATATCGCTACTGCCCCCGGATGGTTGACAACTTCTCTGGTTGAAGTGTTTTTATTGGGCAATTCAACGTGGTATTTTTCTAGATCTAAGATTTTCCCTCTAAAGATCACTTCTTTTGATAATTCTTTTTCTATTAAATCCATTTTTAGTTAAACTCCTATATTTTGATTTTGGTGTTTTTAGAAACACAAAAACTTTATAATAGCGCCCTTTCACCCCGCTCCCCACCCTTCTAAGGAGGGACCTGCGGTCCCTAACCCCTTTAACATTAAGGGGGTTCCCCCTTAAAAACCCCAAATTCAAGGTCAAAATTATTTAAAAAAATGGTTTGCATACTGCAGCAAGCAGGGCTCCGCCCTGGAACCCATTTTAAAATCAAAATCTTATTTTTGAAAGATGCGCCCGCTTCCCAAGCATAAGGAAAAATAGAAGACTTAGTCTCAACTCCTACTAGCCTACTTTATGAAACGGATGTTTAGATCTTTCACAGATCTTTGGGGCTAAAGGCATTTGGTAGTAACTCACTTACCCTTGTTTTTTCTATTTTCCCCTTCGTATTTGCTAGATAAACGTCGAAATCTCCGAACTCAGCCATTACTTGCCTACATGCCCCACATGGTTTTACAGGTGCCTCTCCTTCTGCAACGACTAACATGGCTTTGAATTCACGTTTGCCCTTGGCAACAGCAGAAAATATTGCGTTCCTTTCGGCACATATAGATAACCCATAAGAAGCATTTTCTACGTTACAACCTGAAAATATTTCTCCATCATCTGATAACAAACATGCTCCAACCTTAAAATTAGAATAAGGGGCATATGCATTTTCTCTTGCTTTCATAGCTTCTTCATACAATTTTTCAACAATAGTTTTATCATTCATCTTTCTCTTTACCAGTCCCTTCTTGGTTTTCTGTTTGCATTTTTGGATGTACAGTTATTTTAACTTTATCTATCTTATTGATAGTTACGGAAACAATTTCGAATTCAATATTTTCAATATAATATATTTCTCCAGGTTTAGGAAATCTTTTGAACCTTTCAAGTAAAAATCCACCAATGGTTTCAAACTCAGTTTCTGGAAATTCTATGTCCAACTCTCTTTCAACGTCATTAATTGGTGTTGTGCCATCAACTAGTATAACATTTTCTGCTACTCTTATTATATTAGTTTCATCGCTGTAGTCATCGTACTCATCAAAAATTTCTCCGGTCATTTCTTCTATTATATCTTCTAAAGTAACTAATCCAGCGGTTCCTCCATATTCATCAACAACTATAGCCATATGTGTATGATTATTCAAAAACAGCCTAAAAACATCTCTTATTTTCATCGTTATGGGTACAAAGAATGGTTTATGCATAATTTCTACAACTCTTAATTTTTGCAGTTTGGTAAAATCTTTTACCTCATCGAGCTTTTTGAAAATATCTTTTGCGTAAACTATGCCAATTACATTGTCCAACGTTTCCTTGAAAACAGGAATCCTCGAGTACCCTTCTTCATTTATTATCTTTATCAACTCTTCCATGGTTTTTGTATCCTCAATCGCTAATATATCAACTCTTGGAGTCATAATTTCTTTGACAGAGGTATCCTTCATCTCTAGACTTCTTTGCATCAGGTACTTTTCACTTTTCTCAATTACCCCTTCTTCATGCCCTATGTCCAAGTAAGAAATTATTTCGTCCTCTGTGATTAATGGTGGAGCATTGGTAATGGTCTCGCCACCAAACAGCTTAATAAAAACGTTTGTAATGTTTACAAGCAACCACACCACAGGTGTTAAAAGTTGATTTAAAAAATAGATTGTAAAAAAGGCAAAATTAAAGTATTTCTCTCTATTTTCTCTTGCATATACCTTGGGTGTTATTTCTCCAAAAATCAATATCAATAGGGTCATTATAGCTGTTACTAAACCAATGGCACCACTATGAGAAGAGGGCATTAAACTAACTGCAAAAGCTGTCGCCGTAGATGTAGCTAAGATATTTACAAGGTTGTTCATTATAAGTATGGTTGTTAAATAATGATTCGGATTCTCAACAAAATGTTGGTATTTTTTCCTTTTTTTCTCATTTTTTTCTTCATCGATCAGTTCTCTTATCCTGTATCTCCCTATTGTAGTCAAAGCAGTTTCAGATCCTGAAAAAAAAGCAGACAAAGATAAAAGAACAACCAGTAATATTAATGAGCCCCACAAACCACCGGGGTCATCCACTTTCCATCATCTCCTTGTTAAGATATTTTTTTGAAACCATATCCTATGGCTTCACTATTTGGCAAAATAACCATGAAAGCACTGCTATCTCTTTCTTTTACAATGTTCTTAAGTAAACCTATCTCTGACCTGGAAATGGTTACCATTACAATATTTTTTTCTTGATTAGTGTAACTACCAACTCCTTTTAAAAAGGTGACTCCTCTATCTAATTTGTTATATATATCTTCTTTAATTTTATCATAATGATCGCTGATAATCAAAACTGTTCTTGTTGATTCAAATCCTTCTATCACCCCATCTATAGTCCTTGCAGTTACAAAAATTGCTATTATTCCATACATTGGTAATAAAGGACTGATTAATATGGAAGATGCGGTTATAACAGTATCAGCAATCATAAGACCGGTACCCACACTTAAAGAGAAATACTTGTTGAAAATCATTGCGATTATATCTGTTCCACCGGTAGTTGCACCTTTCCATATAACTAAACCCATGCCAAATCCAGCTATCAGGGCTCCGTAAAATGCAGCCAATAAGCTCATTTCTAGACCAGCGTTTCCTGTTTCTCTCATCAATGAAGGAATGAGTTGATCCCAGCCTAAACCATGTTGAAAAAAATCAGTGGAAAAGGAAAGCAAAGCAGCCGAATAAATGCTCTTTATTCCAAAACCTATTCCTAGTAACCAAAACCCTAAAAAGAACAAAATCAAATTATAAGCGAACATTTGTACCCCTACCCACCAACCAAAAAAATTGTTTAATATTATAGCCAATCCGCTAACCCCACCAGCAATAATATTGTAAGGGATCATGAAAAGAACTAGCCCTATAGCCGTTATCAAAGTACCGACCGTAATAATTATATAATCTTTGATAACTATTTTTTGATCAGAGATATTAAATTTCAATCTTCATACCCCCCAAGATGAATTACTCAACGTTTGTTTCTTCCAAAAGTTGACTAAGGATCTTCCGCTCTTTTCTCGATGGTTTGTTGATTTTTACGTTTATTTTGACATATAAATCTCCTCTTTTACCTCCACCAAATTCTGGAAGTCCCATATTTTTAAACCGTAAAATCGTCCCAGGGTTGGTCCCTTCTGGCAACTCCTCTTCTATGTCTCCTTCTAACGTAGGAATTTTTACGGTTCCTCCCAAAACTGCTTTCAAATAATTTATTGTGATCTCTGTTTCTAAATCTGCTCCTTTTCTGATAAACCTTTCATGCGGAAGAACTCTTACTTGAACAATTAAATCACCATTTGGACCTCCGTTCTTACCTGCATTTCCTTTATCTCTTATTCTCATGGTATAGTTATCTGGAACTCCTGCAGGTATCGTAATTTCCATTCGTTCTTTTTTCAAAACTTTTCCGCTACCACCGCAGTAAGGGCATCTACGGTTGACTATTCTGCCTTCTCCGTTACACGTTGGACATGTATAAGTCCTTACAAAACTTCCAAAAAAACTTCTTTGTTCCTCTCTAATAACTCCTCTTCCGTTACACCTTGGACAAGTTTCAAAACTGGTGCCGTTTTCTGCCCCGGTACCATGACAGTGCTGACATACTTCGTACCTGTTGTATTCTACAATCTTTTTAACATCATAAATAATCTCTTCTAATTTTAAACTGATTACTACATTAATATCCTCTCCGCGTTCCTTGACTACGTTTCTTCGCCTAGAGGAAGATCTACTACCGCTTCCTTCCGTACCAAAAATCATATCAAAAAAGTCCGAAACAGTGCCTCCACCAAAACCTTCTCCGAATATATCTCCAAAAATATCACCCATGCCACCGCCTGGATTACTTTGCCCTGTATAGGCGGTTCCTTCTTCTGGTACGAAGCCGAATCTATCGTACACTTTCCTTTTTTGTGGATCACTTAAAACTTCGTAAGCCTCCTGAATTTCTTTAAATTTGCGCTCTGCTTCTTCTTTATTTTCAATGTGTCTATCAGGATGCCATTCTTTGACTTTTTGTCTATAGGCTTTTTTTATCTCTTCCTGTGATGCGTTTCTATCTACTCCCAAGATTTTGTAATAATCTTTTCTTTCCGCCATAATTATTTGTCACCTTCTTTTGAGTCGATCCCTTCCGCAGTTTGTTCGTCAGAATCAACATTTTCGTCACAAGGGTTTTTCTTGTCTTCAACTTTTTCCTTGACCCCGTTCGGGGCGTTCTCCTTCGGTTTAACAGCCACTATAACCCTTGCTGGTTTTATTACTTCACCTTCCAATTTGTACCCGATGGATTGGACATCGTATATACAGTATTCACTCACTTCTTTTGTTTCAAACTTGTCAACAACATCATGTTCGAATGGATCAAATTGATCTCCTTTTTGTGGAACTATAAAATTCATTTTCAAGGAGTCAAAGACTTTCAACATATCTTTGTAAACCATCTCAACAGCAGAAACAAATTCGGGTTCATCTTTGTAATTCAAAGAAAGATTCAACTTTTCAAATGGGACAAGTAATTTTTCTATTATCATTTTTGTTGTGTTCAGTTTTATCTGCTTTTTTTCTTTCTCCACTAAATTTTTGTAATCTTCAAATTTAGTTTTAAGATATATAGAATACTCTTTAAATTCATCTCTTTCTTTTTCTAGATTTTTCAACTCGTGTTTTAACTCATTATTTTCTTTTTCTAATTCTTCTAATTTCTCTTTCAACGATTCGATATCTTCCTGACTTAATTCTTTTTCTTTTATTTCTTTTTGTTCCTCTTGTTCTGTTATTTCTTCAGTTTTTTTTCTTTCTTCCATTTCAAAAAAACACCTCCTAAAAACTGATCATTACTATTTTTAAGTTTGCACCCTTTCACCAACCGTTAAGGGGCAAGCCCCTTAAAAACCCCGAATTCAAAGTCAAAATCATTTAAAAACATCGTTTGTATACTACAACAAACTAAGTCTATAAACAAAATTATATACTAATTTCATAAATTTTTTGATATAATCTCTGAGAGTCTCGAAATATACTCTCTCAAAAAATAGTAATTTTTTTCATAATTACAGTATTTTTGAGTTATAAACAGCACCCTACCAAGGGGATCGGCATTTAATTTGTAAGTAGTGTAGAAAAATACCATTTTTTTTAGAGCTTTAGAGTTTAAATCTTCGCCAAACAATATTTCTATATCATCAGTGAAATCTAAAAGTTTAAATATTCCTTCTTTGATTGTATCATTTTCAACCATAGAAGCCAACGCTTCTATAGCTTCCAAGTCTGGGATAGATTGAGAGATGATTTTTTCCAAACCACTTATAATATATTTTTTTCTGTTGAACTCAGATGTTAGATGCCCTAAAATCTCAATAAAATTAGTCACCCTTAGATCTTCTGTTTCAAATTTTGGAGCTGAAAGAAACATGAAAAGTGAATGAAAAGACTTGCCAACAAGACCGTTATTCAAAATATTTTCCAATTCCTTTGAAGGTGGCAAACCATATATTTCAACCGTCCTGGATACAGCTAAGCCTAAATTTGTTAAAATAGTAATGACGTTATTTGTCTCCATTAAGGGAGTAACAGTCACCCTTGTTATATATACATACTTTGGATTAGGATATTCAAAAATCACCAAACCTTCCAAAGTATTGGATATTAGTTCACTCAAGCTTTGAAACATAAGATTTAAATCATAAAATTTGTACTTTTTTGGAATATCAATATGTGTATCCTCTTGGTTGTAGGCGTCTTTTATCATTTGAAAATAGATCTTCAAAGCGGAATCTGTAGGAATTCTTCCACCGCTTGAGTGTTGTTGATAAATGTATCCTAATTTTTGAAGTTTTTGCATATCGTTTCTGATAGTGGCGCTACTGGCTTTTATATTTGAGTTTTCCAAAACTTCGTCTGAGCTAACTGGTTTATCGTTTTTTAGGTATAATTCAACAATGGTTTTTAGAATTTCTTTTTGTCTATCGTGTAGCACCTTAGCCATTTTATCACTCCCGCATATTAAGTGCTAATAATATGATACCAGGTCTTATATACATTGTCAAATATATTAATTTACCACATTGTAACAACTAACATTTAGGAGGCAGTATTAATGAGAATCCCTTCAAACAAACTACTACAATTTTTAAACGGTAATAT
Organism: Petrotoga mobilis SJ95; assembly: GCF_000018605.1. Classification (NCBI taxonomy): domain Bacteria; kingdom Thermotogati; phylum Thermotogota; class Thermotogae; order Petrotogales; family Petrotogaceae; genus Petrotoga; species Petrotoga mobilis. The sequence goes on along the minus strand of NC_010003.1, from coordinate 2,007,761 downwards.
AAAAAAGAAAGTAATCAAAAATGAGATATTGAATATAGCAGATATCAAAGACAACAGTGAAAACGTTGAAAAAGACGATATTTTCATCGCTTTCAAAGGTTCCCGCTTCGATGGTCATGATTTTATTCTTTCAGCATTTGATAAAGGTGCTTCATTAATAATTGCTCAAGACGAAGAAAAAATTCCAACAAATGATTCTCTGCAATACATAATCGTAGAAGATATTAAAAAGGCTGCTGCTGATTTATCTCACAAATTATTCGACATCTCTCCAGATGATTTTAAAATACTTGGAGTAACCGGCACTAATGGCAAATCTACAACGGTATCTTTAGTTCATCACATCTTACAAAAATCAGATAAGGACTCGACGCTAATAAGTACCGTAGAAATTAAAATAAAAGACGAGGTAGTTAAGGAACCATACAACACCACTCCCAGTATTTTAGAGTTGTCCAAAATATTAAAAAACAGCAAAGAAAATAATATTGAATTTATTAACATGGAAGTATCGTCTCATGCGATCCATCAAAGAAGAATTGAAGGCGTTAAATTCGATATCATATCTTTCACAAACATCACAAGGGATCATTTGGACTATCATAAAGATTTTGAAGAATACAAAAGTATCAAATTATCCCTGATGAACTATTTAAAAGATGAAGGAAAAATAGTAATAAATCTAGACAGATTGAACAAAGACGACTTCGTAAAAAGTGGAAAAGAAGTTATCACCTATGGATTTAAAAAAAACGCAGACTTTGTGATAGAAAATTACGAACAAACGCTTCAACAAATGAAATTCACGATCAAGACAAAGGAACACAAAAGTTATGAAATACGATCCCACTTGATAGGGAAATTCAACGTTTACAATATAACAAATGCCTTTGTAATAGCAACCCTATTTGGACTAGAACCAGAGAAAATCATCTATTCCATTTCCACCTTTAAAGGTGTCTCTGGAAGGTTCCAAATCGTTCCAGGCAGCAAATCGCTAGGTTTCTTTGCAGTTATCGATTTTGCGCACACCCCCGATGCACTCAACGAAGTATTAAAAACCGCTTCATCAATAACTGAAGGTAGGATAATCACAGTATTTGGGGCTGGAGGAAACGCAGACAAGGGGAAACGAAAGTTAATGGGACAAGTTGTAAGTGAACATTCGGACGTTATAGTTCTCACCAACGATGATCCAAAAGATGAAGACCCTGACCAAATAATAGAAGACGTATCAAAAGGTATAGACCAAGATAAACATTTCATCGTTATACCCGATAGAGAAACCGCCATAGATACAGCCCTAAGATTTGCTAACAAAGGGGACATAGTAATCATAGCGGGAAGAGGCCATGAAAAATATCAACTCTTCGCCAATGGAAAAAAGGTTAAGTTCAACGATTACGAAGTAACAAAAAAACTAATTGACAAAATCAAAAGGAGTTCGGGAAGGTAATGTTGGAACGTTTAAAATATAAAGGCCACAATTTTCAAATTGACTCTCGAAAAGTGAATGAAGGTGACGTATTTTTATGTTTAAAAGGTGAGAAAACCGACGGACACCTATTTATAAACGACGCATTGAAAAACGGAGCGTCTTACGTAATTGTTGAAAAAGATGTTGTTGACTTTCCAAAAGAAAAAATAATCAAAGTCAACAGCGTCCTAGAAGAAATGCTTATCTCTGCTTCAACATTGATCAATGAAAACGCCAAATTAAAGATTGGAATAACCGGATCCACTGGAAAAACCACCACGAAAGAATGCTTGTATTATTTGTTGTTAGCTTATTTCAAAACTTTTAGAAACGAGATGAATTTGAATACGGAAATAGGAATACCCTTATCGATTTTGAACAACTATAACAACGAAGAAACCGTCATACTAGAAGAAGGTCTTAGAAAAAAGGGAGACCTTGAATTTTTATCAAGATATTTTAATTTAGATGTTGCCATTATCACGAACGTAGGGGCTTCACATTTGGAATTTCTAGACTCTTTAGAAACGGTAGCTGAAGAAAAAATGAAAATAACAAGCAACATGGATAAAGGAGTTTTAATAATCAATGGAGACTACTCATTATTAAAAGAATTGGCACCGAAACATCTGAACCGACTAACCTTTGGAACAAAAGATGAAAACGATGCCGTTTTAAAAAGCTTCGAGTACAATGAAAACCACACAACGACCTTTTACGCTAGAATTCTACAGGAAGATTTGATGGTAACGCTGAACCATTATTGGAGTGAAGGTCAGATATTAGACTTACTCTCAGGATTGCTGCTTTTGAGATTCATCGATTTACCAGTTGATCCATACTATTTATTTAACATCAACATCCCTCAAGATCGTTTTCAAACCATAAAACGTGGGAATCTTTTAATAGTAAACGACTCTTACAACGCATCCTACGAATCTTTTAAAAGTGCTTTTAACAGCATAAAAAAGTGGAATCTTTCTCCTAAAATTATCATAATGGGAGAAATAAAAGAATTAGGAAAATACAGCGAAGAATACCACATCAAAGTTATAACAGAAGCCTTAAATATTTTTGATCGGATTTATTTCTACGATCCTCAAGAAAATTTCACCTATCTATCAAATGATAAAGTTACCTTCTTTAAAGAGCTAAAAAAAATTGATGAAATAATATCAAACACCACCAAAGGAGTGATCTATATAAAAGGATCTAACACTACTGGAATAAACAAATATCTAAAGGAAAGTGACTTAATTTGGAAAGATTGATATTTTATATCACATTAATAACTTTTATTTTCTTACTTTTTCTCTACCCCATATTTATAAAATGGCTAAAAAAGAGGCAATTTGGGCAGTATATCAGAAAAGAAGGACCAGACCTTCATAATTACAAGCAAGGAACCCCAACAATGGGGGGAATTTTATTCATTCTTGCTATTTTTTTTCTAAGTTTACTCACCTACTTCATTCAAAAAGAAGATTTATTTCTGATAATTGGAGTTGCCTCTTTACTCTTTGGATTTATAGGATTTCTGGATGACTATCTAAGTATAAAAAAGAAAGATTCAACAGGATTAACAGCCATACAAAAATTGTTACTCCAATTCCTATTCTCAATCGTTATAGTATATCTAATATCAATATTTAACAACCATTCAACATTGAAAATACCATTCACAACTAAAAGCTTAGACCTAAAATTTTTCTATCCTTTATGGGGGATAATATACCTAACAGGTATGTCCAATGCAACAAATTTAACCGACGGGATAGACGGACTCTCTGGAGGTATTTATGTAATATCAGCACTATTCACAGCACTGATTGCGGGTATTAATTTTAATCACATTCCCTTATTGATTTTGCCTGTAATAGCGTATCTCTTCTACAATATAAAACCAGCAAAAATATTCATGGGAGATACTGGATCTTTAGCATTAGGTGGGATATTAGGTTCTTTAGCATTATATTATTCTGTTGAACTTTTCACCATTTTAACCTGTTTTATATTTATTTCAGAGATGTTTAGCGTTATAATACAAGTGGGGAGTTTCAAAGTACGAAAAAAAAGAGTCTTTTTAATGGCACCAATTCATCATCATTTTGAACTAAAAAAATGGAGCGAAGAACGGATTGTTCTAATATTCTGGACTATAAACATATTAACTGGAATAGTCGCACTGGGAGGAGTACTGTGAAAATATGCCTTGTAGGATACGGAAAAAGTAACAATGAGTTACTGACAAAGCTTTTAAAAAGTAATCACGAAATCTTTGTTAGCCAAGACAAAGATTTTACTAAAACCGATGAAATATACTTTAAGAAAAACAACATTCAATATGAAACCAACCACAACGACCTTTTAAAAAACTGTGATTTGGCTATCGTAAGCCCTGGTATCCCACCAAACAGTAAGGCTGCTAAAATAATATTTGAAAACAATATCGATTACACTACAGAATTAGAGTATTCATGGCAGAATATAAAAAAAGAAAACAAAAAAGCTGTTTTTATTGGAATAACAGGAACCGATGGAAAATCAACCACCACCTCTTTAATAGGACATATATTAAAATTCGCAGATCCTTTAACCTTTGTGGGTGGTAATATTGGAGTTCCCTTAGCAAAAGCGTCAGAAACTCTAAACTACTACGTAGTTGAGGTTAGCTCTTTTCAAATATTCTGGTCAAAAACGTTTACTCCTGAAATATCCGTGTTAACGAACCTGGCACCCGATCATCTAAACTGGCATAAAGACTTAAATGATTACTATCAAACCAAAGCAAAATTATTGTTAAGAACCCTCAAATCAGGAGGAGTGGCAGTTGTAAACGAAGATGCTGTAAATCTTTTAAACCTAAAAGATTATCAAGCAAGTGAAAGGATTATAACCTTTTCTAAAAACATGATTGAAGGCAATTACATTAAATACAAAGATAAAAAGATACAAGTCAACAACAAAATATTTGAACTGGACATCTTCAAAGAAGACATCTTGGCATCAGCAGTAACGACGCTAAATCTTGGGATCTCTGAAAAAATTATCGAAGAGGCAATAAACTCATTTAAACCACTAAAGTATAGGTTGGAACTGATAAAAAGCAAAAACGGAGTCAATTATTACAACGATTCAAAAGCAACCAACGTTCACTCCGCATACAACGCTTATAAAAGTTTCAGAGGAATGCATTATATAGCAATCCTAAGTGGAATCCCAAAAAATGAAGACTTAACACCATTAATCGAAGAACTTAAAACCTACGCCAAAGCTGTAATAGTATTCGGAGAAATGGAAAAAGAAGTCAAAAAATACCCCTTGAATTCTAAATTTATCTTCAAAAATAATTTAGAAGAAGTATTCTTATACCTAAGTGAAATATGTGAAGTTGGAGACAATGTGGTATTTTCACCAGCTGGCGCAAGTTTTGATAAATACAAAAATTATGAAGAAAGAGGAGAACATTTCAATTTATTGGTCGAAAAATCGTAAATGGTCGGGCTGCAAATTCAAGGGTTAATGGCAAAGCCCTTCCTTTATTCCTTATGGGCGGCTGCGGGGATCTAAGGGACCGCGGGTCCCTTCTTTAGATGGGTGGGCTGCGGGGCGAAGGGGCGCAAATGATGATCCTTTTCCTCACGGGCGGGCTGCGGGGTGGAAGGGCGCTAATAAGGACAATAATTCCCCAATTTTGGAGGCAGTTAGATGAATAATGAAGAAGTAAAAATCGTCATCGAAAAATTAGTCTACGGTGGATACGGCATGGCTCGTTATGCCGACAAAATCTACATGGTAAACAATGTTTACCCTGGAGAGTTTGTCTCAGTTATTCCAACAAGAACGAATAAAAATTTAGTATTTGCAGATCTAAAAGAAATCCTACAACCATCCCATCAAAGGGTATCCTCCAAATGCAAGCACTTCCCCGAGTGTGGGGGTTGCCAATGGCTCGATTACGATTATAAATCCCAACTAAAATCAAAAACAGAGATAGTAAAAGAACAGTTAGAAAGAATCGGAAAGTTAGATAGCTCTGTTGTTAACGACATAATCGAAAGCGATTTAATCTGGGGTTACCGAAACAGAATGGAATACACCTTTCAGGAAAATAATAAATTAAAATTAGGTTTAAATATCGCCAATTCAAATAATGTTCTTGATATCTACTCATGCCCAATCTCACCAAACTTATTCGATAACATAAGAAATAAATTCAGAGAACTAGTTAACAAATTGAATATCGAAATATACGACAAAAAGACAAAAAAAGGTATCTTGAAACACTTAGTCATTCGAAGATCATTTTCCAAAAATCAAACGATGGTAATTATAGTTACCAACACAGAATATTTACCTTACGAAGAAGAGATAAAGCAATTTTTTCAACAAAATTTCCACCCTTATTCATTGATTCACCTGATGAACAGCTCCGATAGCGTTGTACTAAGAGGCCCTTACAAAACTCTTCTCGGTGAGGGAGTATTAAATGAGGAGTTTGATGATTTCAAATTTCAAATTCCACCAACCTCCTTTTTTCAAAACAACTACAACGTTACACAAAAACTATTAAGGCACATTTTAGAATATTTCAAAAGTAACGCCCAAAAAGACGCAACTATGTTAGACTTATACTCTGGTGTTGGGCTCTTTTCGATATACTTTTCACCGCTCTTTAAACATATAGAATCTGTTGAAACCTCTAAAGTCTCAGTAAAAGCGGCAATTGCTAATTCACATATAAATTTTACTAAAAACGTTAATTTCATTCTAGCAAGCTCAAAACCATACCTCATGAAAAATTCCAGTAAAAGATTTGACTATGTCATCTTAGATCCCCCAAGAAAAGGTTTGGAAAAGAAAGAAATACAACTACTATCTTCTATGGCAAAAAAGGGGATTATCTATGTATCCTGTGACCCTTCAACTTTTGCGAGAGACCTCAATCTATTTACAAAAAATGGATTCACTTTAAAATCAGTTCAACCATTTGACATGTTTCCACACTCATACCACATCGAAAATGTAGGCATTTTAGAAAAAAACTGAGAGGAGGTTCCTATGGAATTTTCTACAAAAATAGAATCAATTCAACCATCCGCAACTATTGAGTTAAACTCAAAGGCATTAGAACTACAAAGCAAAGGGTACGAAATAGTCAGATTGACAGCTGGAGAACCTGATTTTGATACTCCGCAGCCTATAATAAACGCAGCTTACCAAGCCATGAAAGAAGGAAAAACCAAATACACGGACAACAAAGGAATAAAAGAGCTCAGACAAAAGATAGCTCAATATATAAATAAAAAATACTCAACTAATTACAATGAGAACAATGTAATCGTAACTAATGGGGGAAAACAAGCACTATTTAACTCACTCTTTTTGATAACAAACCCAGGCGATGAAATAATCGTTATTGATCCATCTTGGGTCAGTTACGACGCACAAATCAGAATGGTTGGCGGAATCCCCGTTCACGTTAAAACTACGAAAGAAAATAACTACATCCCCGAAGAAACAAAGTTGGAAAAAGCTATAACCAACAAAACAAAAGCCATTATAATTAATTCTCCCAACAACCCAACAGGTGTTGTTTACGATAAAGAGTTTTTGAGTTTTATCTCAAGACTCTCCATCGAACATGACCTTATAATTATAAGTGATGAGGTATACGACGCCCTAGTTTACGACGGTAACTACACCTCTATGACAAACTTTGAAGAATCAAGAGATAGAACAATATTGATCAACAGTTTTTCAAAGACATGGTCAATGACTGGATGGAGAGTCGGATATACGATTGCTAACGAAAAAATCGTATCTCAATTGGCTAAGATTCAATCCCATTCAACTTCTAATGTAAACACACCTTCCCAATATGCAGCTCTCAAAGCCCTAGAAATAGACAATTCTTATATGGTAAAAGAATTCAAAAAAAGAAGAGACTACTTGTACGATGAATTCAAAAAGCTCGGTTTAACAAACGATAAACCAAAAGGCGCATTCTATTATTTTATCGATATATCGAATTATGGATTAAGCGACAAAGACTTCTGTGAAAAATTACTCGAATACGGTCTAGCAGTTGTACCTGGTTCTGCTTTCTTTAGCGATGGCCACATCAGACTTTCATTCGCCGCGTCTATGGATGACTTGCAAAAGGCGGTTGAAATACTTAAAAAGTTCCTAACAGATTTGGAGAAAGAAATGTCATGAAAATTGATTTATTAGTAGCTGAGATAGGAAGTACAACAACGGTAATTACAGCTTACCAGCTCAAAGAAAAAAACGTTAAAATAATAGCTCAAACAGAAAGTTATACAACCATTGACAAAGGTGATGTAACTCTAGGAATAGAAAAAGCACTAAAAAACATGGAAGAAAAAGTTAAAGATAAAATAAGTTGGGAAAAATTTTTAGCAACCTCATCTGCCGCTGGTGGGCTAAGTATGACGGTCCACGGATTGGTATACGATATGACAGTCAGGGCAGCAAAAGAAGCGGCTTTAGGTGCAGGGGCTATTTTAAAATACATCACATCCGGCAAACTTAGAGAAAGCCATTTAAAGCATATTTTAAAAATAAAACCAAAATTGATTCTCTTATCAGGTGGGGTAGATTACGGGGAAGAAGAAACCGTTCTTTACAATGCTGAATTACTCTCTAACTTGCCATTAGACATTCCCATAATATACGCAGGAAACACTGCTGTGAAAGAAGAAATAGAAGAAATCTTCAAAGAAAAGAACAAAAATATAATCATAACAGAAAACGTTTATCCTAAAATAGATCACCTCAACGTCGAACCAGCAAGAAAAATAATCCAAGAAGTTTTTTCAAAACATATAATTCATGCACCTGGTATGGAAAAAATCTATGATGTAGTAGATGAAGAGGTCATACCTACCCCCGGGGCTGTTATGAACACCACAGAATTATTAAATGAACTATATGGAGATGTTCTAACAGTTGACATTGGTGGAGCCACCACGGATATAGATTCCGTTACCGACGGCTCACCAGAAATTCAAAAGATTTTGGTATCTCCACAACCCCGTTCCAAAAGAACGGTAGATGGAGACATGGGAATATACGTAAACGCACATAACGTAGTTGAAATGATAGGCAAAGAACAAATAAAAAAGGACTTTGAAAACTACGAAGAGATACTAAAAAATATATCCCCTTATCCACAAAACGACGAACAAGAAAAATTTGCAACTTACTTGGCAAAGTTTTGTTTCTTAACATCCCTAAAAAGACATGCTGGAAGAATTGATTACATCTTTACTCCTACCGGAAGAAAAAAGGTGGCTCAGGGAAAAGATCTAACCGCTGTAAAAATCATATTTGGCACTGGAGGAATATTATCCAGATCAAAATACAAAAAGGAGATATTTGAAAGCCTTAAGCAGCTAAAAAACTCAGAAGATTTACTACTACCACCAAAAGACGTAACCTTCGCTTACGACAAAAATTACATATTCGCTAACGTAGGTGTTATCGCAAACCTCGACAAAGAAATAGCAATAAAAATATTACAAGACGATATAGAATGGCTATAGGATAGCGTTTAAGGGTTGAGCCCTTCCTTAGATGGGCGGGGTGCGGGGCGAAGGGACACTAATAAAGACTTTTCCTCACGAGTGGGAAGCTGGGGAAAGGGCTGCAAATAAAGAACTTTTCCTCACGGGTGGGGAGCGGGGTGGAAGGGCGCTAATAAAAACTAAGCGTAGCTTACAAAAAAGTTCATCTTTCAAAAATAAGATATCAATTTTAAAAGGGTATAGGGTGAAGCCCTCCCCCCTTGTTGGTTATAAAGGACCGCAGGTCCTTCCTTAGATGGGTGAGGTGTGGGGGGAAGGGTCGCAAATCCGCAAACTAACAACGATTAGGAGTGAAAAAAATGATAAAAATCGGCGCACATATGAAAATCTCAAAAGGCTTCACAAAAGTCCCTCCTGACACAGCAAACATAGGAGGCAACACCTTTCAAATCTTCACAAGTTCACCACGAGTTTGGAAAGTAAACCCACCAAAAGAAAACGACGTAGAAGGCTTCAAAAACGCGATGACCGAATTCAACATAAATTTTGAAGACGTCTTAGTTCATTCAAGCTACTTAATAAATCTAGCCTCTCCAAAAGACGACATCAGAGAAAAATCCATAACTGCAATGATAGAAGAAATAAAAGCCACAGACCAATTAGGAATACTCCACTACAACTTCCATCCCGGAAGTCACTTAGGCGAAGGAGAAGAATTCGGTATAAACAAAATATTAGAAGGGTTAGATATCATCTTCAAAGAAGTTCAGAATACAAAAGTAACTATCTTGCTCGAAAACGTCGCTCAAAAGGGTTCAAACATAGGATACTCCATGGAACAATTGGGAAGAATAATAAACAAATCCCCCTGGAAAGAAAGATTAGGCATAACTTACGATACCTGCCATGGATTCGACTCAAACTACGACATAAGAAAAAAAGAAGAGGTACAAAGACTCTTAGACGAAATTGACAAATACATCGGCTTAAATAAACTAAAAATGATCCATCTAAACGACTCAAAATACGACGTGGGCGCAGCTAAAGACAGACACGAATTTATAGGAAAAGGATACATAGGAAGAGAAGGATTTAAAACCTTCCTCTCTTTCGATGAAATATCTAAGCTACCTCTGATCCTTGAAACCCCTGGAGATGATCCAGAGCATAGCCAAGACATAAAAGTAGTAAAAGAAATCTTCAAGGAATTAGGAAAGCTTTAAAAATACCCCTATCAGGGGGTATTTTTAAACAATCCCTTGATCCATCATTGCTCTTGCTACCTTTAGAAAAGCCGTCACATTAGCCCCAAAAACAAGGTCTCCGTCTTTCTTGTACTCTTCAGCTGTCGTCTTTATACTACTGTATATATTCTTCATGACCTCTCGTAGTTTTTTATCTACCTCTTCAAAACTCCAAGACTCCCACATACTATTTTGAGTCATTTCTAAGGCAGAGGTAGCAACACCGCCAGCGTTGGCAGCTTTAGCTGGGGCAAACAAAACGTTGTTTTTTTGGAAACATTCAATAGCTTCTGGCGTGCAGGGCATATTAGCGCCTTCTGCTACCACTAAAACACCGTTATTTACAAGTGTTTTTGCTTCTTCCATATCAATTTCGTTTTGAGTGGCACATGGGAAGGCAATATCACATTCAATTTTCCAAATATTTTTACTATTATCGTTATACTCTGCTGATGGATGAGTTTTGAGATACTCAACTATTCTTCCTCTTCTTTTTTCTTTTATCTCAATTACAGAATTTAAATCTATTCCTTCTGGATCGTATACCATTCCATCTGAATCACTAAGGGCTATAACCTTTCCACCGAGTTCTATAACTTTTTGAACCGTGTAAATAGCCACGTTTCCAGATCCAGAAACTATCACCTTCTTGCCTTCAAATGTTTCACCAATATCTTTTAGCATTTCATCAACAAAATACACCAATCCATACCCTGTTGCTTCTGTTCTTGCTAAACTTCCACCCCAATCTACACCTTTTCCAGTAAGGGTGCCAGCTTCAAAACGGTTGGTAATTCTTTTGTATTGACCAAAGAGATACCCAATTTCTCTATTTCCAACACCTATATCTCCTGCTGGAATATCCGTTTGTGCCCCTATATGTCTATATAGTTCAGTCATAAAACTTTGACAAAATCTCATAACTTCGGAATCTGACTTCCCCTTTGGATCGAAGTCACTGCCACCTTTTGCTCCACCTATAGGCCTTCCAGTTAAAGCATTTTTGAAAGTTTGTTCAAATGCAAGAAACTTCATAATTCCAGGGTATACGGTGGGATGAAAACGCAATCCCCCTTTATAAGGCCCTAATGCGGAGTTAAATTCTATTCTGTATCCCCTATTAACATGAACGTTCCCTTGATCATCTACCCATGGAACGCGAAAGATAATCTGCCTTTCAGGCTCAGTTAACCTTTCTAAAATCCCGTTTTCTTCAAATTCAGGATACAGTTCAACAACCGGTTTGATACTTTCAAGCACCTCACGTACCGCCTGGTGAAACTCGGTTTCTCCAGGATTCCTTACAACTACCCTTTCAATTATGCTGTCAACATAACTTTCTTGGGTTAATTCAATTGAGTTACTCACTGTTACCTCCTCCTTTTTGGTTTTTCCCCGGTATACCTAAAAAAGATCAAAAAACAAGAAATTATTTTCATAACAAATAATTCAATGAAATATATTTCATTATTACTAATAAATGGTAATAAATATATTTACTCGGTTATTTTTGATTATACACAAAACTGGCAAAAATGCAAAATTTTATAATTTTTTTGCCGAATATGCTTAAAATTACTTATTCATGGTAGGTTTTGATGATGTGCTATAACTGAAGAAAGCTAATTAAAAAAATATTTATATTTCTTTAATAAAAAATTTATTTTTCTAGTCTCGTGAGTAGGTACCAGAAGGTATGCAGAAAGAATAAAACTTACAGAAGTATAAAAAAGATGGTGGGCGCTGTAGGGTTTGAACCTACGACCTTCTGCGCGTGAAGCAGACGCTCTCCCACTGAGCTAAGCGCCCCGAAAACACTTTTCGAAAATATTATACATTATATTTCAAAACTTGTCAATGAAAGTAAAAAAATTACTCTTTATATGCTTGAATACATCTCAAATTTCCATCAATAGCCTCAACTTTTGAAACCTTAAACCCTTCTTTCTCAAATAACGAAATCAACTGGCTCGTTGTTCTTAGCACCCTAAACTTCGGAATAAACCAAACCACGTTCTCTCTATCCTTTAAATCAGGAACATACGCAAAAGCTAAAACCTTCTTTGCCTTCTTTAAAATATCAGACAGATCATAATTTTTCTCAAACTCACCTACAATTAAAAGATTGTTAGAAGTATCCTTCACAGAAACACCCAAATCTTCAAAAACACTTTCATACTTCTCTTTATCAACCCCAAGAAGCTTGATATCTTTAAAATCACTATCAATTAATCCCTTTAAAATAACTTCCTTTTTGATCTCCAAAGGAGCAGACTTGTAAGCCTCTTTCTCACGTTCTTCGTAAATCCTCAAAGCTTCATCAGAAGGATAAGGGGAAGCGTACATAAAAGATTCTGATTTCTTCCAACTCCTAATGGGATGAATGATTCCAAGCGTGGAAAACTTTTCGGAAATATTCCCTACCCAAATCATTTCATCGTTGCTTTTCATAAAACTAATCTGAGTACTTGGATAAAGCCCAGAATAACTGTATCTACCAAGTGCCAAATCAGCGAGTTTGTTATTTTCCTCAACAGCTTTTATATGATATTCAAAAGCTTTTTTAATATCTTTTTTTTCGTATATCTTAGCAAGCCTATAATAATAAAAAGGAAATTCGTCGATATTTTCTACTTTTTTCAACAACGTTTCAGCCTTTTGTGCATCCTTTTGAATAAAAGATACCCCCGAAACGTACAAAGCCAATGGAGCTTCAGAAATAAGATAAAGTTTTTCAGCGTTCTCTTGCCCAACGTACCCCATTATATCGAAAATGAACTCTTTCCCTGAAGCAAAATGGGTATACATCTCTTCGTAAACCCCATCCATCTCGGGGTCTAATTTCGTGCTCAAATCCTCAATTATAGGTTTAATAAACTGTGAAAGCTCAGGAAGTATTTCTAAAGACTTTTTATACTGACTCAGAGCCTCTTTGAACCTTTTCAAACTCAGATAACAATCTCCTAATAAGGCGTATAAAACTCCTTGAATCTTTTCATCTTCGATCTTTCTTAAACTAGAAAGGGTCTTCAACGTATCAACAGTATCTTTTGTGTTTTGCAAAACAGAATAAAAAAGCAAAAGTCCAGGTATACCGTTTTTTTCTACAAAATTAAGATAATCACTTTTTGTTATAAAATCTAAAAGTTTGTCTTCTGATGTTTTCATTTTCTTTATTATGTATTTTGAAAGTTCATTTCTACAAGATAATTTATCTAACAAAACCTCATCGACTTCAACTTCTAATTCAGCAATTTTTTCAACGACGCTGTCATAATAAACAACAATTCCTGATTTTTCTACACCTTCAACCATAACTCTTAATCCAGGTAATAACTTTTCAAACTCATCTTTAGCTTCAACACTTTCTTTTATATCGTTCATCAAAACATACAAATTCTTTTTATCAATATTAATGTTCTCATCTTCACTAAATGCAATTGAAATATGATTGTTGAAACCTTCAAAATCCTTTCTTTTCAACATTGCACGTGCCATCAAAATATGCGCCAAAGGCACTTGCTTGAAAGACATAATAGTCCAATCAAAATTCTCAACATTTTTCATAGCTTCATCTAAGACATTAAAAAACTTTTCCCCCCACTTGCTTAGCTCATCCCAATCTTTTGATCTTTCGTACAAAGCCATCATACCAAAATAAGGGTCAGGATACTGAGGAGTAGCATCTATACACTTTTGCAGCAAATCCCTTCCAAGGTCTTTCAAACCCGCAAACATACAGTCCAATCCAAACATGTACAAAAATTCAAGCCCTATGGCAGGAACTTTTCCCACCCTTTTTATCTCTGCCAACGTCTCCCAAGCAACTTGGTTCTTTTTATGCGTATACCCCCCGATAGACTCTGTTTTGTACAACTGAACTAAATAGTATAACCTCTCGATTGGGTGTTTTGCGTCTTTTAGTTGCTCTCTTATTAAATTACCTGTTCTTTCATACTTCTTTCTCTTCAAAGCCCTTGTCCAGATGTAACCGTAATGAAGAATTGGAAAATTACCTCGAACGACCTTTGGTTTATATTTAGCTTGATTATGTACAACGTTTTTGTATTCAATGGTACCTTTTCTAAAAATTCTTGAAGTTGAAGCAACTTCAGTTCTTGTGTAGTTAATATCCATATAACTGATTGTTGGTATATAGACGGTATTAACATCTTTTGGCTGCTTCATAAGAAAATCTCTTATATTTTTTTTAAACGATTCTGAAGCCTCCTCGTCCGCATCGTATATCAAAACCCACTCACAGGTTGGAAACTTCAAAGAATAATTTCGAGCCTCAGAAAAATCATTCTGCCATTCATGGAAGTACAACTTATCGGTATACTCTTTAACTATCTCCGGTGTTCTATCTGTTGAACCTGTATCAACAACGATTATCTCATCAGCCACATCTTTAATAGCCTCTAAGGCACGTCTAATATTAGTCTCTTCGTCCTTGACGATCATAGCAACGGACAACAATTTTTCTTTATCAGCACTCATAAACTTTCCTCCCATCAAAAAGCTACATCTATTATATCATTCTTGTTCAATATATTTAATTCCTTAAGGGGCTTTCTCCAATCATAGAAAAACTACCTTAAGGGGTGGTGGGCGGGAATAGATAAAAGAAGCTCTAACCAAAGAAATAACTCCTTAAAGGGCGGCGGGTGGGAATAGATAATAAATAGATAATAATTAGATAATAAATAGAAAAAAGAGGGCCGAAGGCCCTCTCTCAAATTCCCCTTTATCTCAACAACTGCAACACATTTTGTGGAATTGTATTCGCTTGTGCCAACATCGCATTCGATGCCTGCAAGAGTATCTGTTGCTTTGTAAAATCCATCATCTCTTTTGCCATATCTGCGTCTCTGATTCTGCTTTCTGCTGCGGTTAAGTTCTCAGAAGCTACACCCAAGTTGGATATAGTATGTTCCAATCTGTTTTGAACGGCACCAAGTGAAGCTCTCGCTGTACTTACCTTGTGAATTGCGGCGTCCACAACCATTATCGATCTTTCAGCACTGTCTTGGTCGGTTGCTTTAAGTGAATCCTCCGTGAGTCCAAGAGCCTTGGAACTCATATCGTCTATTCCAAGTACGATGTTGTGACCTTCATTCGCCCCTATTTGCAAAACTAATTGATTAGCAGCTGTATTAGCTGCTTCAACTCTAACTACTGCACTATCTACAATTTCATTTTTGGGCAAAGACCCTCCAAAATCTGAGATAGCAAAAGTTGATGATTCCCATTTAAATGAAATTCCACCAATAGTAGCTGCTCCAGCTCCCAAAGTGACAATGGTGCTAGTTTGTCCACCAGCTGTTATCTGAGTTATTTTAACATCCAAAGCAGTGGTTTCAGTACCACTTAATTGTCCAACTTCTACAACGTAAGTACCTTCCACTGCTGTACTGCCGGATATCAATCCAGCTTCAACATTTATATTTCCTCCAGTAACAACTTTAATATCTTCACTACCTCTGAAAGATTCAATCTTACCATCAAGCAATTTCATTGTGTTGAACTCTGTGGTTCTTGAAATCCTATCGATCTCTTCTCTTAGTTGGTCTAATTCTAACTGAATTTGATTTCTATCAACATTTGTGTTGGTATCAGATGCAGCTTGAACAGATAATTCCCTCATTCTTTGAAGTATAGAGTGTGTTTCTGTCAATGCTCCTTCTGCTGTTTGTATCAAAGATATAGAGTCTTGTGCATTCTTTACAGCGGTATCCAAACCTTTTATTTGACCTCTCATCTTTTCGGATATTGCTAATCCCGCTGCATCGTCTCCTGCTCTGTTGATCCTTAAACCAGAAGAAAGTTTTTCAAGTGTTTTACCCATAGATTGGTTTACTTGATCCATCGATCTCCATGCATTCAATGCACTGATGTTGTGGTTAATCCTCATAATTCATACACCTCCATGTGATTTTTTTGTTTCTTGCCCTTCCTTGGACAAGGATTTTCCCTTAGCGCTAAGGATTTTCATACATATTATCGAACAGTTTTCCAAAAACTTTAGCATTTTTTATATGTTCTTTTTCTATCCATTCTTCAGCTTTTTTAACGTTCTTTGATTTCAACATCTGTTTGAATTCATTTAGTAAGTTTATTATACTTTCAATAACTGGGTATCTTTGAATAATCTTTTCGTACAACACTTTTGAAAGACCTTCTACTTCTTCAACGGGTTAGCCATAGCATCAATTATACTCAAACTTGATTCTTTAAGCCTTCGAACATTCCTGCCTTTTTCTTTCAGAAGAAAAGTGTTAAGAACTCTCAAAGGTCGTGGAGAGATTAGTGAATATTATATAAATCAGAAAATATAAATAATTTATATATTGACAATGACCGTTACATTATCAATGATTGTTTAGACCTTTTTGGCGTCTGCAGAAAATAAAAAAATCAGAGAGAGACTCCTGAGGATATTTGTTTTTAATCTTACGGAATAATTCCCATTCTGGAGAGTTCTTTTCAATCCAATCAGTAAACCTTCTGTATTTTATGTGAGGGGGCGTGCCTTCTGGATTTTTATCTGTGTTTGAAGAATAGACGATAACAAATTTTTCTGCAGATAGGAATAAGTTTTTCATGTATAAATCAAACTGCAAATCCTCAACCAGGTGGTAAATCACATCCAATGACAACGACAGCTCAGCCTTAAAAAGTGATTTGTTGCTTTCTACCTCTTCTGGATTATATAAGAAAAAACTTTTTGTTTTATCTTTCATAAAACGTTCTCTACACAAATTAACAGCAGTCTCTGAAACATCCAAACCAGTATACTTTGGAAAGTCAAACAAAGATACTTGATTCCCATCTCCACATCCAAGTTCTACAATGGATTTAATTCTTTTCTCCTTTACAAAAGAATTTATTACTTCTGCTTTGAATTCTGCTAATTTTCCATAAGAACCATGTCCTGAATTACCTCCTGTTTTGTATCTTTCTTCCCAATATTTTTTACTTCCTGGAAATCTAAACATATTACCAATGTAACTTAACCTGGATTCGAGTATCTGATATACAAAATTTTGAATTATCTTTTTATTTTTACTTAATGAGATATAATTTGGGAAAGTTATTTGCTTAGTAGAGTGATTATACCAAATATTTTGCAATGCTAATTGTTGACCCTTTTTATTTTTTACTATAAATTCAATAAGGCTAATCTCATCTGTAATTTTTTCTACCTTTCCAATTCTAATTTTAGAACCTTCAAAATCGAAAGAATCAATATATTTGTCTGTGTATGGTGTAAATTCTATAAATTTAGGAATCATATAATCTAAAAATGAGTCCTTCAGATCTTCGGCAACTTTTTTATTTATTTTCTTGTTGACTTTTTCTAATGTATTTAGTGCGGTTTCTAATGCATTAATCTGTTCCTCCAACGTGTAATTATCTTCGATAAACCTACGGTAACTTTCGGAGTCGTAACTTTCTTCTGTTATTTTTTCTACTGCTTCATCGACTGTGTTGTATATAAGCTCATCTGGATAAAATCCTCGGGCAGCGTAAAAATTATGAATTATTGGTTTTATCCCTCTTGCCATAGATTCCATTATTCCTACCCCATAACCCTCATGAATGCTGGTTGATAAAAAATAATTTTTATCTTCCAACCATGAATTGATATCATTTGTCCAATCGTGAAAAGTAAATTTATCTTCTATTCCCATATCTTTTAATATGTAATTTAAATATTTCTTTATTCTTATATCCTGATGATCTCCTGCCCAATCTATTCTGTATTCTTCATCTATTTTTAAAAGTTTTTTTAAGATTTGGATTATGAGCATAGGATTTTTTTTGTAGTTAACGTGTCCACTAAAACATATTCTTTTACCTTTCGTCCTTTTGCTAAAGACAAACTTATCTAAATTAATTCCATTATAAACCATTGTATATGGAACATTTTTTATCTGGGGGCAGGATTCATAAGCATCTTCTCTAACATGATCAGCAACAAAAATCATCCTATCAATAAGATTCCAATTTATTTTGTTAAGAACATTCACATTAAAAGCCTCATACCCATGTAATCTACAAATAACTTTTTTATTTGCTATTTCAGGGACTTTGTTAGTTGCAAATACTGCTAAGTCATTTGCCCACTCAAGCCAGACTATGTCTGCCCATTTTATCGCTTGTGTTATTTCGTTGCCGTCTGTTGATACTACGAGTTTGACATTGTATCCGAGAGAAAAGGTTTCTACTATGTCTTTTAGGAAGTTGTCTAAGCCAGGTAAACAAAGGAAGGCTATCTTTGTGTCTTTCTTTAGCTTGTTTCTTATTTCTAAGAATTTCTTTTTCATTTGTGGGTTATCTGTTAGTTCTGCCGCTTTTAGGTAAAATCTTAAAGATGCTAGTTTGCTTCTGTTTTTGAATTCTATGTCTCCTAAGAGGTCATAAGTTGCCCAGTCTTTGTCGTGTATCCTCATCAGGTATCTCCATGCTTCCATTTCTTGATTCATTTCTTTTAGTAGATACCCATAGTTGAATAATAGGTCTGTGTCAACGGGGTTTATTGTTAAACCTTTTTCGAATTGTTCTTTGGCTTTTTCGAGTTCTTTTTTGTTGAAGTGTATTAGTCCTTTTAAGTTGTATTTTTTCGGGTCATCATCGGATATTTTTTCTATTTGTTCTTGAGCTTTGTTTATTTCTCCTTTGTTTATCAATTCAAAGATTTCTTCGTACATGGGATTCCTCCTTAGCTTTTGAAGTTGTCTTTAGAAGTTCTAAAACTTGATAAATAGCGCCCCTTCGCCCCGCTGCCCACCCTCTAAAGAAAGGACTCTGGCCCTTTTCATCCCGCAGCCCGCCCTTTAAGGTTGATCGTACTTTTCATTGCCTTTTAATATTTCTTTTTAAGTAATTGTTTATCCTATTTTTATCGACTGAAATTGAGGGATTTTTAGCAGAGTTTTTTAAAAGTGATATTGTTGCCAAAAATTTTTGCTAAAAACTATTGCATTTAATTTTTAGTATGGTATAATATTTATAAGATTATTATATGTGTTGGTTATAGGTATAAGGGTTCCATTGACAGGGCTTTTGCCCGGAGGAGGAAGGGTCATGGCAGAGGAAAAAAAGAAGAAACAAGACAAGCCAAAAGATAAACCAAAGAAGTAGTTAAGTGATATTGATCGGAATGAAGGCAGATAATTATTTATCTGCCTTCTACTTTTTATTAGCGCTCTTTTTATTAGCGCCCTTTAACCCTTTGAAAGTTACAAAGTTTTTAAAATAATCATTTTATCTACATTTGCGCCCCTTCGCCCCGCAGCCCACCCTCTAAGGATGAGCAAAAGGCTTTGCCCTTCCCCCGCTCCCCACCCATTTACGGAAGGGACCTGCGGCCCCTAAAACCCCCGAACATTTAAGAGAGCCCCCCTTAAAAAACCCCGCTCTGAACTTTTTTAAAATCGGAATCTTATTTTTAAAATTTATGAAGTTTTTAAAATAATCATTCCATCTAGGTTTGCGCCCCTTCGCCCTGCTCTCCGCCCCCACTGCAACCCACTGTTGACTTCTTGGGTAGAATTATGTATAATAATATATATACGTATTCCTAAAGGAGGAGGTTCTATGTATTTTTTTGAGAGTCTATTGGATATTAAAGGGCGGGAGGAAGAGTTTTTTAATAAGGAGATAAGCATAAAAGGCCAAATTTTTCATGTTAATGAGTCAAAGGATTTTTATTATCTGTTTGTTTCTGATTATAGTTATTCTTTTTTGTGTAAGTCAGAAAGCGGGAAAACGCCCCGAACAGGGTCAAGGAAAGGTGAATGGTTTAGATTTGAAGGGGTATTAGAGTACGATTGCGAAATGGGGAGTTATTGTTTGAAGGTAAACACAATAAAAGCTGCTGTTCACTTATCTTGGCATGATCTTTCGGTAGAAAAGAGGGTTGAACTTCATGCTCATTCAAAGATGAGCTCAAAGTTGTCTATATTGGGTATGGAGGAGTTGGTGGATGCTGTTTCTTCGTTTGGACAAAAGGCGGTTGCCATTACTGATAACGAAAATGTGCAGATAATTCCTTATTTCTATGAGTATGCTAAAAGAAAGGGTATAAAAGCTATTTTTGGTTGTGAGTTGAATGTACACGATGAGAGAAGAGGGATCGTAAAACATGTGAATGTTTTGGTTAAGAATAAAGAGGGGTTGAAGAATCTTTATAAAATAATATCGATTTCACATATGAACGTTGTGAATAAAAGTGCAATAATTTCACTCTCTGATTTGAAGAATTTGAGAAAAGGGCTACTTTTAGGCTCTTCACTGGATGGGTTTTTGCTTTACTCCTATTTGAACAAGTATTCTACTAACGATTTGAAGGAATGGATAACTTTTTTTGATTATATAGAGCTTTTCCCTATGAATTGTTATAATGATTTATGTTTGGAGAAGGGTAAGATTATCGATTATTCTAGAACTGTCTATGAGATTGCAAAAGATGTCAGAAAGCCTGTTGTTATGTCCGGTGATGTTCATTATTTGAGAGAAGAAGATCGAGAGTATTTAAACGCTATGATCGTTGGTACCTCCACAAAGAGTAAACCAAGAAAGACTGTGCGAAGTGTTAATTATTTTAGGAGCACTTCCCAGATGTACGATGAGGCGTTTGAGATCTTCAAAAAGCGTGGCATTGCAAAAGAAATTGTGGTGAAAAACACGAATAAAATCGCTGGTGAGATAGAGGAGCTTGCTCCTTTTGATTTTAAATTGAAGGCGCCTTATATCCCCTCCGCCGACCAAAATTTGAGAGATATCGTTTATAGCAACGCAAAAAAGAGGTATGGGGAAAAGTTACACCGTATAATTATAGATAGGATAGAAAAGGAATTGAAAAGTATAGTAGATAACGGGTATGCGGTGATATTTTTGATCTCAGCCGATATGGTCGAGAAGTCTTTAGAGATGGGTTACCCAATCGGTTCGAGGGGTTCTGTTGGTTCTTCGCTTGTGGCTTTTCTTTTGGGGATAACGGAGGTTAATCCGTTGCCGCCACATTATTTTTGTGAGAGTTGTGGGTTTATAGAGTTCGTGGAGAATTTGAATTTGAGTGGTTTTGATTTAAAAGAGAAGTCATGCCCAAATTGCGGTGCAATTTTAAACTCCGATGGGCATAATATAAGGTTTGAGGTTTTTATGGGGTATTCTGGCGAGAAGATCCCAGATATAGACGTGAATTTTTCGGCTGAGATCTTCACCGATATACAGAGGTTCTTGGAAGAGAAATTTGGTAGGAATTATTGTTACAAGGCAGGTACGATTAGTACCATCTCAAGGTACAACGCTATGAAGATGGCTCTCAATTACTTCAAGGATGAAGATATGAATTTTGCACATCTTTTTTGGATTTCTCAGAAAATAAAAGGAACAAAGTTGAATACAGGTCAACATCCATCGGCTATGATAATAATCCCTCAAGAGTACGATGTTCACGATTTCACTCCTTACCAATATTCTGCAAATTCTCCTGAGATTGGTATCGTTACGACACATTACGATTTTAAGGCTTTAGAAAATGATTTGTTGAAAATAGACGTGTTGTCTCACGATGGGCCAACATTTTTAAAAATGCTTAAGGATTTAACCGGTTACGATTACAACGATATTTCTATGCACGATGAACGGATTCTTTCACTTTTCTCTTCTACAAAGGAGTTGGGAGTGGATCTTTCGGAGATAGGTACGGAGATTGGCACGTTGGGTGTTCCAGAAGTTTGGACACCTTTTTCCCATAAGATGCTCACCGAGACAAAGCCTGAAACTTTTTACGATCTGTGTAGGACGAATTCACTTGCACACGGAACGGATATTTGGTTCAACAACGCCCGTGAGATAGTTTTGAAAAATGTTGCAGGTATCGATCAGATCGTTAGCTGTAGAGATGATATTTTGACAACACTTGAGTATTTCGGAGTGGAACCAAAAACAGCCTTTATGGTTATGGAAAAAGTGAGAAAGGGGAAAGAGCTTACAGAGAAAGAGCTGAAGGCGATAGATGATTCAGAAGCTCCCGAATGGTACCTTGATTCTTTGAAGAAGATTCATTATCTCTTCCCAAAAGCCCATGCGGTTGCCTACATGATAATGGCGTACAAGATAGCGTTTTACAAGCTTTATTATCCTCTTGAGTTTTACAGCGTTTATTTCACTATTAGAGCGAGGTTTTTTGATATTGACATTATAATGGATGAAGACT
This sequence comes from Petrotoga mobilis SJ95, assembly GCF_000018605.1. Classification (NCBI taxonomy): domain Bacteria; kingdom Thermotogati; phylum Thermotogota; class Thermotogae; order Petrotogales; family Petrotogaceae; genus Petrotoga; species Petrotoga mobilis. The sequence goes on along the minus strand of NC_010003.1, from coordinate 1,985,261 downwards.
TGACTGTTAAAACGATTAAGAAGCTTTCAAAAAACGAATACCAACATAATTACGAAGAGTCCAACTTTTATTCCACACTTAAAACCGCCTATGAGATGAGAAAGAGAGGTTTTGGTTTTTTAAGACCGGATCTTTACAAGAGCGAGGCAAAACTTTTTAAAATTGAAGGAGAATATTTGAGGATTCCTCTGACCAAAGTGAGAAATATTGGTAGCAAGAATGCTCAGCGGATCCTAAAAGAAAGGGGAGAAGCCACACAGAAAACTCTCCTTTCAAAATAATGTTATTACTAAAGAAATTAATAAAAATTTAATAAAGTTATGATATTATATTTTTGTTACTTTTTTTGCATTTTTGAAAAAACTTTAACATCAGGAGGGATTAGGATGAAAAAGATAGTAGTCTCTTTATTCGCTTTAATAGTTTTAACTGCAGTAGTTTTTTCGGCTCCATTAGGGTTAGGAGTAAAAGTTGGTGAACCAACGGGATTGTATATAAGAAGTTACTCTAGTAATACAAGTTTTGCAGGAATCACAGCCGCTTGGTCTTTTACTGACGAAAGTTTTTTAATTGACAGTGATTTCAATGCACTATCTCATAATTTATTTGGCGATATAGGTTTTAGTTATGGAGGAGGTTTGCATGTTGGAGTAACTTCCAGTGAATTAAGTGTGGGGGTTAGAATGCCTTTAGCTTTAAATTTTGAAATTCCGAGTACACCTCTCTTAACATTTTTAGAATTGGCTCCTGGCTTTAATGTAATTCCAGAGACCAAATTTAACTTATCCGGGGGATTAGGTTTTGGTTATGTTTTTTAATTTGACATAATTATCAGATTATGATATAATAAGTTGGTAAGAAATATAGATTAAGGAGTGTTAGACGTGAAACAAGGTATTCATCCAGAAATGAAACTTATAACCGTAAAATGCGCTTGTGGCGCCGAACATACTATGTATTCAACAGTTGACAATTTCAGATTAGATGTTTGTTCTGAATGTCATCCTTTTTACAGAGGAGAATTAGGTTCACAAATATTGGATACAGAAGGTAGAGTTCAGAAGTTTAAGAACAAATACAAAGATTTTCTTGAAAACTAAAATCTCTAATTTTCTTATTGGGGGGGATTTATTAGAGTTAAGAAATAAAAGTATCGAGAGATGAAAAGCGTTATCCAGTTGGTCCTTGCTATTGGTAAGTTTCTACCAATATCCATCTGGAAACACAACAAAAAATTTCGGAGGTGAAAACCAACGCCCGGACCCAGGCCATCCGTTTAGAAAGGGTGATATCACGACTTAGCAAGGTTCTCGTGATTAAGAAAAAAGGGCAAGGTAATTATTTTGGTAAATGAAAGTTTAGCAACAGGGGATTCTGTGAAAGGTAAAGTAGTCGATATCAAAAAGTTTGGTGCTTTTTTAGAACTTGAAAATGGTGAAGAAGGATTTGTACACATTTCAAAGATTTCAAAAAAGTATGTTAGAGAGATATCCAGCTTTTTAAAAATTGGTGATGAAGTTCAAGGAAAAGTCATTGGAAGAACGAAAGACGGAAAGTATGAGATCTCTTTAAAAGATTTTGATGAGGAAAAAGAGGACACGGGAAAATCACACAACTTTGAAAAAAGATTGAATCAGTATCTAAAAGACAGCGAAAAGAAGATATCCGAGTATAAAAAGCACCTAGATAAGAAAAAGAATACACGTAGAAGATAATTAATTATAGGTTATGCATATATAGAATAATATCTGAGAGGGAGATTTTCTCCCTCTCAATTATTTTTTACGTCTTAAAAATTCTTAACTTTGATCTTTTCTTTTAAAGTTATAAACTTTGTGGTAAAATAATTGAGAAAGCGGGGAACGGGCTGCGGCAAGTCTCCTTCCTTAGAAGGGCGGGGAGCGGGGCGAGGGGGAGCTAAAATAAGTTTTAAAGTGTCTACAAACAAGTACTACAATCAAGATCTAAGGAGGATTACTATTTGAGTACTTATACAAGAATAAAAGGTACAAAAGACATTTTTGGGGAAGAAGTTAAGTATTGGGAATACATCGAAAATACGGCAAAGAAACTTTTTAAAATATATGGATACAAAGAGATAAGAACCCCATTAATTGAAAAAACCGAACTTTTTAGCAGAGGAATAGGCCAAGAAACAGATATTGTTCAAAAAGAAATGTACACTTTTGATGATAAAAAAGGAAGGTCACTAACTTTAAGACCTGAAGGCACCGCTTCGGTAGCAAGGGCTTATATAGAAAACTCTTTAATAACCTTTGGGTCTCCTCAAAAATTATTTTACATGGGTCCTATGTTCAGATATGAAAAGCCTCAAGCAGGACGTTATAGGGAATTTTATCAAATAGGAGCAGAGATTTTTGGAACAGACCATCCTTTAGCAGATGCTGAATTAATCACATTTGTCTACGATTTCTTCAATAAGCTAAAATTGAGCAATTTTAAGGTGAAAATTAACAACATAGGCACCTTTGAAAGTAGAGAAAAATACAAAGAAGTATTGAAAACGTATTATCAACCGTTGTTACCCAACCTATGTGAAGATTGTCAAAGACGTTTTAACACCAACATTATGAGGTTGTTGGACTGCAAAATCGACGTGGAAGCGGCAAAAAATGCTCCTTCAATTTTGGATTATTTAGATGAAGAAAGTCGCGAACATTTTGAAAACCTTCAAAAATATTTGAAGGCTTACAATGTACCCTTTCAAGTTGATCCAAAGATAGTTAGAGGTTTAGATTATTACACGAAAACCGCATTTGAGGTAGAACATTCTGATTTGGGTGAACAAGCTGTCGTAGCAGGTGGTGGTAGGTACGACGATCTCGTTGAACAATTAGGGGGTCCTAAAACTCCAGGGGTTGGTTTCGCTATAGGGATTGAAAGAGTAATAGAAGCATTAAAAAAAGAGAATGTCGAGGTCGAGAGTGAAAGCGAAATAGATGTTTACATAGCTTTTCAAGGTGAAAAGGGTGAAATGGCGGCAGTTACTTTATCGAAAGAACTGAGAAAAAAAGGTATAAATACTTTTCTAAATATATCGAAAAGGAATTTATCGGGGCAATTTAAACATGCCAACAGATTGAACGCTAAATACGTGGTTGTAATAGGAGAGGAAGAGATTTCTCGGGATATCGTTACAATAAAGAATATGAAAAGCGGAGAACAGACCCAGATCGAAAGAAATTGGGTGTCTGAGATCATAGTGGAAAAGCTTAGAGAAGAATAAAGACTTTTTTAACTGGAGGAAATGGAATGATTTTGCTGAGACCTTTTATTATTTTTATAACCTTTATACTGTCATATATACCTGTCCTACAATTCGTTGGACTGGCTTTATTATTTTTTATTTACCACGTTTTAATCAGAAACAGAAATCTTCATATTGAACGAATGAAGAAGGTCTACCAATCGAATAATTTGAGTTTTCCGGATATAAAAGATAAGAACCCCATAATTTGGTTTATTTTGTACATAGTTTCTTTTTTGGTACTAAATGTCTTTTATCTGTACTTGATACAACAAGTAGGAAGTTTAACATTGGATGAAATACAAACTTTCACACTACCTAGTTGGCAGATTTATTTATTTTTGGGAAGTTTTCTATTAAGCTGGATCTCATATGCAAGTATGATAAATAGGATTGACAAAGACCAATGGCAGCTTCAAGAATCCGAAATTAGCAACAAAATAGTTAAAAATCGTTTCATCAAATTGAGAGACGGAAACGTCGTTATGTTACTGAGAATCATCACCCTTGATGTATACCAGTGGTTTCTTTTGTTTTTCTTAATACGAGAAACAACAATACATTATTTTGAGGACGGTACCGCTACGGGAAGGTATCTTGAACTTATTAAAAAAGATGAAAAAGAAACACAAAACGATGCCTCAACAAGTGGCGCAGCCGAAAAACCTGCACAAGAGAACCTTTATGAGAAAATAACCAATCAAATTAAAAATATGGGCGAAGATGAAAGATATAGCACTATTTTTTCTCATGTTACATCCTTATCAAATAGAAAGAAAGCCGAAGAGATATTAGAAAAGCTGCTGAAAGATGGTTATATAAAAGAGGAAGAATACAAAAAACTCCAACAATTTTTATAATTTTTGCAGCTTTGCGCAAAAAAATTCTTTTAAAATAAAATTAGGTTTTGGGGATCTTAAGGGCAAAGTCCCTTAACGCGTGGAGGCGATATCAACTATGTTTGTCCCATTATCAGGTGCAGATATTACTGACTTAGAGAAAAGAACTATCATGGATGTTTTGAATTCTGAAAGACTTGCTTTGGGTCCTTACTTAGAAAAATTCCAAGAAATAATAAAAGAATACGCTGGAATGAAATATGCTCTGGCTGTAAACAGTGGAACATCAGCCTTACATTTGATTATAAGGGCTTTGGATTTTCAACAAAATCAAAAAATGATTGTAACACCTTTCACCTTTATATCTTCGGCTAACGTAGCTTTGTTTGAGAAAGGAGTGCCGGTATTTGTTGATATAGATCCTCATACTTACAACTTATCCGTTAAAAATTTAAAAGAGTTCATAGACAAAGATTACAAAGATGACGTCACAGCCTTCATGGGTGTGGATGTTTTTGGAGTTCCCTTGGAATGGGATGAGATACTTAAGATTCTTCCAGATAAAATTAAAATAATCGAAGATTCATGCGAAGCACTGGGGGGAGAGTATAAAGGGCGTAAATTAGGAACTTTTGGAAAAGCTGGCACATATGCCTTTTACCCAAATAAGCAGATAACCACTGGTGAAGGCGGGGTTATAGTTACTGATGATGAAGAAATCTTTGACTTATGTAAGTCCATGTGTAACCAAGGTAGAGGCAAAAGCGGTGAGTGGTTAATAAGTGAAAGACTCGGATACAATTATCGTATGGATGAAATGTCTGCTGCACTTGGCTTTGCTCAAATGAAACGGATAGAGGAGATAAGTTCTAAAAGAAAAGAGAAGGCTATGAATTATTTTGAGTTGTTTCAAAGTGAAGAAAGAGTAGTTTTACCTTTCATTCCTCAAGAAGTTACTTCTCAGAGCTGGTTTGTCTTCGTTTTGAGATTGAACTTAGATTGGGTATCAGAGTTAATTCATATACCTACATGGGTTAGAAATTTCGATCTACCAATAAAAATTGAAGGGAAACAAAATCGAAAAGAATGGAAGGAATTAATAAATAAGATAAGAAATATCTTACAAACCTTTTTAAAAAAATTGAGTGAAAAAGGTGTTGAATCCAAAAATTACTTTTACCCTGTCCACTTACAGCCTTTCTATAGAAAAATGTTCGGCTATGAAGAAGGAGATTTCCCTGTCACGGAGCTGATCTCATCTTTAACTTTTGCAATCCCATTTTTCTCCAATATCAGTCTTGAAGAACAGAATTACGTATATCAAATAATAACAGATAGCTTAACGGAGATAAAAAATGAAACATTTGTCTAAAAGATCTTTTAGATTGATGATAATTGACTATATTTTGTTTTTCCTTGCTTACATTGTTGCAATGTTCATAAGGTTTCAATTTGACTTTGTGGAGATGAGAAAGTACATCTCCCCCATCTTTTTCTTTCCTTTGATTATGGTAATTGTTTTTTATTACTCTGGAATATATAGATATATTTGGAGATTTGCCACTCTTAACGAATTAAGACCTGTATTTAATAGTGGTTTCATAGGTTTCCTTATCAACTTTTTTATTTTTGAGTTTGTAAGAAGATATATAAGCGATATTTTTACACTTCCTTTCAGCGTGGCGGCGACTGCGTCGGTGGTTGGAGTAGTCTTTGTTTCAGCTAGTAGGATATATTGGTTTTCAAGACATTCTCGAAATTATAAAAAGCGGTTAAACGGAATTAAAAATATTCTTATAATAGGAGCAGGCGATGCAGGAACAGAATTGTTGGGGGAATACGAAAGGCATCCAGAAGAGGGATCAGTTGTAGGCTTTTTGGATGATGATCCAGAAAAGATAGGAAGAAACATTCGAGGCTATCCTGTACTGGGGAAAATAAACCAAGTTATGGATTTTGTTGAAAAATACAATGTTGAAGAGGTTATAATAGCTATTCCTAGCGCTTCATCAGATCAGATAAAAAAAATCATAGATTATGTTGATACATCGAAGGTTAGATTAAAAACTTTGCCAGGAATCTTGGAAATTTTAGATAACAAGTTATCACTTGGCTTTCTACGAGAGGTCGATATTTCCGATTTATTAGGTAGAAAGGAAGTTAGCGTTGATTTAAAAGAGATAAAAGATTACATAAAAGGCAAAAAAATACTGGTTACTGGTGCAGGGGGAAGTATAGGTTCTGAAATATGTAGACAGGTTTTACCAATGGGTCCCAAAGCTCTTTTCTTGCTTGGAAAAGGTGAAAACAGTATTTTTGAAATATCGAATGAACTGAAAGACAAATTTTCAGATGCCTTTATAGAAGAAATTATCGCAGATGTATCCGATGAAAATAGAATGAGGTATTTATTTTCAAAATATAGATTTGATGTTGTTTTTCATGCTGCTGCTCATAAACATGTACCCCTCATGCAAAAAAATCCAACAGAAGCCTTCAGGGTCAACACAATTGGGACTTACACTGTTGCAAAACTTTCAGGGGAATACAATGTAGAAAGATTCGTTTTTATTTCCACCGACAAAGCCATCAAACCAACATCCATTATGGGTGCTTCAAAGAGACTTGGGGAAATTATAGTAAAGACAATGTCTAATTTTTATCAAACAAAGTATGGAATTGTAAGGTTCGGGAACGTTTTGGGAAGTAGAGGGAGTGTAATTCCAATTTTCAAAGAACAGATACAAAAGGGTGGTCCCGTTACTGTCACACATCCCAATATGAAAAGGTATTTCATGACTATTCCGGAGGCTGTCTCTTTAGTATTACAATGTGGACAGTTCGCTCAAAAGGCTGAAATATTTGTTTTAGAAATGGGAGCGCCTGTCAATATTGATCGATTAGCAAGGGATTTGATCAGACTTTCCGGGTATATCCCTGATCAAGACATTAAAATAGTTTATACAGGCATCAGGCCTGGTGAGAAATTATACGAAGAAATATTTTTGGAAGATGAAGATTACGAAAAAACTAGAAACAGACGAATCTTTATTTCAAAATCCAACAATCACGAAATAAATAAAGAGAAGCTAAATGAATTGATAGATCGAATAAATATAATGATAAAAAATCATGATTACAACAGTGTTATTGAGATAATAAAAGATTACATACCAGATTCAAATATATCAAAGATCAGCGAAGAAACTCAATGAGTAAAGACCCCTTTTCCTTATGGGTGCGGAGCGGGGTGAAAGGGCACTAACAACTACAACAATCAAACAAGGAGGCAAAAAGCTATGAAAGCATTAATACTCTGTGCGGGGAAAGGAACAAGACTTCGACCACTAACCTTCACAAACGCTAAACCATTGATACCGATAGCTAACAAACCAACCATTATGTATAGCTTAGAAAAAATAAGGGACGCTGGGGTTACAGAGATCGGTTTGGTAGTAAATTCAGAAAATATAGAAGACTTTAAAAAAGTCTTAGGTGACGGTAGTCAATTAGGTATAAAATTATCGTATATTATACAAGATCATCCAAAAGGTTTGGCGCATGCTGTAAAGGTTTCAAAAGACTTCCTTGATAATGATGACTTTATAATGTATCTGGGGGATAACTTGGTAAATTTTGATCTTAAAAATTTTATAGACCAGTTTAAACAAGGAAATTATGAATCTTTTATACTTTTGACTTCCGTTGATAACCCTTCACAATTTGGAATAGCGGTGATGGAAGATTCTAAAGTAACAAAGGTTGTCGAAAAACCAAAAGATGCGCCATCGAATCTCGCAATAATTGGGGTTTACATATTCACTCCGAAGGTTTTTGAGGCAATTCAAAATATTCAACCTTCGTGGAGAGGGGAACTTGAAATCACCGATGCCATTCAATGGTTAATAGATAATTCAAAAAACGTTGGAGCTCACATTGTTGAGGGTTGGTGGAAAGATACTGGAAAACCTGAAGATTTAATCGAGGCAAATAGAACGATTCTCAGTAATTTAAAAGAGCAAAAAATAGAAGGAGAAATAAGATCAGATTCTTCGGTCCAAGGAATGGTCCACATAGGGAAAAATACGAAGATAATGAACTCTATCGTCAGAGGACCTGTAATAATTGGAGAAAACGTTACAATAAGCAATGCGTACATAGGGCCATATACAAGTATCGGTGACAGTGCCTATATAAACTCTTCAGAGATTGAGAACAGTATAATCTTAAGTTATGCAAATATTTCAAATGTGTATATAAGGATAGAATCATCTATTATAGGAGAAAATTCAAAGATTTATTCAGCAGAACGAAAACCATATTCTCTAAAATTGATAATAGGCGATTATAGCAACATACAAATACCAAAATAATAGATAGTTAACTTGGGGGTGAAAATAATAGACGATAAAATAGAGATAATAACTGAACTTTGGAACAAACTGTATTCTGATAACCATAAATTGGAAATTCTCTTAGACTTTTTAAAGTCAAAAAAAGATTCTTTCACATACGCACCAAACGATAAATTTTGGTATAAGAAAGGTTTGGTCTATTCTACTTATGTTGACCTATTCGCTGGTGATTTTGACAAAATGAAAGAAAAATTAGATTATTTGAGTGATTTAGGTGTAACTATATTATGGCTTCTTCCTATTTTACAATCTCCAATGAAGGACCAAGGATTCGATATTTCTGATTTTTACAAAGTTCGAGATGAATTAGGTGGCAATGAAAGTTTTTTCGAATTCATCGATCTTGCGCACGAAAAAGGTATAAAAATTCTTTTTGATGTCGCAATAAATCATACTTCTGATGAACATCCATGGTTTCAAGAGGCAAAAAAATCAAAAGATTCTAAGTATAGGGATTATTACATATGGAGTGACACAGATAAAAAATACTCCCAAGCCCGACTGCTTTTTAAAGGTATGGTAAACAGCAACTGGACCTACAACCCTGAAACGAATGACTATTACTTTCATAGATTTTACGAAATACAACCGGACTTAAATTACAAAAATCCTGATGTGCTGATAGAGATGATAAAAGTTTTTACCTTCTGGAAAGAACACGGTGTCGATGGTTTTAGAATGGATGCAGCACCGTTTTTATGGAAAGAAGAAGGTACTAACTGTGAAAATTTAATTCAAACTCACTGGATTTTAAAAATATTCAGAGCAGCTTTAGATTACCTAAAAGAAGGAACAGCATTGATAGCAGAAGCCAATCAGCCTCCTAAAGACGTTGTTGCTTATTTTGGTAATTCTGATGAATGCCAGGTTGCATACCATTTTCCCGTTATGCCAAAAATTTTTTTGTCTATAGCTGAAGGTAACCCCAATTATATAATAGATACTCTTTCTGAAAGAATCACCCCGCCTATTCCAGAAAATTGTCAATGGTTCGTTTTTCTAAGGTGCCACGATGAATTAACCTTAGAATTCGTCGACCCAGAAGAAAGGGCGAAGATGTTGAAATACTACTTGCTCGATGAAAGATGGAATTTCAGAGAAGGAGAAGGGATCGCAGGAAGATTGTACAACCAAATGGGTAAGGATTACAAAAAAGTGCTTTTAGCTTATTCAATTTTGTTTTCTTTGGATGGAACACCAATAAATTATTACGGTGATGAAATAGGAATGGAGAACAATGAAGAATTCTATAGGAAAATGACTGAAAAGATAAGCCATAAAGATTCAAGATTTTTCAACAGAGGACCTTTCGATGAAGAGAAAAGAAAAGAAGCTCTGAACAACTCTAACAGCGATAGTTATAAGATTTTTCATGGAATAAAAAAGATGCTTGATTTAAAAAAGGAAAACCAAGGTCTGTTTTCAGAAAAACCAATCTATGAAAATATCGATGGTGTATTTAAAGTTACAAGGAGTAATCAAAATAGGCAGATTATTATTTATAACAACTTAACCGCTGAAAGCAAATCATTAGATAGTATCACTTTGCAACCTTATGAATATGTGTGGAAAATAAGTTAAAAGCGCCCCGAAGGGGCGCTATATACAAAGTTTCTAAAGATACTCAAAACTCTTTTAGGAGGAAAATTAATTGACAAAAAATGATTTCATTGAAATAAAAAGAATAGTCTCTAATGCCGGTGAAAAATTAAAAATGTGGAGCACCGAGAATTTCCATGTTAATTCAAAAAAATCTCGAACCGATCTTGTAACCGATGTGGATTATCAAATACAGGAATACCTGATAGAAGAGATAAATAAAAGTTTCCCAAATTCATTATTTTTAGCAGAAGAATCAGGGCTAACCAAAACTCCTGAGAAAAATGAATATTGGGTTATAGACCCTATAGACGGTACGGTTAATTTTTCAAGGGGATTGCCAGAACATTGTATCTCGGTAGCCTATGTTGAAAATAAAGAACCAACAATAGGTATTATCTATTCGCCTTTTATGAACCTTTTTTACTCAGCCACAAAAAACAATGGCGCTTATTTAAACGATAAAAGATTGATACCGCACTGGGCTAAAAATTTTGAAGATTCCATGATTTCCCTTGGAAATGAACGAGGGAAAACATACAAATATTTTAAAGCCTTGGAAGAGAAAGTTATGAGGATTAGATTGTTTGGTACTGCCGCCTTGCAGATCGCTTATGTGGCATCGGGTTTTTTGGATGCCTTTATATCTATAAGATCTCATCCATGGGATGTAGCAGCAGGACATCTAATATTAAAAGAAGCGGGCGGGGAAATTGTAGATCTCGATGGAAAAAATGTAAATATTTTCCAGCCTGACGCCCTTTACTGCAATCCTAATATTATTCAAGATCTGATAAATAATGTAAAAAATATTCAAAAATTTCAATGATGGATAATAATTCGTATTTATTGGTCCAACGAAACAAATGCGCCCACAGGGCGCATTTTTATTTAAGTGGTTCGTATTTTTATACTTTCTTCTACCGGTGTAATATAAATCTTTCCATCACCTACCTTACCTGTTTGCGCGTGTGCTTTTATAGTTTCTATAATTTTTTCAACTTTGTTTTCGTCAGTTACTATTTCTAATTTGATCTTTTCCTTGAATTTTACTTCATATTCTTTTTTCTGTTTGTAATCTTCCACCTCTTTTTCTTCCCCTTTTTGACTACCATATCCATAGATCTTATCAATGTTAATGCCATCGATACCAACTTTTTCTAATCCTACGATGACTTCCTCAAATTTTTCTGGCCTGATAAAACATTCAATTTTCTTGTATCCCATATTATTCACCTTCCTCATCAATTTTTACTCTCACGCTTCGCCCTTTAAGCGGAGTTAAATCAGGATAACTAACAGATCCATGCTCTGCAAAATCTAAGCCCTCTATTTCACTAGTAGAATCAATCCTTAAACCTATTGTTAAATCGATACTTTTAAAAAGGATGTAGGTAGTTACAACGGTCCAACCTGCAACAGCTAGCACCCCTTTTAGCTGAGTCAAAAACAGATTTAATCCTCCTCCGTAGAGTAATCCACCATCCACAGCAAATATTCCAACCATTAATGTACCGAACGCTCCACCAACTCCATGCACAGAGATTGCTCCAACAGGATCATCGATATGTATTTTGTCGAAAAAATCTATAGCTAGAACAACTAAACCACCGGATAAAGCTCCTATTATGGCAGCGCCAACATTAGTAACACTTGCTGTGCCAGCAGTGATTCCCACCAATCCAGCTAAAACACCATTTAGGGTAGAGTTGACGTCCGGTTTTTTGTAAATAAACCAACCTATCGTCAACGCCCCCAACCCTCCTGATGCGGCAGCTAAATTTGTAGTCATCGCTATATCAGCGATTTTGAGATTTAAACCTGAAATGGTACTTCCAGGGTTAAAACCAAACCATCCAAACCATAGGATGAAAACCCCTAAAGCAGCTAAAACTAAGCTATGTCCTGGAATCTTATTCGGTGTTCCATCTGATCTGTATTTACCGGTTCTTGGCCCTAAAACCATTGTTCCCATCAGTGCAGCCCATCCGCCTACGGAATGAACTACTGTGGAACCTGCAAAATCAACCATATCTGATAACCAACCTCCACCCCATATCCAATGACCAACTATGGGATATATAAATGCACTGATGAAAACACTGTAGATCAGATAACCTGTGAATTTAGTTCTTTCCGCCATTGCTCCAGATACTATAGTTGCAGCGGTTGCAGCAAATACCGTCTGGAATATTAAAAAAGCGTTAAGCGGAATGTTTAATCCCAGATATTCAAAACTTCCTTGCCAACCTATGAAACCATTCCCAACACCAAACATAATAGTAAACCCAACTAGCCAGTAAAGTATTGAGCCAACTAAAAAATCCGTAAAGTTTTTCATGATGATGTTTACCGTGTTCTTTGATCTTGTAAACCCTGCTTCCACGAGCGCAAATCCAGCTTGCATAAAAAACACTAAAAACGCTGCGAGTAAAGTCCACATAGTATCGATGGAGCTTACCACGTCCTCCATAGTAATACTATCTGCGAGTAAAACGGTTGGAACAATAAAGGCAACAGACATCATCAACAAACTCTTCCAAACTCTCTTCATAATACCCTCACACTCCTTTTTTTGTTTTTTCCAAACCCCAGAATATGGTACTTAACGTAGACTTTTTTCACCTCCCATTACAAAAT
>NC_010003.1:300000-467500 GCF_000018605.1 Petrotoga mobilis SJ95 | reverse complement strand
CCTTTTATTGCTCTTAAGACAACCTCTCCACCAACTATGATATAACTAATAATAAACAAGGTAAGCTCAAGCCAATTTTGGAAATTAAAGATGATTCCCACGGCAAATATTGCTCCACCGACCACAAGTCTTATGATTTCTTTTTTGTTGACACCTTCTTCTTCCTCTTCGTTATTTTCGTTTATTTTGGTCTTGGAGTTATTCTCCTCAAAAATGACCTTTACATCTGGCTCTATTTTCTTTACTATGCCTTCAATCTTCTCATTTAACTCAGAGCGGTTGACTTTCGGACTTATTTCCAGTGTTAGTTTCTTCGAAACAAAATCTACTGCAGCAAATTCAACTCCTTCTAGACCGCTTATTTCTTTTTCCATTTTAGCTGCACAATTCGCGCAGCCAAGTCCTTCAAGTATTAATACTTTTTTATTGCTCTTGTTAACGGATTTTTCTTTCACTACCACATCCGGTTCGTGCTTGTGCACTATGGTTTTAACTTGCTGTAATATATTCTTATACTCTTGCTCTGATTCAATTTCTAAAGTCAATGTCTTGTTCATGAAGTTCATATAGGCTTTGACTCCATTTAATTTATTAACCTCATCTTCAATTTTAGCTGCACAATTTGCGCAATCTAAACCTTCTAAAATTACTTCCTTCTTTAACATTACTGACCCTCCTTTACTTACTTTCTTCTGAAATATGAATTAATCCCTGGTCAAATATTTGCTTTACATGTTCATCTTCAAGAGAGTAGAATACAATCTTTCCTTCTCTTCTGCTCTTTACTAGTTCAGCCTGCTTTAAGACTCTTAGCTGATGTGAAATTGCTGATTGGGTCATATTTAATAAGAATGCAATATCGCAAACGCACATCTCTGATTCATCTAATGCCCAGAGTATCTTAATTCTTGTTGAATCTCCAAAAACTTTAAATAGTTCTGCTAGATCATATAGAGTTTCTTCTTGAGGCATTTTTTCTCGCACTTTATTTACAATTTCCTCATGTATTACATCACAGTCGCATCTTTCAATTGGTTGAATTTTTTTTGCCATATTTATATCACCTCCTTATCATTCAATTGAACACTTGAATAAGCTTTCATATATATTATAAACCTCAATTCTCCGTTTGTCAATAAAAACATATGAGTAATTGTTCAAGTGTGTTTATTTATTAGATTATCCCCAAGTATAAATAGAAAAGAACCGCCCATCAAGAAGTATTTCTCCTCAATCGGCGGTCAAGTTCATTTTAAATTAATACATCAATCTCTACTCCAGACTTAAACTCAACGGTCAGCTTATTATCAAATACCGTAACTTTTTCAATAAGCCGCCTTACCAGTTGCTCATCATATTCCTCCAGCTCATAGGACTGTTCATTCAAGAAGTCTGTCATTTCAGCTATTCGCTGCTTCTTCCTTCACGCTCTGCATTTTTAACCAGCGCATTTTGCTTCTGCTCCCGCAATCGGTAATCCAATTATGTCTCCTGTAGTTATTTATAATAGTATAAGTACTCTTCCCCTACTGGCGGCTATCTTAATACGAGCTTATAGGTTTACTTCTATTTCTAACCCTGACTTAAACTCTACCACTAGCCTGTCATTATATACAGTTGCCTTTTCAATTAGTTTTCTAACCAGTTTATCATCAAATTCCGTAATACCACCGGTTTGCATATTAAGGAAGTCCGTCATCTCAGCGATCCGATCCCGCTTATCTTGACGGAGAGCGTTTCTTGAAAGGGTTTCTTGCCTTAAGTCCCGTAAGCGGTAAATCTCATTGACAATATTATCATATGCTTCCTTTGAATTTGCCTTTTGGATCAACTCGGTTTGGAGTTCTTCCAGCCTTTTATCAATATCTGCCGTACTCTCATCCAAATCCTCGCTTAATACGGTTTCAATATTCTTCTTCAGTATGGCCAGAAAAGAGTTTTTTCCGCTGACCGCTACATTGATGGCATCTACAATTTTCTCTTTAAGCGTATCTTCAAGTATAGTGGAAGCGGTACAAAACAAACCGGTGTTTTCCAATCTGCTGACGCATCTCCATACGATTGATTTCTTTCCTCGGTTATTCCAATGAACCCTGCGGAATATTTCATGACACTTGCCGCAGAACACCATTTGGGATAAGGGATGATTATTGCTGTAGTTTCTCTTCTTTCCGTTCTTACTTATATGCACACATCTTCTTTTGACAAGCTGTTCCTGAACCTGCATAAAAATTTCACGCGGAATTATGGGCTCATGGCTGTTTTCTACATAGTATTGAGGAACTATACCGTTATTGGCCACCCTTTTCTTTGATAAAAAATCTACCGTATAAGTTTTCTGCAATAGCGCATCACCGATATATTTTTCATTTCTCAAAATCTTATTGATGGTGCTGGTATGCCATCTGGGATTGCCTGCACCCGTCAGAATTCCGTCAGCCTCCAAACCCCTAGCTATCTGTAGCATACTGGAACCTTCAAGATATTCTCTGTAAATGCGTTTGACGATCTCAGCTTCTTCAGGTACGATAACTAAATTGCCATCCTTATCCTTTGTATAGCCAAGAAACCGGTTGTGATTGATATGGATTTTTCCTTGCTGATATCGGTATTGAATACCCAGTTTTACATTCTGGCTTAACGATTGGCTTTCTTGCTGTGCCAAAGATGCCATAATGGTCAACAGGATTTCTCCTTTGGAATCCAATGTGTTTATATTTTCCTTTTCAAAGTAAACCGGAATATTTTTTTCTTTAAGCTGCCTTATGTACTTTAGGCAGTCCAGCGTATTTCTTGCAAACCGGCTGATAGATTTCGTAATTATCATATCGATTTTGCCCTGCATACATTCTTCTATCATCCGGTTAAATTCTTCACGCTTTTTTGTGTTGGTTCCGGTAATACCTTCATCTGCAAATATACCGGCTAACTCCCATTCTGGATTGCTTTTGATGTAGTTTGTGTAGTGCTCAATTTGCGCTTCATAACTGGTTGCCTGCTCCTCGCTGTCCGTAGAAACACGGCAGTAAGCTGCTACCCGAAGCTTAGGCAATTCCTCGGCCTTTGCACTATTCCCGATTCGCTTACGGGCAGGAATTACCGTAACATTCCTGGTTGTCATCTAAAATCACCTCGCTCTTAATAAGACTATAAGCATACTCTGCCTGCTGAAATGGATCATCGTATAGATTATCTGGCATTGAAGCATGAAACTTAAAATTCAGGTATTTCTTTTCATTTCCTTTATGTTCATAAATCCTGCCAAGCGCCTCAGCTCGCCTGCGTCTTTCCAGTTGTGCTTTTTCGAATGTGTCCTTACTGATAATTGGCGGATAGAATTTGTCCTCAACATACCGTTTATCTGAAAGCATTCTTGCAACAGATGTGTGGTAACGCTTAATACCTGCTTTTTGTGCCGCTTCGCTTAAAGAAAGCCCTGAAAGATAAACCTAAATAGCTTCTTAATTTTAACTGCTTCCTCTTCATTAACTACAGCCCTGCCGTTTTGAATGGTATATCCAAAAGGTATATGGCTCATTATTTCACCAGCCTATCCCTTAAGTTCAACCCGCATTTCATTTTGAAACCAATTTCCTCCTGAGAAAACACAATGATTTCTTCAATAAAATTCTCAAATATTTCACTTTCAAATGCATTAATCTGCTTTTCAGCTTTCGTTGCAAATTTAAGAATCTTTTCTGCCTCAACAAGAGTAGTTATGCCTCCATCAATTTCGCGTTTTAAGGTTTCTTTTTGTTCTTTTAATAAAGCCGCTTCTTTAAGCAGCTCATTTTTCTGTGTATTAAAAAGAGCGGGTTCCAGGTATCCCTTAGCTATAAGTCCCATAATTACCTGAACCCGCTCTGTATTTTCTTTGATTTTTGTTTCCAGTTCTTGAATCTTCGCTATATTATCTGAGTAATTTGCTTTCTTTAAGCTTTGTAGCAATGGTCTTATAATGAATTTATGACCGAAAATAAGCTTATTGATCATTACAGCAAAGGCCTGATGAATTGCATCCTCTCTGACAAACTTCATGGAACAGCTTGATGCGTCCTTTATATGCTTTGTGCAGCACCAGGCAATATATTTACGGTTACCGCTGCCATGAATTCGACGTTTAAAATTGCTGCCACATTCTGCGCATTTGATTTTCCCTGAGAACAGGTAGCGGTTTTGATATTTGCTGCTTCCCTTAATTACACCTTTTTCTTTTCCTCTTTGCTTTAATATCTCTTGGGCGGCTTCAAATTCCTCATGGGATATAATGGCTTCATGATGATCCTTTATCATGTATTGATCCTTTTCACCACGATTATAATGCCGCTTAAAATTCTCATCTGTATATGTTTTTTGCAGAAGGACATCCCCGGTATATTTTTCATTGCTAAGGATACCGCGGATAGTGGTCGCTGTCCAGTGTGAACCTCTCTTTGTTGGGATTTTATCCAAATTTAACCCATCTGCAATTTTCTGTGTGCCTTTACCAGCCAAAGCCTCGGAAAAAATCCGCTTTATGATTTCAGCCTGTTCTTTATTGATAAATAGCTTTCCATCCACATAATCGTAACCATAGGGAGGATACGAAATTTTGTATGATCCGTTTTGGAACCTACGTCTGATAGACCACTTACTATTTTCTGCAATGGATAATGACTCGTTTTCTGCAAGACTGCCCAAAATTGTCAGCACCAATTCGCCTTCCATGCGCTGTGTGTTTATATTCTCTTTCTCGAAATAGATGAAAACACCGAGATCGGTAAGTTTTCTCACCATTTCAATGCAGTCGGTTGTGTTTCTGGCAAATCTGCTGACTGACTTGGTTATAATAAAGTCAATTTTCTTGTTTTCACAATCTGCAAGCAGTCTCAAAAGTCCAGTTCGGTTTTCCTTTTTTGTGCCTGATATGCCTTCATCATAGTAGATCCCTGCAAACTCCCAATCAGGATTTGCTCTTATATAGGATTCATAATGGTCTTTTTGTGCTTCCAGGCTTGCCATTTGTTCATCACTGTCTGTTGAAACCCTGCAATAAGCCGCTACCCTCACCTTTGGCTTGAAAGCTTGGAGAGCATTGTTTCCATCAATCCTTGTTACCTTTCTCACTGTTTTCACCTCCTTTGGGTATGTGACATGTTACCTCTGTGTGCCGCTAATAGCAAGCCAATTAGGCCATAAGCTGTGCATACATCGGCGAGAAAGTTTTGCGGTTCAACTTGTCGATTTTGTTGAATTCTTCTTCTGAAATCAGTCCCGCCTTAAGCATCCTCTGTAGAATTTTGTACGCCCGCCAGTAATCAACCTCTCTTTGAATTTCCTCCTGTGTTATCTTTGTATAGTTCGTTTCCTGCGGGTTATATGGTAAATGATTAGCCGCCTCTATCATTCAAGCACCTCCTATAAAGACTTAGGACAGCCGCGATTGGCTGTCCTTTATCGTGTGCGCCCAGCATGCGCAATAGCTAAGCGGTGAAAGTCCGCTGTGGACCAGATAGCGGGAACCACTAGTCGAAGGCAAGGGTGTCCATCGTGAGGTGGAATCTGAAGGAAGCCCAAGGCAAAGTCCCGGTCCGATGAATAAGAACCAGATACAAGGCTAAGTGAAGTGGACGAGTTTGCTTTACAAAACGAAGTCCAATAGCTACCCAGAACTTCACGGAGTAAATCTGGCGGATAGATGGGATGAAAGTTATTGCACTTACCTGGGGAGATCTCAAGAATACGCTGTTAAGGCAACCCATGCAGCAATGTATGGCTGAATCTTGAGAAGTCAGCAGAAGTCATAGTACTCATTGGAAGATGAGGAAGGACTGAACAACAGGAGGTTTCGAATCTTGAAAGATGCGAAGGGACACGGAAAAAGCATACAACTTCGATTAGAAGGTTTCCTACATGAAGATAAGGGAGAGCCTGAAAATAATGTAGAAGCGCCTAGTATAACTTCTACGTCTGAAAGAGGAAGAAACGATGATAAGGGATGCAGTGAAGGGATGCTTGAAAAGATATTATCCAAGGATAATATGAATAAAGCATACAAGAAGGTAAAGGCCAACAAAGGAGCCCCTGGGATAGACGGGATGAAAGTAGAAGAACTCTTTGGATATCTCAGACAACACGGAGAAGAATTAAGGCAAGAGCTCCTTGAAGGAAGGTACACCCCGAAGTCGGTAAGGAGGAAAGAAATACCGAAACCGGATGGAGGGAAAAGACTACTAGGCATACCAACATCAATTGACAGAGTAATCCAGCAATCCATAGCCCAGGTGTTGACACCTATTTACGAAAAGAAATTTGTAGATAACAGTTATGGATTCAGGCCATTACGGGATGCAAAACAAGCCATACGAAAAAGCAAAGAATACCTAAACAAAGGGCATACATGGGTAGTGGACATAGACTTAGAACGCTACTTTGACACAGTCAACCATGACAAACTGATGAGGATAATATCAAAAGACGTAAAAGATGGCAGAGTGATATCCCTGATAAGGAAATACCTCAAGAGTGGGGTAATGGTAAATGGGGTAGTAATAGAAACTGAAGAAGGGACTCCACAAGGGGGACCGCTATCCCCATTACTAAGCAACATAATGCTCCACGAACTTGACGTAGAACTAACGAAAAGGGGACACAAGTTTTGCAGGTATGCAGACGATTGCAACATATACGTGAAAAGCGAGAAATCCGCATATAGGGTGATGGAAAGTATAACAAAATACATAGAGAAGAAATTAAAGCTAAAAGTGAATAGCAAGAAAAGCAAAGTAGTCAGACCTTGGGACCTCAAATACTTAGGGTTCTCCTTCTACGTGAAAGAAGAGAAGTACGAAATTAGAGTCCATGGAAAATCCATTAAAGAATTCAAAAAGAAGTTAAAAGGAGAAACGAAGAGAAGCAGTGGAAGAAGCATGGCATACAGGCTGTCAAGGATAAAACAAATAATAACAGGATGGACAAACTACTATGGAATAGCAAACATGAAATCGATAGCGGGAAGTCTTGATGGATGGCTTAGAAGGAGAATTAGGATGTGTATCTGGAAGGAATGGAAGAAAATCAAAACAAGGTATAAAAACTTAGTCAAATTAGGGTTAAACATCTACAAAGCATGGGAATATGCAAATACAAGGAAAGGCTATTGGAGAATCTCCAACAGCCCCATACTTTCAAGAACACTAACTAATAAACACCTTAAGAAAATGGGGTTAACTTCGATCCTGGAAACGTATAACCTAAAGCATGAATTCTGTTGAACCGCCGTATACCGAACGGTACGTACGGTGGTGTGGGAGGACGGTAGATAAATTAATTATCTACCTCCTACCCGATTATTCCGGCAATTTGAGAACTTGTCCGGGGTAAATAGTATCTGAAGTCAGACCATTGAGTTTCTTAATCTCCGGATATCTTGTTCCTCTACCGAGTTCTTTTTCCGCTATTCTCCATAAGGTATCGCCTTTTTGCACTGTATAGGTTCTATTGCACTTGTTATCAGGAATGCTGTTTACAATTACAAGGTTTTCTTTTGCTACCCAAGTGTTTATGCCTGCAATCTCTTGACCGCCGGATTTCTTAACCTTTTTGCCAAGCAAAACACATTCTTTGCCGCCTTTTATGACCGGCTTGCCTTTGTATAAAGTCTGTGTGACCCTGTGGTAATAGTCATTTTTGACCCACGTTGGAACTTCCACACTGCCGGGGTAGTAATTCTTTACACTGACCTTAAACTCCACCATATCTCCAATTCCAATATCAGTATTGATATCTGTACTGTTCTCCAGCGCTTTTTTTACTGCTTTACGGAAAGTGTCCATATTCTCCCCATGCTTGGGGAACCAGTGCATCACATCAGCATGGTTGCTGGCAATACCGAGCTTATATCCCTCGGAGTGGCAGATGATGTCATTCTCATTAAGACCGTACTTCTTGCAGAGCATAACGCAGAGTTCAACAGCATTCTGCCACGCTTTACGGAAATAATCTTCCTGCTTTGCTGCATCATAACCCACCATTACCGACCCGGATTTATACGAAAACCCAGCAGGCTCACAGATTTCAAAGCCAATATGGGTATTGTTGGCTGCTCCTCCCGCATGCCACCTGCGATGATCCCAAGGCAGGTATTGCCAAACCTCTTTATCGTCTACAAAAGCGTGAACACATACCTGCCTATTTATATCGCCGGCCTTGTAAGATTTGTTCCAACGGGAAAACCACTCAGCCGCCATTACGCCCGGCACAGCCGTCGAATGTAC
This sequence comes from Petrotoga mobilis SJ95, assembly GCF_000018605.1. Lineage (NCBI taxonomy): Bacteria > Thermotogati > Thermotogota > Thermotogae > Petrotogales > Petrotogaceae > Petrotoga > Petrotoga mobilis. The sequence goes on along the minus strand of NC_010003.1, from coordinate 459,245 downwards.
CATGATTCCTTTAGGCGTGATTTTCCGACCTGCCGTATAGCAGTCGTTTCGCGTCATGTACTTTGTAAAAAGCTTCATTTCTTCTCATCCTCCTCAATTGAGCGGCCATGCAGTTGTTCCAGCGCGTTCTTCAGCTTTTCAGGAATGGGCAGTCCTATATGTGCTGCATTTTCCAGTATTGAAATGCCCTCGTTGCTCAAGTAAAAGAAGATGACCGCTGTCCGGATTGCCCCGCCGCTTACGAGCACCTGGCTGTCGATGATGTGTCCCACACCCACCAGCACAAAAATAAGCACCTTCTTGAAGATGCCCTTGGCTCCGACTTCACTTGAAAGCTTTCTGTCTATAATGGCACACATCACGCCGGTCACATAGTCAATGGCCACAAAAGCGACGAGAGCATATAAAAATCCATCCAGCCCTCCAAGAAACCAGCCAAGAAATCCGCCAATAGCAGTAAAAACCGCCTGCCCCCAGTTCCATACTGTTTTCATTGTCTTAACCCTCCGTTCAACTTGAGTTTTGCATATAAAAAAACGCCCTGCCTTATAGCAAAGCGCTGAATTAATAAAACATCTAAACTATATTTGCTTCGGAAGCGCTTCCCACAGTCGCATATCCTCCTGTCCAAGCGACCAGATGGCTATGCCTCGCAGTTTCCACCGATAAGCCGCTTCATTTGCCCAGTAAACAAGGCTGTCTACATCCTGATAATACAGAATAGAAAAACCATCCGCATCTCCGAGGAAGAGACGGGATATCCAGATATTGATGTCTTTCGGTATAATCTTTACTTTATAGTCATTACCGCAAGAAAGCGCCAAAAGTTGTGAGTGGAAAAAGTCATAGTCCATCGAAATGTCCTCACTGCGAGTTACCGATTCCTCCACATCGCTATTTACTGAAAACACCTGAAATTCATCATCCCACGTGACACCAGTGCGAGCAAGCCTGCCAAAGCCGGTTATAGTTCCATCCGGAAGCTCCACATCAAAACACTCGTATGGTTCATATACCCACGCATCGCCCAGCCGCAGCAGCTACATCTGTTCAAGACCTTGAAAGAAATCGAGGAAGAATTTAAGGTCGTACAGAAAGTACCTTATAAGTTTTCCTATCGGTTCGAGGACGATTCTGGTAAGCAATCTAAGATGATGATCGAGGATTGGGAAATCGGTATGCTGTATTGGAATTGTCTGAAGAGAGCAAATAAAGACGAAGCTGTGGCAATCGCAAAGGTCAAGGAAAAATGCTTCGATTGGTTCTTGACACGGGATTTGTACTTCTTCCTAGGAACAACAAAGCAGTTTCACAATGTATCTCCTAACCCGTTCATTATTATCGGTGTCTACTACCCACCGAGATAAGTTACCGTAAAAACCGCTTTACCAATTTTACGGTGGCAAAGTAGTATCTCTGCAAAATGCTTTCCTTTCGATGCGATTTACTCTGACGGTAAAACAGTTATTGTCCTTAGTGGGGAAGCCAAGACATCTTTGGTTGCTGCAATCCAAGAAAATTTTAAGAGCCATTCCTTGCAAGTCGGCAAAATTCAGAAAAATTCTACTCATTCCCCGGGGATGCTGGAGGTCTTTAAGAACAACAAGGATGTTTTGAACATACGGGTTCGCTCATTGACATTAGGTGCCTTGTGCTTGCTGGTAATTTTAATGAAGTTACAATACAAGGTGTAAATTTTTATGGGATATAGACTCGCCAAGTATTAAGGCTGAAGTTGAGTGCTTGTGAAGTGTAGGTAAATTCCTGGGTTGAGTGCCTATCACCTACTCAAGCCAATTAAATAGCATGAGCGGTTAGGGGAATTCTGCTGTAGAATAAAGAGAATAGTAAAGTGCAATCCGAAGGAAGGCTTATGAGGATAATTTCTGTTAAAATTTCAAATTACAGGAACATCGACGGCATATCCGTCTGCTTCAACCCGGACTGTAATTATATTGTTGGTGAAAACAATTTGGGCAAAAGTAACTTCTTATCTCTTCTTGACACTGTATGCAGTGGCAAGGGGTTTGAAGAAGCGGATTTTGCCAACTACGAAAGTCGAACTGGACATCAAATTGCTTCCCTACGAGCAGGGTTTTTTTGACGACAACTTCTGTTCAAATGATGCTTCCTTGCTGAAAATTCGTTATCTTCAGACCATCAAGGAAGCATATCCAACAATCGTTAACGAAGACTCAAACGAGAGCATACCGAAGCCGCTGATCAAAAAAATCAACTTTCTGAAGTACGAGACCACGTCTGTCCCAAGTAGAGAATTACGCCTTGATTCGCAAAAGGTAGCAGGACTTCTCATAAATGGAATCATCGAGCGATTTATTTCCGATAGTGTTCCAACATTTCTGAATGATGAGAAAGTGAATAAGCTGACGGATTTTATCAACAGTCATCTAGGCAAAATCCGCAGCTTCCACGACTACTTCATCAAGGCAACCATTGCCCCAAATCCAACAGAAATGCTGATGAGCCTTTTCTATCTCTCTGATGGTGATAGGAAAATTGAGTCGACAGGAAGCGGTGTCCAGTATCTGGCGATGGCTTCGATAAACATACTGCGCCAGATAATGGAGTTATACAGAAGTAAGTCCACTCCGTTTGAGGAACACCTATATAGCGACGACAAAGGCAAAAAACTGATGCCACTCGTATTGTCGATTGACGAACCAGAAGTCCACCTTCACCTGTACTTACAACGGTCGCTCATCGGCTACTACAAGAGAATTCTGCAGAATCAAGATGCTGAATTCACCGAGCTTTTGAAGAGTTGCTTTGGTATAGATGGCATAGACGGACAGTTAATTATCGTCACACACTCAACGGACGCATTGCTTGGGGATTACCGTAACCTTATACGTTTTTACAAGGAAGGTGATAAAACGGCGGTAGTCAGCTGTGGAGCGAACTGAGCAAAGTAAAAGCTTAAGTCTAAAACACTGATAAACAAAGGAGAAGGAAGGCATGTAGTGACACTTTTGAAAAACAGAGAAAGCAAAAAACGCCTTTTTGCTATTATTCATGCCTGTTTTAGAATTCTTACGTTTTTGTAACTGTCAAACTCAGGAAAATCATCGGTACAATCCTGTGTGGCGAAGATGGAAGAAGAGGATATCTCTACCATCTTGCGGTTGATAAGAAGTATAGAAGAAATGGGATAGGGAAAGAATTGGTAAACTTGGTTTTAAATAGTTTAAAAGAAAAAGGTATCATAAAATGCCATTTGTTTGTTTATTATGAGAACGAAATTGGCAAGACATTTTGGGAAAAAACAGGGTGGTACAAACGTGATGAATTACTGATTTACTCAAAGGATATTAAATAAATCAGGGGTTACTATTGATCACGGGCTTTCTCAAAAATAAATTATTTGCGTTTTCCACCATGACTATCATAAGAAAGGCTAATATAATCAAATATATGGGGTATAACCTTATATCAAAATGTTCTTGCAAAAATCCAAACAAGGGTGGCATAAGAGTTATTCCAAGATATGCAGAAGCCATCTGTACCCCTATAATGGAATGTGAAACATCCTTACCAAAATTAGTTGGTGTTGAATGCATCAAACTTGGATATATCGGTGCACAACCTAAACCTATGAGAATAAGGCCTATAAATGCCGTATAATTGCTAAAGGGAAGAATCAATAGTAACAATCCTAAAATGATGATCCCTTGCCCCAAACGTATCATATTTTTATTATTCATTTTGAAAGTTATAAATCCGGATATAAACCTTCCTATTGTAATTCCGAAATAAAATGAAGCAGCCCATTTGGCTGCTATTTCAGCAGATATACCTCTATTTAGTACTAAATAACTTGCCGCCCACAAACCAGTGGTTGCCTCTAAAGCACAATAAGAGAAAAAAGCGATCATAATAGACATTGCCCCAGGTAAGGCAACAACATCTTTTAAAGAATAATTTTTGTATTCTCCTTCTTTGGTTTTGTTATCTGTTTTCTTCTCTTTCCACAGCGGCAAAGTAAAAAATAGTACAGAGGTTAAAACAATCTGAATTAACGAAATAGTAAAATATCCTGAATTCCATTTAAAACCATTAGTTAACAATATTCCCATAATATATGGGCCAAGTGTAGCTCCAACTCCCCAAAAGCAATGTAACCAGTTCATATGCCTGGCTTTGTAATGGAGGGCAACAAAATTGTTAAGTGCTGCATCAACACTTCCTGCACCTAAACCGTAAGGTATCCCCCACAAACACAAATGCCAAAAAGAAGTTGAGACAGAAAAACCAAACAACGCTATAGCAGTCATTCCAACGCTTATTGCGGTTAATTTCCCAGTACCAAGTTTATAAATAGACTTTCCGCTGAACAATGTTGAAAAAATAGTTCCTCCAGAGATGATCATTGATATAATTCCTGCATACGATACGGGCACGTTTAATGTTGTATACATGCTTGGCCAGGCTGACCCTAAAAGAGCATCTGGCAATCCAAGACTGATGAATGAAATATAGATAATCACTAGTAAGATAGAATACATATTAAAATCTCTCCGTTGATTTAAGATTTGAATAAATTCTAATGCCTAGTATAGGCATTTTTGGTAACTGATTAGATTTACAAATTTAAGGTTAAATTCTCAAAAAACTCTTTTTTAAAACGCATTCCATAAAAACACAAAAATGAATATGCATCCCCATGCATTTCCTGTGATTTCTCTCACTATTAGCATACCATAAATAATGATAATTACAGTTAACATTTCAATGAAACCTAAAAGGGTAACACCTATCAAACTGTGTATTAAAATACACGCTATCGCACAAAAAATAGCACCCCAATTGAGAAATCTGTTTTTGGAAGGAAACCTCTGATTAATTTTATCGCTGATTACCACATAGTTAAAGCCCTCAAAAAAGCCCCACGCTGTGGCAATAATTAACATTGTTATTACATTAACAGGGAACCCACTCGATAGAGCTTCTTTCGTCACCCATACAGCCTGAAAAGGCAAATAACTTGTTATCGGTTTTGTTATACTTAAAAAAATGATATATGGGAAAAAGCAAAGTACGCTGAGGGCAATGGACATCAAAGTACCTTTTAACCTTAAACCATGTGAAAAAAAGCTTTCTTTTCTATAAATTGCTACAATGCTAATTCCTAATCCGGCGATACTAAATTGACATATGGCAGCAGACAAAGTTCTTAACAAAATGGGTATTTGCACATTCTTGACCACGTTGTTAAACTGGCTTTGAAAAGCCATACATATTCCAAGAGCTGCAAAAGTAGTAATAAGAACTATCCATAGGTCAGCATTCAGCCGTTTCTGTTCTATTGTTGATTTTCCCATACCCATATTAAAAATCCCCTCCCTTGTATAGTACCCAATAAAAATATTAGGAATTTAAAATGAGTGTCAACCAGCTGCCGACTAACTTGGAGGGATTTCTCTCTCCTTTTTGTCTAAGAACTGTAAGTGTTCCTTTCAAAACTTACTTCATAAATGGTTGCACTGGATTTTGCAGACATATGTTTGTCAATTGTATACAGGTCATTTTATAGTTGCTTATATCTTTTGGACCAGTAAGTATCCATAGATCTTTGCTTTGTCCCATTTTATTTTGTCCCTTTTTCAGGAATAGTTTTTTATATATATCATATAATAGTTTATATTAAGAAGAGAATAAAAACAAGTAGCTTATAGAAAATTCTTTAAGCCATAATAGAAATAAGCAATAAGATATTCGATTACAAAAGACCTTCTCTTTCAGCATAGTTAAAACAGGTAAGAATGATTAAAAAAGTGTTTTTAACTTTTTCTGCTTTTCAAAAATGTTGCTATTTCAAAAACTTTTTCAAACACATTGACAAAATTTGATATGATGTATATAATAGTATCATATCAAATAATTTTGATATGAGGTGATATCTTGGCAACTATTTATAAGGAACAGGCAAAGGTATTTAAAGCGTTTTGCGATGAAACACGTCTGCGAATACTGCAACTACTTCGCAGCGGTGAAAAGTGTGCATGTGTTTTGCAAGAACAGCTGAACTTGAGGCAGTCGAGACTTTCCTACCACATGAAAATTCTGGTTGAATCAGGTGTTGTAGAGAGCAGGAAGGAAGGGAAATGGACGTACTACACAATTAGTGAGAAGGGCAGTGCCTATGCGGCTACTTTGCTCAAAAGGCTGACAACCCCTAAAGCGGTTAAAGAAGGAAACAATTGCTGTAAAACCCAGCCATCTAATAATAATTTTAAAACAGAAAAACACATCAAAATTATTTGATATTGACAGTATTTTATTGAAAGTGGCGTAGGCACAGTTTGAATGGAGAAGTTATCTCTTATACCAAGATCTTAGAAGTTGAAGAGGTCCTATAGATTTTGCAAAAAATCAAATAGAATTTGAAGGGTGGTTATATGAAAAAAAGCGAAAATACAGGGATCAGTTTTTTTGAAAAATATCTTACAGTGTGGGTTATCTTGTGCATGATTGCAGGTGTACTGATTGGTAGATTCCTTCCTGGAATTCCTGAGTTTCTCGGACGCTTCGAGTATGCCAATGTATCCATACCGATTGCCATACTCATCTGGTTCATGATCTATCCCATGATGCTGAAGGTCGATTTTCAAAGTATTAAGAACGTGGGCAAAAATCCAAAAGGGCTTTTTGTAACATGGGTGATAAACTGGCTCATCAAGCCTTTCACTATGTTCGGAATCGCCTGGTTATTTTTCTTTGTAATTTTCAAAACACTTATCCCTGTAGAGCTTGCCCAGGAGTATCTGGCAGGCGCCATACTTCTGGGAGCTGCACCTTGTACTGCAATGGTATTCGTATGGAGCCATCTGACAAATGGCAATGCTGCGTATACTGTGGTGCAGGTTGCAACTAATGATTTGATTATCCTTGTTGCTTTCACTCCGATCGTAGCATTCCTACTTGGAGTCGGAGGTGTATCTATTCCATGGGACACGTTGATTCTTTCGGTAGTTTTGTTCGTTGTCATTCCACTTGTAGGCGGAGTGATAACTCGGAACTATATTACCCGCAAGCACGGCCTGGAGTATCTTCAAAACCAATTTATTCCGAAGTTCGGAAATGTCACAACCATTGGACTTCTTTTAACATTAATCATCATTTTTTCATTCCAAGGCGATGTAATTCTTGCTAACCCTCTACACATAATTCTGATTGCAATACCCTTGATCATACAAACATTCCTTGTTTTTTTCATAGCCTATTTTTCAAGTAAGGCGTTAAAACTGCCGCATGATATTGCTGCACCGGCCAGTATGATTGGAGCGTCAAATTTCTTTGAACTTGCTGTCGCTGTTGCGATCTCTCTTTTCGGTACACAAAGTCCTGCCGCTCTTGCAACAATAGTTGGTGTTCTAACTGAGGTCCCTGTTATGTTGATACTTGTAAAGATTGCAAATAGTACAAAAGAATGGTTCAAGTATGCATAAACCAAAGGTTGATTTATGAAAATCCAATAGAAACCTTCTTCAATTTATTGGAGAAATGAAAACTGTTTTAAGTTGTGTAAAATTAAAGTATACAATTATATGAAGGAAATTAGGATGTTAAAAACATACAAGTTTCATATATATCCAACAAACAAGCAAATAAACAAACTTAACGAGTCATTTACAGTCCTTCTATTCCTCAATCCTTGACACCAATGCCACGGACTTGACTTGAAGTTTCGGCGCCAGAAGTGGGAGCAGACAGACTGCCATTATATGCGTCATTGCTTTATTCTTAACTTGTCAACAATTACTTTACCTTCTGAATCTAATAAAGGTGTAATACCCTTTGGCCCAATACCAGTATTCATTAAATAATTAACTCCAGTTCGAGTATCAACAACGATATAAATAGCACCTAATCCTAATGATTGTTCTTCTTTAATGACAAACCTTTCCTCTTTCTTCTGTTTTTTAAACATATAAAAATCTCCCTCGAATAATATTTATGGATGTGAAACTTAAAAATGGTACTAAAAATCTGCCAGGAGTATTGATTAAATTCATTTTAATAGGAAAACCGCCATAATAAAAAAGACCTTGAATTATTCCAGGACCTCTATCTCATCTCCAGGATGTATATATCCGCCCTTTATTACCTTTGTGAACACTCCTTCCATGGGCATAGCGCACCTACCCACTTGTTCAAAGATTGCACATTTTGTATGACATTTTTTGCCAATCTGACTGATTTCCATTACTGTCTCGCCTATCTTGAGCCTTGTCCCTACGGGATATTTATATAAATCTATACCCTCTGTCGTGAGGTTCTCTGCAAATTTTCCCGCACTAAGGCCCTCGATGCCCAATGCAGCAATCTTATCGATACTTTCCTGGCCTAATAGGCTCACTTGTCTGTGCCATTCTCCAGCATGGGCATCCCCCATCAGACCGTGGTTTTCCTTGAAATACCCCAAAGGTATCGGCTCCTTTATCACTCCCTTTTTCTGGCTTATATTAACTGCCGTAACCCTTGCCATATCCTATTCCTCCTCGTATAATATGTATGGATAAGAAACTTAAAATAGGTGGAAAAAGGTGGTTCTCAGTTTTTTGGCTTTACAAAGATTTAAACACCATAGGTTCCATTTATAGCTGGTTATTATAAGGTAAGAAAACAGTTTGGGGATTAAGTGAATTTGACTATAGAGCTGTATTAGATAGTTAACCTATCCTCGTCATCAATACTATTGACTCAACGTGCCTTAAGAGTATAAAAAGGATGTTGTACCAGTCTGGTACATCCTAGTGGCAGAGTACACTTCGGCAAACATAGCCTACTGTAAGCTTTTTACGTCAGGGTGGTTCTGTATTTTCCTGAGTTTGACAGTTATAAAAACGTAAGAATTTTAAAACAGGCATGAATAATTGAGAAAATAGTGTTTTGAACTTTTTCTGCTTTTTAAAAATGTTGCTACGAAAAAAATAGTTATTTTACCCTTACAAATTCACTTTTTTACATTCAGTTTACTAAAAACAAGGTCCAACGGTCAAAGTTAAGATTAAGTTTGAGTATGGTGTTCATTACTTTGATTATATTCTTTTTTTATTTCATCTATTACCAATTCGGAATAGAAATATTTTGATGATGATCTCTCGTTCTTAGGGTCAAGTTTTCGCTTATAACTTAAGGTTGGGTCTTCTTTTATTTTATCCATAATATTATAAAAATCTTTCTTTTGTTTAAAACCTGGAATTTCTTCCCGACACTTATCACGGACATTAGTAAACGTTAAAGGAAATTTATTAAAAATTTCGTCGTCAGATAAAGATACTTTCAGGGCGCTGGGATCGTTCACAGACTGATATTTGGTCACTTTTACTAATTTCGCGTCTGCTTGATCTGGTGATGTTAATGCAATTAATACATCACTGTTAGTTATTTTTTTAACGTTCTCTATATAAACACTAAAAGGTAAAACAATTGAATCCTCAATATTTTGTTCTTTCAGATCTTCGATTACTTTTACGATGTTATCGATGAAATCCTTTCCTTCCTTAGAAGGAACGTTATCTATTGCTTTTTTAGATAAAAAATCTTCAGGTTTGAATGGTTGTTTAAATCCTAGAGGCATAATGAATAACCCTTGTTCAGCTATTATGTCTCTCGAAAAATGCTCCTTAACAAATTCAACGTAATTTAATGCACAACGCGCAATCAGTGAAAAAATTAGCATCTCGAGAGAGTCTTGATAGAAGTGCACAATTTTATTTCTATATTCTTCTATGATACATAGATTTTCTTCAACAGCAGTAAAACTATTTGCTTTTTTCTTGTTCAAATAATCATTTACATATTTAACTGCTTTATTAAACGGGATTGTATGGCGATTATTTTCAAAAATATCTTTGCTTTTCACATATTTTCTGATAAAAGCTTTTAATATTAGTTCCCATGCATTTATGAGCAGCAAGGTAGTTGTTTCGTAACGATAAGTAATATTAGGCTTATTATGTATCTCAATAGCAGCAAAATAGGCAGCAATAGAATTTTGCAATAGATTTTTAATTGTATTACCCTTACCCATAATTTGTCCCCCCTCACATTCTGACTCTAATTTCGCTGTTAATTAGATTGGGAAGTAGGGTATCTCGGAGTTCAGATAAGGCAACGAATTTCAATGAATTCTTATATATATATATTTATACAGCAAATTGTTTTTCAAGGCCATCAATGATGCATCAAATTTTTAAAAGGTATAACAATTTCAATTGTTAAAAATTATGCTCTACTAAATAACAAAACTAAAAACTTTCGTAGCATCAAATATATTATATACCTCTTGCAATAATTTCATATTCTAGAATTTTGGAACCTTTATTTTAAACATTTTTTCCACAGCAACCACTCGAAGAGAAGAAATATTATAGCGTTTTAGTGTATTAATTTTTATAAGCTGTTTACAAAATTAGTGATATCCACCCTTTCCTTATTAAGAGCTTGGTCCGTTATATCGATTGCAGGTTGAAAAATACTTAAATTTCCTTCAAAATGATTAAACTCTTTTATCAAAGTCTTCTTAGATGTGAGTCTAATTCGATTACGTATTTGCACAATATCCTTTTCATCAGGGTAAGCCGCATTTATAATTTGACCTAACTGTTTGTTTTGATCAGTATCTATTTTAAATTTTTCGACAAGCTTCTTTTCGACCGCATTTACTAAACGAAAAGTGGTTCTTTCCATCAACGGTTGACTTGATTAGCCTCTGGTGATACAATGGATGAAAATCACTTGAGAGAGGATGAGAGGGATGGAAGAAATAGTTAAGTTGTTGGATGAGAACTTAGAATACGTTAAACATGAAGTATCGGGAGATAGAATAACAATTTGGGTGAAATCAGCTAAAAAAGAAGTAATCTGTCCATATTGTGGGAAACCATCCAAAAAAGTACATTCAAGGTATGAAAGAAGCTTTCAAGATTTACCGATACAAGGTAAAAAAACAACGATAGTTGTAATAAGAAGAAAGATGTTCTGTGAAAACAAAGAGTGTAAGAAAAAGACGTTTGCTGAACCTCTTGACTTTGTGGAACCAAAATTCAAAAGGACGAAAAGGTTGGAAAAGGAAATACTGAATATAAGCATGAATATGAGTTCTGTAAAAGCAGCTAAGTTGATAAGTAAAGATATAGCGGATATAGGTAAAAGTTCGATATGCAACTTATTAAAAAAAAATAATCCACATGATAGACAAAAGGAAAGTAAAAAAGGTAAGTATCGATGATTTTGCAATAAAAAGAGGGCAAAGATATGGAAGTATCATGATCGATTTGGAAACTCACAAAGTGGTGGATATGTTGAACTCAAAGGGAAGCGCCCCGAAGGGGTTCAAGGAACTAGAAAAATGGCTAAAGGGATACGAGAATATCCAAATGGTATCAAGAGACGGATCGATATCGTATAAAAAGGCGATAGAGAAAGCCCATCCAGATGCTATTCAGATATCAGACGGGTTCCATTTAATAAAAAATCTAATGGATTATTGCAAAGAATATATCTATCAAAAGTTCAGTACCTCTTTAGTTATTGAAGAAACAAAGGATCAGGACATTGAAAAGATGGTTGATGAAAACAAAAACCTGGTTCCTTCTGAAAAAGAAAAGGCAACGCTTAAGTCAGTCAAAGAAGTTAGGGAATTATACAACAAAGGTTACTCAAAAAGGAAAATATCAAAATTACTGAACATACATAGAAGTACTGTTTACAGTACAGACCAGTTGAAAAAATAGAAGCTATTTCAAAAGAGTTGTACGAAAAGATTATACAATATACCCTGTTATTGAAAGTATGATAGACCTCGTAAATGAATTCAAACAGATGTTGAAATCAAAGAACGTTGAAAAACTTGAAGAATGGATAGAAAAAGCAAGTAACTTGAAAATCAGAAAAATAGATAAATTTGTGAACGGTTTAAAAAGAGATATGCAAGCGGTTAGAAATGCTATCGTATATGAATACAACAATGGGCTAACAAAAGGTTCTGTGAATAAAGTGAAAGTTATTAAAAGGATAATGTATGGAAGAAACAAATTTGAGATGTTGAGACAAAAAGTTCTTTTACTTGAGAATAACGGATAATTCAACAATCAGTGGAAAGAACCAGTATCGGTTAGCCATAGCATCGACTAAAAGCCGTAAAAATAGGTATATAAACGAATGTCATAAGGTTTTATCTAATAGAGGAAATTTAGAATTATCTAAAATGTTTACACCATCCCCTGTTTTGCTTAAAATATCTGGGACCGCTACTTCATAGGTATCTGTTATTACACCATCCTTATTTCCAAATAACTCAATGTAAGCTTTGGCAATATCTACTTTTCCTGAGTTTGACAGTTGAGAGACGATTTTTCAGTAAACCAAACGGAAGAAAGCGGGTTTGAGGGGATAAATCACCTATTTTTTGGGGAAAAATTTTTCATGCAGTGACACTTTTTTCTATTTTAATTATATCATTCTCTTGACTTCATAATATTTCTGTGGTATAATATTAAAGACATTATGAAGTTGGGAGATGATTTGGATGTATGTTAGAACGGTAAAAAACAATCAAGGGAAAGAATACTTAAGAATAGTAGAAAGTTACCGTGAAAACGGTAAGAATAAACAAAAGATTATTGCTAATTTGGGTAGAATCGATACTATCAGTAGAAAAGAAGTGGAAAATATTGTCGATAAACTTGTACAGATATATGATATAAAAGGTTATGTGAATTTGAATAGTGTTGAGGAAGCACCCGATAAGAAGAATTATGGGGTAAAAGTAATAGTGGATAGATTGTTTGAAAGGTATGAGATGGATAAGTTCTTTGAAAAGATGGATAAAAAGACGAGGTTCGATGTGGAAGATTTGTTGAAAATAATGGTTATGAACAGAATAATAGAACCGAAAAGTAAGTTGGGAATATTCAACGACTTGGATTATTATGGATTCAAAAAGAAACGCCCCGAAGGGGGTTCAAGGAGGGATGAGGCAGAGACAGATGAAGAAGGGATAGCCTTACAATGGATGTACAGGACGCTAGATGTGTTAGCGCAAAAGAAGGAAGAGTTAGAAAAACATCTGTATCGTCAAAGGATAAGTTTATTCAATTCTGTGGTAGATTTAGTGTTTTACAATGTAACGACGTTAGCCTTTGAGACACAACAAACGAATGAGTTACTGCAGATGGGGTATTCTAAAGATAAGAAGTTCAACGAATCACAGGTAGTTTTAGGGATGTCGATAGACAGGGATAGGATGCCGGTTAGTTTTGATATATACCCAGGTAACACGTTCGAAGGACATACGTTCAAAGATACGATAGAGGCGATGAAAAAGAGGCATCAGTTGGGAAAGGTAATAGTGGTTTCTGATAGGGGGATGATGAGTAAAACCAATATGGAAATAGTAGAGAATTCTGATTACGAATTCATAATAGGTAAATCGATAAAACAGTTAAAAAAGGTGGATATATTCGATGGGGAATTCACAGAAATATCAAAAGGGATTGAATACAGAGAAATAGAATACGAGGGTAAAAGATTACTCATAATACATTCAAAGGAAAGGGCTGAAAAAGATAGAAAAGACGAAAAATATGACGGATACTATGGAATAATAACAAACACACAGTTGAATCCAAAACAGATATTAGAGCAATACCATACCTTGTGGAAAGTGGAAGAAAGTTTCAGAACACTAAAGAAATATCTTGAGACAAGACCGATATTTCATTGGACACAGAAAAGGATAAAGGGACACATAGTGATGAGTTTCGTATCTTACATAATGCAAAGAACGCTTGAATTGGAACTTGAGAGAAACAATATAGAATACTCACATGAAAAGATAAGAGAAGCGATTAAAAACATGGAATACATAGATATTAAAACCAACGAACAGCGTTTTGCCATTAGAACTAATATGAATGTTTTAGCTCAGAAGATATTGAAGATACTTAATATACCAATTCCAAAAGTGGTAACCCCGTATGAGGAATTCATAGAGAAACTAAAACTAAAGGACCAAAATAAGGAAAATAAAGGATTAGAAGGGAGCCAACCACAAGTGTAAGACTAAAACACTGATAAATAAAGGAAAAGAAAGGCATGTAGTGACACTTTTGAAAAACAGAGAAAGCCAAAAACGCTTTTTTGCAGTTAAGTAATCCATTTGCTAATACCTCACAGAGTAATATTGTATGCGAAGAAACTAATAAAGGCAATATATTGAAGATATGGTAATTATAAAACATGTTCCTGAGCAAAGCTCTTCAGTAAATCTGCACTAGGATGATCTGCCAGGGAAACTAATTTATTTGCCATGACTATAGGTACCAAAGAGTTGAAGTAAAGGTCACATTTTAATGCTGAAACATTATGTAGTACCACATCGATATTTAAGTAATCATTTTTTTGAGGTTCCGGTTTTGCCTCTAAACTAGGAATAGTAGCTATATAGATATTATCAAATTTAGATTTAAAAATTAATTTGTGACCATAATAAGTTGATCTTCCATAGGCAGCATCTTCGTTTTCATACCCCGGAATTATATACTTATAAATATACTTATTACCAAGTAATACTATTTGGTTTTTCCTCAATTTTTGAGATATCTGAGAAGCATGCTCAACAAAAGAACCACTTTTTTCTAAACCAACTAAGTAAATTGCATATTTTGAATTCAAAAAGCTTATAAGCTTTCTCATTGGTTTATGAATATTAGCAGTCTGACCAAAAAAAGCTAAGGGGCCATCTTTGATAAATATTGTTTCTTTCAGAATATTAGGTCTAATATTTAGAATTTGCTGAATGAGATAAACTATAATCAACTGTTCAATCGTTGTGGATAAATATCCTAATACTCCACCTGCACCCAGTTCATTATCTATAACCTCATGCAGCCTAAAAACATCTGTTAAAAAAACAATACCGTCACAATGAGGGCAATTTACCGTAAAATTCGGCTTTAAACTAGCTTTCGGTATATCGAAACCGTTTCCGCAATAAGGGCAAGATGCCAGATGCCAAGTAGAATTCGAATGTACATCATATTCTTCAAATAATAACCATTTTAGTGCTTTGATAAACCCCTGATTATCCGGATTTTTCATGAAGAAATCATAAACAGATCTTCTTACAGAAATAATAAGGTCTTTTTCTCCTTTTAAGGTCAGCCCCTTTGTTGGGAGAACAAGCTTGATTCTTTGAATATTTTGCAATTTTGAAAAGTCATCTGGATCAATAAAAGGTTTTTCCTTTAAGTTTATCAAATCATTATACTTAAAAAATAATGCACCAAATTGAAAAAAAGCTATAGTAGATGATGGGAATTCCTCCTTCACCACAACATTCGTATAGCCACCATCAATTGTAATAATGTTTTTTATTGGATTATCCCTAATATCTTCTAAGAAGGCACTTTTTATATCTTCTCCATCTACATCGTCTTTAAAAGGTGGAATCCTACACTGAGATAAAAACTCTTTCACCTCAGGATCATTAATTATGTTTGTATGTCCAATCTTGCTAGCTTTCTCAAATGGCTTATTTGAGTATTCATTTCCATAACTCATATTTTATTCCTCCCTATTTATTTAGCCATAAATCTATCTACTTGAACAGGAACAACAAATGCATTAGAATACGTTTTCATTCTAATGAATCCTTTGTCACTACCGGCACTATAACGTATTAATCCTTCACAGAAATCACCGAAATCGTAAAATTTCTTAATTTCTTTCAATTCATCATCGTTGTTCAAATGAGCAATAAACCAATTTTGGGTATTTTTCAATATATTAGAGCTTATCGAACTTACCTCTTGTGTAGCATAAAGCATACCAATATTTAGTTTAGCACCTTCTTTTGCAATTCTATTATAAATTTGACTTAAATCCTTATCGTCTTTTTTTGGAAAAAGATTGTGCGCTTCCTCAAAATAAAATTGAATAAAATTATTTGGTTGGTTATTCACAAAATGTCCCATAGCATCAATAAAAATTTTCTTACAAATTCTTTCTGAATAAGTACGTTGAATTACGGGATTTCCCTGGGATAAGTCGATAATTACTATTCCTCCGCTTCTTAGACTAGAAAGGATATCCTGTTCAAAAGAATTATCTATAGTAATAGTATGATATGGTTTTAAAGGGACTAATTTTCTATAACCTGTAATATTCTCGTTCCCAGATAAATTTCTTCTCTTTGTTAAAAAAACTAATAAAGCTTTTAATTCTTCATCTATCCAGTCGTGTCCATTCTTTTGTTTATAATTTTGAAAAAATTCACAATTGCTATTTTCAGCAACCCATGTAAACCAGGCAATAGCGTCATCAGTGGTTATGCCTTTACTTGGGTCAATAATCTTACCTTGTTTAATTTTATCATTAATTTCAGCATTACCTTTAAATGTGATTTTGAAGTTTTTAGGAACCTTAAATCCTGCTGCATATAAACAGCATTGATATGCAGCAATCTTTCTTTGCCATCTTATATATGCAGAGCTATAAGTATCCTCTAATTCCGGTTTTGATAAATCAACAGCTAAAAAGCTTTTAATATAATCCCCGCTTTCCTCTGCAAGAAGATTATGTATAAGCTCAAATCCTGTTTCAATTTCATCATAAAAATTTACTTTTAGGACTTTAAAGCCTGGCTTTTCAAGAACACTATATCGCTTTGTAATGTTTGAATATTTTTCAAATATTGCAGTTCCTTCATCCTGAAGATTTGCATTTGCATATTCACCATTAATATCAAAAATTATTTGACCAACTTTATACTTTGGTAAACCTGAATCATCAAATTGCTTTAAATTATCTTCTACATTATCAACACTTCCTTCACAAACCTTTTCAGCTTTATTACTAATTTTAGTTGTAGCTTCGATAATTTTTTTCACTGTATTCGATTTACCAGTTCTTGTCATACCAAATAACGCAGTTCTTTTACCAAGAAAATCTTGTGGGTTTACATATACAGGCACTTCTGTTTGTTCTTCTTGAAATCTTATACTTGAACTATACCTGACCTTACCAATTCTTATATCTGTAGAACTACCTATAATAGAATTCCCATCTCTAAAATTAACAATTTGCTCAAGTACATCTCCTAAGGGCTTATAAGCAACATAATTGTGAGCACTGTAAAAATTCTCAACATCTGCTCCAAATAAAATTTGATCATGACTATTTTTAAAAAAAGTACCTAATATTCTACATTCTAATCCCGAAAAACTAAATGTGTATTTTGTAAAATCATCAAGTTGACTATTCTTACCTGATGTTTTCAAATTGTCTTTATAATATTCCACCATCGACGCAATAACATCATTATCAGTAGGTAGTTTAGAAGGACGAATAGCTCTCAATAAAAGGCATTCATCTATAGAATCGTTCTCGTTTTCATAGAATGCCAATATAAACGTTCCTTGTGGTATGCCTCCAGCCTTTTGTTTCCATGCATCAGCGATAAGAAGATAGGCCTTATCATAATCCAAATAATAAGGACGCCCAATAAACAAGTCAGGCTTTTTTGCTTCGGCAAAAATATCAACGACCGCCATTTTCAAAATTTCCTGATTGAATCCCATTAAAAAATTCCCCCTTTCTTATATTAGCATTAAATGATGGTTCCTCAAATCTTATTATAGATTGATAACCATATTCCTCATTAGCTTCAATGCTGATCCATTTTCTTTTTAGTTTCTCAGCGCAAAATCCGGTAGTATTACTTCCGCCAAAAGGGTCTAAAACAAGATCTCCTTCATCCGTTAAGAATTCAATAAAAAAACTTGCTAATTCTAATGGCATCCTTGCTGGATGAGGTATAATATTTCTCTTCTTACATGTTTTTGTAAAATAATCATTAGATTTTGTATTAGAAATACTTAACATGGAATAAGGAAGCCTTAATTCTTTTGTTTCATCAATTTGCTTAAGTTCTAGAACATTATGGGATATACTTCCTTTATTATCTTTCAAAAAACTTTTCTCGCTTATCACGTGTTCAGAAGGTCTTTTACCTGAATTGTATTTTCCTTTTTCAAGTAGTTTTTTCATGCTTTTACTATAAGGCCTTAAAATCTTTCTATTATCAGCTTTAGGATAATCTGTTTTAGACATCCACCATACATGTGTAAAACTATCAATAGCACGAATGCGTTCAATGGTAACCCATTGTGCCGGTGAAGGTAATCTTGCCGGATTATAACAAATAAATTCTTGACAAAGTCGTAGGTTTGCCTCTGGATTCTCCACAAATCTCATTAAAGATTTTAAATGCAACAGTGATTGTACAGGTCGATCTTTTTCCCATGCATTTCCCATTTCTATTACAATAGAACCGTTATCTGTTAAAGCTTCAGAAAACAGCGGTGCCAGATTTGTAATCCAGTTTAAATAATCTTCTCCAACTAAATTTCCATATTGTTTTTTATTATTTAATGGAAAGGGCGGCGAAGTTAAAATCAATTGGACTTTCCCTTTAAGTTTTAATCTTTTAATTTCTGACTCACATTTACCAATATAGTACTTCCCGTAATCGGTTTTATATAAAAGTTTACGCACTAGAAATCACTCTTTCTATAATTATCAAATTTATACACTCTAAGCCTTGTATTTTTTGGTTTCTCCAAATCATTTGATATCGCTCAACCCACCACACGCACAGTTCCTTTGATCCAGGCTTGCTCACATAAGGCCTGCACTCTGTGCAGAGATATATTCCAGAGATATATTCCACCATTTCTCCGCAGCTTGTTTCTTTATCACATAATCCATTTACTGAAACCTCACGTGGCAAATTTATCCAACTTTTATTATATGTGAAGGAACGAATAAAAGCAATATTTTTGCAGAAAAATTTACAAACAGAACGAAAAAAGTGACATCCACGGCTTTATTCTTCAGTGTGCGGGATGATTTTATTGTCCTTATACCTCCACGCTCACTCCCATCTCAGTCTTAAACTCCACAGTGAGTCCAATGTTTACTTGAACAATCACACACATAAAAATATGTCTCTTCCAGTTAACTTCGCCGCCAAAAAGCGCATTATCAGTTGATGGCAAATCACAGGAAAACCCTGTATTCAAACCCTTTTTCAACTCTACTATTTATCTATCCTCGTCATCAATACTACTGACTCAACGTGGTCAGTGTGAGGAAACATATCTACCAGATGAAAATCTGAGATTGTGTAGAGATC
Organism: Petrotoga mobilis SJ95; assembly: GCF_000018605.1. Classification (NCBI taxonomy): domain Bacteria; kingdom Thermotogati; phylum Thermotogota; class Thermotogae; order Petrotogales; family Petrotogaceae; genus Petrotoga; species Petrotoga mobilis. The sequence goes on along the minus strand of NC_010003.1, from coordinate 440,023 downwards.
GGATAATTCTTTCAAATTGGGTATTAGGGTTTTAGGGTTGCATGAGATATAAATAATTTTATTAAATTGCTGGGTTTTTATGAATTTTATAAGATTTGGATGTAACCCAGCCCTTGGTGGGTCCACCACTATATAATCAGGTTTTTCGGTGCTGCTTTGTTGCTTAACAAAATCTTTTACATCTTTATTTACGAATTCTACGTTGTTGATATTATTTAATATGGCATTTTGCTTAGCTGCCTCTACTGCTTCTTTTATAATTTCTATTCCATAGACTTTTTTCGCTTTATTTGCGAGTAATAGGGATATTGTGCCCGTTCCAGAATAAAAGTCATATACAACATCTGAATTTTCTGCATAAGATAACGCAGTTTGGTATAAAACCTCTGTTCCTTTTGTGTTTGTTTGAAAGAAAGAGAAAGGACCTATTTTGAAAGTTAAATCTAAAATTTTTTCGTAAAAATAGTCTCTGCCGTATAATATTTCCATTTCATCCGCTTTTACAACGTTGGCTTTAGATTCAGTTTTGCTTTGAATTATGGAAACTATATTTCCTTTTAAGTTAGTATTCAACATTTCTTCTTTCCATGTTTCTACTTCTTGATAGTAAGTATTATCTAAGGAAGTTACCAAGTTTAAAAGTATTTCCCCAGTTTTTAATCCTTTTCTGATTCCCAAATTTCTAAGAAAACCTGAGTGGTTCTTGTAATTTCTAAAAGGTATGTTCTTTTTTAAGAAAAATTCTCTTGTTTTTATAACGATATTGTTGAAGTCATAATCCACTAGTTTACAGTCTTTTGTGTAATAGACGTCGAACTTCTTACCTTTTCCTCTTAACCCCAAAACAAGAGGGCCATCTTTGTATTCGTTGCCAAAAGAGTATTCCATTTTGTTTCTGTATTCATATATATCTACAGAAGGAGTAATACCATGATAATTATTAGGTTTTATTTGATATTGATCAAAGAGTGAAAGAACGTTTTTCTCTTTTATTTTTAGTTGTTCTTCGTAATTTATATGCAATTTACTACATCCACCACATTTCTTGAAGACAGAACATATCTGCATTTTATAGCTCCTTTTTCGATAATCAAAAAAATACCCCCGAACAGTTCAATTTTAACACTTTTCGGGGGAAATAGTTAGTTTTTTACTTTAACCTTATTTTAAGAAGAGGGCTAATAACTAATTATACTTTCTTCCATGCCTGCCATTGGGTCTAAATATTTTGTTAAATCATCTTCGGTTCCTGAAACTGCTTCAAAACCGTCGTATGAATCAACTTCCCCAGTATCGGGATACCATGAATCGTTCCAGCCTTCTAAACCTGATAAATTGGGTATTTCATACTCATATGAATCTGCACTTCCCAACCAACCAGAGGATAATATTATCGTCCAGCTTATAGTCCAATCATTATTTTCTAAATATGTATCATAAAATCTCAATTCATGGCCATCGATTTGGGGATCATACTGATTCCATGTGAATGTATTGTCTGAAAAGGCAGGTTTTTCCCAGGTACTAGAAGGAAGGGTGTCCAAAATTTCAATATCAGACGGATAGTTTGTAAATTTTGTAAATAATCTATAAACTGAATTTTCAGAATCGTCATGTTTTAAAATTAAAGTATATAAGTCATCTGAGCTTGCAAGAGATTGAGGGATTTTTAGGTAAGAACCATCTGTGAACGAAGGGAATGCATCGGTTGTTCCGCCCACTAACAATTCACCCCATGCATAGGCATCTTCTATGGTGGTTGTAACAATGTATGTTGTTAAGTCTGCAAAGTCAGACCATGAAATATCTTTGTTTTCGGTACCAGCTGCTATCGATCTATCTCTTTCTATATATATTTTTGAAAAATCTTCCCCTTGTTCTCCTGCTAAAATTACCAAATCATAGGTGCCAGGAATAGCTTGTAAGGGGAATATTAAATCACCCTCCGTATCAAACCATGGGATTCCATGACCAATACCGTAAAAGATGTTAGCCCTTTTCCCTATAAACTCACTTCCAAAATTCAAATTTAATGTAGAATCAAAAGTATCTGGCCAATACCCAAAGGTTATTGGTACTTCTTTTCCTTCTGTGGTGTTGAGATTCATTACTTGAATGTCATAGTTAAATTCCTCATTCCAAGGGTCATACCATTCGTTGACAGCATAGATGCTAAAATTTCCATCAGCTGATTCAGGGGTAAAAGTGTACACGCCGTTGGTTGAACTTAGTTTTGTCCAGGTTCCATCTTTCCCATCTTGATAAGCTAAAAACTCCACGCTTTCTCGAGCAAGTCCAATAAACGTGTTTATAACTACTTGATTGGTTATTTCATCTCCGTTGCCATCTCCATCGATTGGTAAAGTTGCGCAACTTACAAAGAGCAAACCGATCGCTAAGATCATAAAGAACATGCTTAATTTCCTCATTTAAAATCCTCTCCTTTTATAAAAAGTTGTTTATTAGATTTTAGTAAAGAGATCTAAAAAAAATCTAAAACAACTTTTTTGGAGAGGATTAATAAATTTGGAACTCTTTGACAAAGTAACTTATTTCTTTTGAATTAAAAGCTGTTCCTAACTCTTTTTTGTACAACTCGTTGATATATTTGTAATAATCCAAAGCCTTTTTTCTTTCACCTTTTTTCAGTAGAAGATTGATGTACTCAATGTTCATTTCGTCGGCGAAAGGTTCGATCCGTAAGTATTCGTCTAAATAATTTTCTGCCATTTCAATGTCTTTCTCTTTTTCTAAAGAATACAAAATAGCAAGTATTGACAGATAAGATTTTTCAGCATCTTCTATCTTTGGGATTGCCCAATCGTCGTAAATATTAGATGGTAAAAGGCCATAGGAATAGAGTTTCTTAGCCTTTAAATAATGTTCTTTAGCTTTTAAGTATTGCTTGTTTTTAAATGATTTATTTCCTTCTTCAAAATGGAGGATAAAATCTTCGTAATCCAAGTAATAAACCTTGTTTACATTGAATTTGTAATTTTTATTTTTTTGAAGTATGTATTCCTCAACCAAACCAAACTCTTGAAATCTCTTTCGTATGTCGTGAAGTGCTACGTATAAACTTTGACGACTTTTTTCAAAAGGTAAATTTGGCCAGAAATTTTCAATTATGAGATCTTGAATAATCCATTGATCATAATTCAAAGTTAAAAATTTAAAAAGTTCTAACGCTTTTTGATTTCTCACCTTTCTCATAGTTAAAACCTTATCGCCACATACCAATCTAAATTCACCAAAGAGATAGATTTTTGGGTATAAAGCTTTTTTTGATTCAAGATAAGAGATTTCTGGTGAGGCTTCGAATCTCAATTTAAATGAAGCATCTAAGGAAGGAATTTTCACACCTGAATTAATTTTTATAAGATCTTCAATTGAGCTCGTTATTTCGGGATATTTTTGTAGAATAAACTGGTAATTGTTGTCTGATAATAACTCGTTAAATGTTTTTAAATCTTCATTATAAGAAGACAAATTAAATGATTTACTTAAAAATAATTTTAAGAGTAACGCTTCAGTTAGTATTAATTTTGCTTTCCCTTCTGTGGCTATCTGAATAATTTTTCCAATGTGTGATAGTGCTTTTTCGAATTGTTTTAAATGGATCAATAATCGAACTTTTTGTAGTTCAAAGTTCAATATCTGATATTCATTGAAAATAGTTTTAGCAATTTTGATTGCCTTTTCAACTGTTGAAAAAGACTCTTTAAGTTCATCTTTTTTTAAAAGATACAGTGATTGGACGAAGTAATAATTTGCTTGTAGAAATTTTGATCTTGAAGAATAATTTTCAGCTTCCATTAAACTTTTTTGAGCAGAGTTTAATTCGTTTTTTTCTACTTCTAGTTTAGCTTGCAAGATTTTTAGAACGGGTAGGTAGGCGATGTTTTTAGTTTCTAAGTAGATATTTTCAAAAGCTTTGAGATGCTCTTTAGCTTTGTCATATTTTTGCGTTTCAATATAAAAATCGGTAAGATTCGCATTTAAAAGTGCTTTTCCATATAGATCTTTTGAATCCTCAAAGCTTTTTAAGGATTTAACGAAGTATTTTTCCGCACTTTCTAAATTTCCTTCGATTAGAAAAATATTGTAAGCAAGGTTGTTGAGAAGCCAGGGTTTCATTTCTGTATAATTGAATCTTTCACATAATTCCATAGCCTTGTTTAAATACAGTTTCCCTTCATCTAATTTTGAAAGATAAGAATAACTGGTTCCCAATAAATTGTACAAGGAAGTTAAGCTCTGGTAGTTTTCATTTGGTATACTTTTTAGCAATTCATTTCCCATTTCGATGACCTTTTCATATTTTTCCTGATGCCAGTAAATTCCTATTATTTGTGTATCTATATTCTCAAGAATACTTTTATTGGAAATTTTATGGATATTATCTTTTACAAGCCTATAATCTGAAAGAGCTTCATCAAACATGGAATATTTCTCTTCTATAACGCCGCGGTAATAGTACAATTCAATGTTGTTGCTGAAAAAAGAGGTGGGTATTAAATCTAACCATTTTTTGATGATTGAAAAATCTTTTATCAATAGCTCAGAATGGTTGAGAAAGAAGTCATAGACTTTTTCTAAATCTTTCATATTCAGTAAGCAATGAAATTGTCCATAGTAATCTTGCTCTTTTTGATATATGTTAAAAAGTGTCTGGTATATCTGGATTTTTTCTCTCTCTCCAATGCCTTTGGAGATTGTTCGACGGAATATTTCATTCATATAGTAGTAATGCGGATCTTTTTTTTCTATCATGTTTAAATCGTATAACTTTTCAAAAGACTCGTGAATTTTTTCATCGCTTTTGAGATTGAAATATGCTTTACAAATCTTTGGCTCAATTTCATTCATTAAGCTGAAAACTTTCAAATACTCTCTTAAATCTTCTGATAAGGCTTCAGTTAGTAAGTTTATATATTCATCTATTTTTTTTGCTGAATCTATAAGGGCATCATATTTTTTTAGGTCTATTGTCTCTATGTATGTGGATAAAATGTTAATAAAAGTGGGTATCCCATCGGTCAATTGGTATAACTCTAACAAGTTGTCTTCTGACAAGTTAATTTTTTTTGTGCTGATATAATTTTTAAGTTCATCAAAAGAAAATTTTAGTTCCTCTTCTTGAATAGTGTAAACATTATTTGCCATAGCAAATTTTGTTAAAGGGATTGGAAACTCTTGGTTAGTAGTAAAAAGAAAATGAACGTTTTGGGGTATGAAATTTAATAACAATTTAAGAAGATTTTCATTTTTCCCTTCAAAAACAACATTTTCGAAGGAATCAACAAATATAAATATTTCTTTCGTATAACTTGAAAAACCGTTTAATAGTTCAACAACCTTTTCTTCTTCAGTAAAAAAAGAAATAGTATTTTGTGAATTATCTTCAAATATTTTCAGATTTATTGTTTTGAACAAAATATAGATTAGATGATTGAGGAAGGTGTCAAAATCAAAGTAATTCTGTGGGCAGCTAATCCATACTTTTTGTTCATTCAATGTATTAAAATACATACTAAAAGTAATGCTCTTACCGTATCCCGAAGGAGCTTTTATTAGAATGTAGTTTTTACTTTTATTATTGATCAAAGAATTTAGTAACTTCTCTCTATATTGATGATATGGTTTTATTAAGAGAGGCTTAAAAACCGGTTCTAATATTTTCATATTAATCAGCACCTTTGAATAAACAACACGGGAAAAATTATAATATATCCATTATTAATACGATATTGTTGATACCATTGATGGTAGTATTTCCAAAGATATAGATAGAGTTTTGATTTTCGGGCTTTGATATACTTATTATTTCAAAATCAGAATCGAGTGTGTACGTGTTTATTTTTTCGACTTTTTCTTCTTCAAAATTTATTTCGTATATTATTCCGACTTTTTTCCCATTTTCTATACTATAACCATATGCTAGGTATTTTTCATCTATTGTAGTAAAGCCTAAAAATTTGTTCGATCCATCTAATGAAAATTCAAAAGAATCTCCAAATCCATTTAATTCGTCTACCTCTAAAATTCCGTAACTCATAGGTGTTGAAGAAGTTTCAAATAATACGTAGTATTTTCTACCTTCTTTTATAACCCCTACGGGGATGTTGTCGTTGGAATCTCCGTATACGTTTGACCATTTCATATTTCCATAGTAGTCAATTTTTAAAACGTATACATCAAAACCACCTGCACCAAAAGATCTTGTGGCACCAAAAACCATAAAACCTTGATCTTGAGAGTTTTTTATATCCAAAGCAATCTCTACATCGTTGCCACCAAAGTTATTAGTCCAGATTCTAGTTCCATCGTTTAAATACTTTGAAACGAATATATCTGATAATTTTTTGTTGATGAATAAATTTCCAGTGACTGCGTAACTATTTTCGTCAATGTTTGTAATACTTATACCGCTGTCTCTACCAATATCCCCGTAATCTATTTGGTAATTAACGCTGCCATCTTCAGTCAAAGAGACAATGTAAGCATTACCGTTTAAGCCGTAAGAGAGTGTATCACCAACGTAGATTATGTTTTTAGAGTTATCGGTAGAGTCTTTGGTAATAATAGCATCTCTAAAAAAGTCTGTATTTTGTGCATATAACGACGTTTCGTTTAAAATATTTCCATATGGATCCATTTTCCATGTTTTTGCATCCCAATTGTCATTTTTGCCTTCATAACCATATAGGTAAAAGTTTTCTCCATCGTACAAACTTCCGTAGATATATTCATCAAAACTTTTAGAGAATATTTTAGTTAGTTCTGTCGCTTCAGCCGTTGATGGCGTAGGTTCAACAGTTATATCAACAGGAGTAGAAGGTGCCGTAATATCTTCTTCTTCTAATGGTTCTGGTATTGTGATTTGAGTAGGTTCGGGCGTTGTCTCCGTTGCCTGAGGTGTTGATGGAGTAGGTTCAACGGTTATATCAATAGGAGTAGAAGGGGTCGTAATAACTTCTTCTACTGGCTCAGGTACTGTGATTTGAGTAGGTTCGGCTGTTATCTCCGTAGCCTGGGGCGTTGATGGCGTAGGTTCAACGGTTACATCAATAGGAGTAGAAGGAACGGTAATAGTTTCTTCTACTGGCTCTGGTACCGTGATTTGTGTGGGTTCAGGCGTTATTTCCGTTACCTGGGGCGTAATGGGGGTAGCTTGGACAGTTACTGTTGATGGAGGTGCCACTATTTCTTCGATTGGTTGAGGTAAAGACATTTTTTCTTTGATGTATCGAGTAAAATAGTATTGAGAATCGAAATCATCATAAAATATTAAAAATCGAGTTAAAAAGTCTTTTACCCCTACCATTAAACCTTTGTCGTATACTAAGGGTTCATTGATTATTTGGAATTTATTAATGGTTGAATAATTCCAGACTAAATTCCCTTCCAAATTGAAGGATTTAATACTTTCTCCTACTAATATGAATCTATCTTTGTTAACAGGGACAAAATAATTGAAATTTTCTTCATATGTGAAAGTTCTGATTAAATTTAATTCAGAATCATAAAAGTTAAGATTTTTTGAACCGGATAATAGAACTATTTTGTCGTAATATGTGTATATCTTTCTTTGATATCTTTGAGTTTCAATTTGAAAGTCGAGTTGTGACATTTTTTGCAGGTTGGTGTCTAAGAGTATAATGTTATTATTAGTCAATATGGGGAATAAAGTCATATTTTGAATTTCAAGATAGTCGAAATCGAAAGTTTTATCGTTAAAATCATAACTTTCAACGGCCTCAAAATTACTATTCATTTTAACAAATTTATCCTCAGTTAAAAGATAGATATATCCATCTTTTACTAAGGCTTTTTGAATATTGTTGAAATCGATTTGTTTTTGTATTTGGAAATCGTCGCTTATCGAAAAGATTTCATTTTCACTGTAAAAGATATTTTCTCCTGCTAAACCTTTAATCTTAACGTTTAATTGTGCCTTTTTTTCTAAAGAATGGTCAAGTACAAAAGTTTCGCTTTGAGTAACTAGAAAAACAGCGTTACTTGTCAAGAATCCATCTTCAATATTTTGTTCAAAATCAACCGTTTTTACTATAACTTTATTGGCATTCATTAATTCAACTTTGTTTTTCGATATGCCCAGGAAGTTATCATCTAAAGGAAGAATTTTATCAAACTCTTCAAATATGATAATATATGCATCCCCAGCACGTAAACTTCTTGTAGTAAATTTAGCGGTTTTACTGGAGTACACGTTTCCATCCTGATCAACTCCTTCTACTTTCCAGTAATAAGTTGTTTCAGGCTTTAAGACGTCTCCCGTATAAAAGTTTGAAAAAATATTTTCCAATTTCAAATCTTTTTCGTCTATATTGGCATCTTCAGAGATATAGATCTTATATCTAAGCTCTTTTCCTTCTGCGTCTATGGTTTGCCATCTAAAAGAAGTTCTTATATCGACGTTTTGGGCATTCTCTTGTGGGGAGAGAATATTTATATTCAAAGCAAAAGTAATAGTGGAAAATAAAATCACTACAAATATTATTAAATAATTTTTCATGTAGCACCTCTAAAAAATTTATTTTTGGTATGGAATTTACTGCAAAAAAGAGTTGGAAATCGAGTTAAGATTCTGTATGAATAAAGATAAAATTTTTGTGTTATGATCTTTGAATTTGACTGAAGTTATTTCTTCGGCTGTAGTTTGTATTCTAGACATGGACAAAAAAACTTTTAGAGCATCTTTAAAGTTATTTATTTTAAAATCTACTATCGAGTCGAAATCCATCAAATGTTCTTCGTAATTAGCAAATATTTGGGCAAAAGTAAAAGACATATCTTTGATTTCTTCCACATTTTCTTGAATAAAGTGCTCTAAGGGTAACGATTCTCCTAAGATTCGATCTTGGTAGAATCTTAAGAGTAATCTACCGAAAGCTAACCCATCACCGTCTTTCCAAAGAAACTGTGATATAGTTGTTGCTACCCTTTCCGATAGGCCGTAATTAAAGCCAGAAAGAAGTAGGCCGTTTGTGAGTAATTCAACACCATCTGGATATGACTTTGACTCTATTGAACTCTCTTTTAACCAGCTAATGAATGGACGTTCTATTCCTTTAGCTACCAGATGCTCCGACAAAGTAAAAGGGTCGATGTTGCCAAATTCGTCTATACTTTCAAATATTGAGTCAGAGATATTTTTATCTGTAAAATCTTCAAGTTTGGAGATGTAAAAATCTAATCTATCTAATTTATCTATTAGTAGAGTAAAACTTGATACGGATTCTCCTAATAATATCTCTTTCACTTTTTCTACTCTACCTTGGGATAATTCGAACAATACTTTGAAATTAACAGCAGCTTCGTGAAAGTCAGAATTCAAATTTAAAATTTCAAAATATTTTTCCACTTGTTCTTCGTCTTCTATTATTACATAGAGTTTTAATAAAGTTAAAACAATAAGGTCTTTATTTTCTTCTGAAGCTAATTTTAAAGCTTTTTCCTCTGTTTCAATTGCTTGTAAGTATCTTCCCATGTTTTTATATTCCAAAGCTAATTCGTGAAGTATATAATCTGTTTCATTCAAAGAGGCGGCTTTTTCTAAAGCTTTTATTGATTCGTTGTGGTTTCCTAATCTAGCCAATGAATGAGCATCGTTATAATAAATTTCATATCTATTGCTATCTATTTCTAAAGCTTTTTGGTGGACTTTGTGTGCATCTTTATAGCGTTGAAGCATATTCAGAGCAACACCCAATCTTTCATAGGCAGGAACGAATTTTTCATCAATTTCTATGCATTTTTGTAGAAGGGGTATAGCTTCTTCAAATCTGCCATTTTCCATGTATACATCTGCCATTTTCAGAAACCCTAACGTAAAGTCCTTTTCAAGTTCGACGGATTTAGAATAATATTCTATTGCTTCGTCGTATACATTTCTTTCATACATAAGATTACCGAGTTCATAATAACCATATGCAAAATTTGGCTTTTCTTTTATTGATTGTTTTAAATGTAACTCTGCCAGTTCAAGATTTCCTAATTTTTTGTAGTATAATCCAGTATAAAAATGCAATCGATAATCGGGGTAAGTTTTACCTGCCTTATCTAAAAATTCCTTAGCCTTTTCAAAATCTGAATCGTTGAGGGATTTTTTAAAAGCTTCATAATAATAATAAACCAAGTAAGATAAGTAATATCGATTGTTTTTATCTATATCAATTTGAGCTTCTAATCCTCTAATAATTATGTCCAAAGGTATTTTATTGGTTTTTCTTGCTTTTTGAAAATCTTCCACTAAAATAGGTAATTTTACAGGGAGATTATTCAACTTTGCATAATTGGGATCAATATTCAGGTAAACTATAGCATATTTTACTTCTTTCAAAAGAAACGCACCTCTTCATACTTTTTTAAACTAATTGAAAGCCTTATATTTGAAGGCAAAAAAAAGAGAACCACAAACGGCACCTAAATAACTTGCAACCATGTCTAAATGGCTATATGTATGATAAATACTGAATTTTTGAAAATATTCTGTTAGTAAGGGAACTAAAAGAAAAAAAATCAAAAAAAGTATAAAATAAGATCTTTTACTTTTTTTGAAAAAAGCCATAAAGAAAAAATCGGCACCCAAAAAATACGAAACAAAATGAACTATTTTGTCTTCTCCTTTGAAACTACTATAATTAATTATGGGTTTGGAAACCGATAGATATATAATAAAAACTATGTATAAAAGGAATAAAGCTTTCCAAAACATATCTTTTATTTTAGTTATATCTTTATTTTTATCATCCATTTGATTACCTTTCTCTAATTTTATTTATAACTTATAAACCTGGGGATGCTGCCCCAGGTTTGACAAATTTTTTTTAACTCTATTTTTCATTCCATTCTAAATGTTTCGGTTCTATCATGATCTTCAATTATATGTTTATATCTAGCGTAGGCAGCTTTAGCCATTTTTTCTAAAATGCTTGGAAGATCACTATCAGTCCAATCTTCAACTAAAAAATTCATCAGTTCTTTTTTTAATTTAAAATAAGGCTCTTTATCTGGATCGAATTCTATATAACTTTCTATAAGTTTTCTATCTAAGTTATCTTCTCCATAAATGTTTTCTAGTAACTTGCTTACACTTTCTGAAAAAAGACTGGGGATCTCTTGGAATTTTTTGGTAAGGTCTAATTTGTTTTGATATAAAGGTTTTATTTCATTGTAGTACTTTATAAACGATTTCACTGGGGATCCCTCCTTTCTAGTGCTTTAATTAGTTAAAGAATATGTTGAACTGCTAAAAAATTCATCTTTAAAAAATTTAAATTCGTCATTTTCTATAGCTTCTCTCATTTTCTCTACCAGAGAAATGTTGAATCGCAGATTGTGAATGCTTAAAAGGATTTTCCCGAGTACCTCATCTTTTTTAAAAAGATGGTGTATGTAACCACGTGAATGATTTTTACATGTATAACAATCACATTTTTCATCAATAGGTTTTTGATCAAATTTAACCTCTGAGGATTTTAAGTTTAGTTTTCCTTTCCAGGTTAATGCTGTTCCGTGTCTTCCCATTCTTGTTGGTAAGACGCAATCGAACATATCCAAACCGTTTTCTACAGATAAAAACATCATGGTGGGAGAACCTATCCCCATTATGTATCTTGGTTTGTTTTCAGGTAATTTATTTCCAAAAGCTTTTAAAATCTTTTCAGAATCTTGGTATTTTTCTCCTACGGCTAATCCTCCTAAGGCATAACCATCGAAATCTAAAGAGGTTATCTGAGACAAACTGAGATTTCTTAAATCTTCAAAGAGGCCTCCTTGAACTATACCGAATAATGCCTGTCCGTTGCTATTATGATATCGTTTGGATCTTAAAGCCCAATTAAAAGTTTTTTGCACACTATCTTTTACAGCATCGTACCCAGACAAGGAGTTTATACATACATCTAAAACCATTGCAATATCTGATCCAATTACTTTTTGTATATCCAAAGATTTCTCGGGAGTTAACTCTATTTGAGAACCATCCAGTGGAGATTTGAAAATTACTTTTTCATCAGTTAATCTAGTGTTTGGTAAGGAAAATACCTGAAACCCTCCGCTATCTGTCAAAATCGGCTTCTCCCAGTTCATGAAGTTATGAAGACCTTGAAAATGCTCAAGAACCTCTAAGCCTGGTCTTAAGTAAAGATGAAAAGCATTAGCTAATATTATCTCAGTATTGATATCGTTTAATAACGAGTTAGTTAAAGTTTTTACGGTTGCATTCGTACCTACAGGCATAAAAACTGGTGTTTCAATAGTGCCATGTTTTGTGACGATTCGCCCACGCCTAGCCCCAGTGTATCTATCAATATGAATTAATTCAAATTTTATAGGTGAATCATCCATTAATTTTTTATTTCCTCCTTCAAATCCTTTAACAAGGAATCCGCTTCATTCTTGAACTCTATTGTATCATTTAAAAGGTTTTGTCTTACTTTTTCCTCTTTTATTTTTTCTAAATTTGCTTCAACAGAAATAATGGCGGAATTCAACGTTGCCCATGCTAAATAACAAGTGATTTTTGCTTCTGGTTTTAGTACGGGGTTGCCATATTTGTACAAGGTAAAGCAATTTTTTAGAATGTTATAAGATGATTTTGCCATGTTGAAAGAAAATATGGCGGCACCTGTTAAAGATTTGTCCTTATCTTTTCCTTCCATGACATTCTGGATCCTTTCTGAATATTTAGAAGACTCTTCAGCGTATTCCATAAGTTTTTCTTTGATGTCTATAAGATTTTCTAAAGCTACTTCTAGCGTATTTTCATAATCCTTGTCATTTTCATTGGAGATAGTGTAATTTGCAACCATGTAACCCAGTGCAGACGCTAAAGCCCCTACTAAAGCTGTGACAGTTTCTCCAGCCGAAGCTGGATCTGTGGATGAAATTTTATTTAAAATTTCCTCAAAAGTCATATTTTTATACATTCATCCACCTCCTATCTCAAAAAAATTGAAGTATCTGTACTTTTATTATACCATACTTTTAGGATTGTTAAGTGTGAAAGAAAATCAAAATGAGTTCAGCGAAGCGGAGGGTACTAACTAAATTAGTGAAAAAAGACTCTAGTTTCAATTAGTAGCAAAGAATTGATCGAAAGCATAAGAAGTGATTAAATTACCAAGAAATCTTTTGGATACCTATTTAATACTTCACAACCATTATCAGTCACCAAAACCAGATCTTCTATTCTTACTCCGCCGACACCAGGTAAATAGATTCCCGGTTCTATTGAAAAGATCATGCCAGGTGTTAGAATTTCTTCGCTATTTGAAGATATGTAAGGTTTTTCATGAATCTCTATCCCTACACCATGCCCTGTTCGATGAGTAAAGTACTTTCCATATCCTTTGCTTTCTATATAATTACGCGAGGTAGCATCAATTTCAGACGCCTTAAGGCCAGGTTTTATTTTTTCAATAGCTTTTAAATTGGCTTCTAAAACTATATGATAAATATTTTTCAAGGTTTCAATAGGTTTGCCAAAAAAGACTGTTCTTGTCATATCTGAACAATAATAATTTTTTATGCAACCCATGTCTAGTAATACGACATCTCCATCTTTTAACTTTGCATTAGTAGGCATATGATGAGGATTAGCAGTATTCTGACCGTATCCTACTATAGGTTCAAAAGAAACTCCATCGGCTCCTTCTCTTTCGAAAATATTTTTGATGGCTTTGGCTAAGTATTTTTCTGGAAGCATCTCTGATACTAGGTCTATAACCTTTTCCATAGCTGAGTCATTTAATAAAGAAGAAGACCTCATTAACGCTATTTCATCAACATCTTTTACCATCCTTAATTCACTAATTATTGGAGAAAGCTGTTTTAAAGATAAATCTTTAATAATATCCATTAAACCTAAAAGAAAACGGGTTTCCCAACTTCCATCTATGCCTATAGGTTTATCTTTTTCAATAAGAGAAGATAAAATTTTAAGGGGATCTTCTGAATCAGAATATTTGATTAAATTTTCTTCTTCAACAGTATTTACCGGGAACAATTCGTTGACTAGCAATTTAACTTCGCCAGAAGTATTTACGAATAATACCAACAATCTTTCACCGGGTTCAAACCACTCATTCAGAAAATAGTAAAGAGAAGGTGGTGAGGATATTATTGCCTGATAAATATTATTTTTTGCCATCTTATTGAGAAGTTTTTCTATTCTATCTTTACGCAACCTTCAAAGCGCCTCCCATGAATAGTGTCTAATTTCATTCGATTTTATATTCATAATTGTATCATAAAAAAGTAGGAAGTAGATAATATCTTATCTACTTCCTACTAGCTGGGGTTTAGTATTATTCTTTAACTTCTTTAACCTTTAGCCACCAATCGTATCCTTCTTCGGCTGACGTTTTTCTCTTCATTGCTTCAGCATAAGTTGATGCTGGTGGAATTATTACTTTACTTCCAAATATCGAGTTTTCGGGCCAATTGGCTGGGGTTACTACCTTGTTTTTGTCTGCCAATTGTAAAGCTCTTACAGCTCGGTATATTTCCTCGATGTATCTTCCAACCTCAGAAGGATAGTACATGATCAATCTAATGGTTCCTTCAGGATCTAAGATGAAAACTGCTCTAACAGTTGCGGAACCTTTTTCGGGGTCTACCATTCCCAATCTTGAGGCTACTCTTCCCATTGTATCAGCTATTATAGGGAAAGTAATTTCTACTCCAAGGTTATCTTTGATCCATTCCATCCATTTGATATGTGAATGAACGGCATCAACAGAAAGTCCTAAAAGTTCCGTGTTGATCTTTTTGAAATCTTCATGCTTTTTTGCAAATTCAACAAATTCTGTTGTACAAACAGGTGTAAAATCTCCTGGATGGCTGAAGAGCACCAACCATTTTCCTTTGTAGTCTTTTGGTAGTTCTTTTGCACCGTCCGTTGTTAATACTTTCATTTCAGGAAACTTTTCTCCAATTAAAGGAATCCTTCCTTCCATATTTACCTACCTCCTATTTGATGATTTTTTATTTATGAAATATCTATTTTTTAGGTTTGTCTAAAAAAATTATATACCTAAAAAATAGAAAAGTCAAGTAAAAAAATAAATAAAATTTTTAAATTTATATTTCTTTATTATTGCTACAAAGGTATAAAAGTCTTTGGAAAAAAATAATTTTGCTACAAACTTCTAATGTTATAATAATTGTGGACGATAATACATATGAAATTCAAATTGTTGAAAGGAGGGACTAAATTATGGATATCAACAATATCAATCCTGCTGATGGTAATAATTTAGATAAAATAAATCGAAAAAGGCTTGATAAGGATTTTATTAAGAGGCAGGTAAAATCTGAAAACCTAGAAAGTGCAAATAGGATTACAGGAGAATCAAAGAAGTATATAGAACTATCAAGTAAGATACCAGAAATTCGACAAGAACTGGTATCGAAATTGAAGGAATCTATTGAAAATGGCTCGTATAATATCAATGTAGACCAAATTGTAAACAAAATGTTTGAGTGAAGTAGGTGACCAACATTAGTAATGATTTAGAAGCGATAAAAAAAGTATTAAAGGAAGAGAACGTTAGTTTAATAGAGTTAAAAAAATCTTTTTATAACCTTAGGGAAAGCTTAGTAAAAAAAGCATCTATCGAAGAGATTAATTCAACCCTTTTGAAGATTGAAAAATTAGCAAGTAACTTTAAAAAAATAGAAGGTTTAAGAGCACAGTTAATATCGAAAATATGTTTGGAAGAAAGAATACAGAACAAATTAGAATCGATTATTGATTATTTTTCAAAGAATGATTATGAAATTGCACTTCTCTTTTCAGAACTAGTTAAAAATTTAAAGGAGTTAGTGAGTGAAATCGATCTTTTAAGTAACATCATTTCATTTCAATCTAACTTGAACAATTTTATATATCAAATTTTGAATCCTGAATCGATTACGAACAGCAAAACTTACTCTCAAAAGGGTAGTAGATTGAACAAAGATTTAACTTCAAGAAGTTGGAGGGGTTAGCGTGTGTGCAATGACTTTGAACGGCCTATTGAACACGGGTTTACTAGGAGTTTATACCAATAAAATCGCTATGAGCGTTGTCGCCCATAATATTTCTAATTCTAATACCCAGGGTTTTTCTAGGCAGAGTCCTGTTATTGTGACTACCAACCCTATTAATTTAACAACGATAGGGAGTGGGGGAGCAGCTTTATCTTTTGGAACTGGTTCTACGGTAAGCGATATTCAACGAGTGAGAGACGAATTTTTAGATTTGCAATTTCGAGAAACTTCTTCTCGTTTGAATTATTGGGAAAATATATATTCTAATGTGCATTATATTGAACAATTGTTTGGTGAACCTGGAGAAACGGGTTTGAGAAATATGTATGATTCTTACTGGGCATCAATCGAGGAGTTGAAAACTGATCCATCAAATGAAGCCGCTAAAACTCAGGTTGTATCTCGAGCGGAAGAATTAGTTAACACCATGAAAGATCTTAACTATAGGTTAGAAGAATTAAAAAATGATATAAACAGTGAAATAAAGCTCAGAATAGACGAAATAAACGGTTATTTGAAAAGGATTGCCGATTTAAATCAAAAGATACTCACATCAAGTTCAATGAGTGGTTCCCCTAATGATTTGCTTGATGAGAGGGATAGATTGTTGGATAAACTTTCAGAACTTTCCAATATAAGAATAACAAGTCATTCAAATGGTCAAATTTCTTTGAGTATGGGGGATAAAGTAGTTTTAAATGGAAGTAGTTATCAAGAGATAAGATCCTTAACCATTGCAGAAACAAATGATGCATATTACGCCTATGTAGGTAGCAATTTGTTGACTTTTAACGATGGAAAAATGTCTGCACTTTTTGAATTGAGAGATGAAATCATCCCTTCTTATCAACAACAACTCGATGAGTTTGGTTTGTATTTAGTCGATACAACTAATCTTATTTATAAAGAAGGGTGGGATTCAACAGGAACTATAACAGGTGCCAACTTTTTTGCTGATATAAGTACCAAAAGAGGTTTTGAAGATTCAAGATTTTTCAGGATAGCAGGAAATTCGGACGTATTCCATCCAGACACAATTAAGCACGTCACGAGTTTAAGCAGTTTTTATAGTGATCCTTCAATTGATTTAAATAATTTCGATCTTTACTCAGTAGATTATTCTGCAACTTCTCCTTCCCCATATGACGATAGCAATTCAATAAAATATGATTCAACAAATAATGCTATTTATTTTGATGATACTTCTGGTTTTCAAGACAAACTACTAGTTGATATAGAAGGAGATTTTCTCAGGGAATACGGTTTCCCTACTAAAGAAATTGAGGCATACAAAATAGAAGAGGATTATTCAATAGTTCCTCCAAAGCTTATCATCCCTGGCGAAATTAAGCTTGAAGTGCCGAATGAGACTGATCCTATATATTTTTCAAATGCTACGGATTTAGTATCAAAAATAAATAGCGATTCTGGAGGTTATTTGAAAGCTCTAGAAAGAGAAATAAGGAATGATCAGGGTGATCTTATAAAGAAGTTTATATACATACTTCCCACGAAGAAAGTTCCAAATGCTGATTTGGATACCATCGTATTGAACGACATAGATGGTTCTCTTTCAGAAAATGACGCACAAAGAATAACATTAGACGCCTTAGATACCTCAAAACCTACTTTGAATAATTTATTAGGTTCAAATGAAAAAATAGAAATGAGTATAAATGGAATAAGAATCGAGATCAACCCTCTTAAAGACACTGCTTATGACTTGGTTGATAAAATCAATGCCACAAACACAGGGGTTACCGCTTCTGTAACTCCACATGGCTCATTTGTGTTGAGAGCTGGAAATCTAATAGATTTTGACTTAAAGAACGTTACTATAAAGGGTCCTGAAAAATTATTCAATGCTTTAGGATTTATCGAAGATGATTCTAACAATATCGTTACACTGATTTCTCCAGATATAAGCCCTGAACAAATAGATGAAAAGTTTTCTGAAGCTGATCTTTTGAAAATAGATAACGAGTTAGGAATAGTCAATCAAATTTCTGTATCGTCTAACTTAAAAGAGAATCCATCTTTACTTGCAACCGACTTGGGTTATTATGATATTAATTATTCTCCCACTGGTGCAGGAAACGTTAGTGTATGGGATGAAATATCCAAGATGTATGATAATTCCGTATTAGATAATGGGAGGGTTGGTTTTTCGAACTTTTTAGGAAATATTGTTACAGATATAGGAGTTAAGGGAGAAACAGCAGATAAAATGAGGCTAAACAGTGAAATGTTGAATAGTGAGATAAGTCTTGAAAAAGAAAGAGTGATGGGTGTTTCTATAGACGAGGAGATGACTAACCTTGTCAAATATCAGCAGGCTTTTAATGCTTCTGCCAGGGTTATCACAGCAGTGAATCAAATGATGGAGACGGTTATTAACAACTTGGGTGTTGTATAATAGAGTGAACAGTACTTGTTTGGTTGGTGAGGAGGTAAAAACATGAGAATCACTGAAAATCTTTTAAGTAGTAGAACACTTAACGATATTCAAGATGTTTTAAGGAAATATAGTGATTTAAATTCTCAATTAACTTCAGGAAAGAAAGTTCGTTACCCATCAGATAATGCAGCTGTTGCAACAAGGATTTCTAATTTAGACAGTCGTTTGAGGGAAATTGAACGTTATAAAACTAATGTGGAAACAGCCCAAAATTATGTGAATATGTATGATACAGCATTACAGGAAGTGAGCTCGATATATCTTAGAGTTAAAGAGCTTGCAGTTAGAGGAGCAAATGATACATTAACTAAAGAGGATAAGGTAGCTATATCAGAAGAACTTAACAAGATAAATACGCAACTAGTTTCTATTGCAAATACGGAAATTTCAGGAAACTATGTGTTTGGGGGAGCTAAAAACAATCAAAAAGTCGTGGAAATAGATAGCGAAGGTAATTTTAAAATAATAATGCCCCCAGAAGCAAATATTAGGCAGAAGATTTCCGTTGGTGGGCAAGATATAGAATACGGTAAAACAGTTTATGATGCTTTTGTAACTGATTATGGTGCCTCAATTTTTGCCATAGTAAAAAGATTGTCCAATGCTATAGAAGCAGGAGATTACACATCACTTCAAAGTGAGATGGAAAATGTTGAAGAAATACAAAACAATGTATTAAAGAATCTTACGGAAGTTGGAGCTACTCAACGAGTTTTAGAAATGACTTCAAACAGAATGGAAGAATTTAAGAGTTTTTCAACAGAATTTTTATCCAATGAAGCTGATGCGGATATGGCTCAAGTAGTAATGGAATTGGCAACTCAGCAAAATGTCTTACAAGCTGCTTTAAAGGCAGCTGGTAATATTATTCCCCCAACCTTGGCAGATTTTCTATAAGGAGGTTTTCCAAAATTATGATAAAAGAATATGAAACGAAGTTGGGAAGTGTGAAGATAGAAACTGAAAAAACCATAATTTTTGAGTATGGTATTCCTGGTTTCGAAGATCTTAAACAATTTGTTTTGCTGGAACCTGAAGATACATATCCTATCATGTGGTTAGCTTCGTTAGAAGATAAGAAAGTAGCTTTCCCTGTTACTTTTCCTCAACTTATAAGAAACGATTATCAGTTTGCTCTTCCTCAAGATTTAACAGAATACTTGGAATTAGAGAAACCAGAAGATGCTATAATATTAAGTATATTGACTATACCAGAAAAAGAAGATGAAATAACTATAAATTTAGCTGCTCCAATTATTATTTCCCAAAAAAATCATAAAGGTGTACAATATTTAATTGAAAATGAAGAATACAAAATTAGACATCTTTTGAAAGAAGAATTGGAAAGAAGTAATGCTATACTGTCTGTTCAAAAAGATGGTGAATAGATTTGTTGATATTATCTAGAAAAATAGGAGAATCCATCGTAATACAAGTAGGAAATAGAAAAATAAAACTCATTATGGTTGAACAAGATAATGGAAATATAAAAATCGGTTTTGAGGCACCTAAAGATATAAAAATTTATCGCGAAGAAGTGTATGAAGAAATCGTAAAGCAAAATAAAGCCTCGTTGGAGAGCGATGTTAACAGATTGGGAAAAATAAAGACCAGTATCCCAAAACTAGTAAAAAAAGATAAAAAACAAAATACTTAGATACAAGGGAGGAAAAAATCGAATATGTCGCAGGAAAAAGCAATAATAGGTAAAGCAAAGGAAGTTAAACCTTTAATAATAAATAATGAAATGACTAAAGATGTTGAAAAAAGAATATTAATAGGGAAGAGTAATTATGGAGCGCCTAATTTTGTTATGAGGTTATTCACTGTTAAACCAGGTGGATATTCTCCTAAACACTCTCATAGATGGGAACATGAAATATTTATAGTTAAAGGTAAGGCAGAAGTTTATGATGGAGAAAAATACAATGCAGTTGAAGCTGGAAGTTTTGTTTACGTCCCTGGAGGCATAGAGCACCAATTGAAGAACGCAGGAGATGAAGATTTAGAATTTATTTGTGTTATTCCAACATCTGCAGATGAAGAATGAATTTTTCATAAAAAAGTGGCGTAATAAATATATCGCCACTTTTTATGCTTTTTGAAAGCAGTTTAATTATTAATAACTTCGTCTATTGCAACCTTTTCTTCTTCGGTTAGCAGTTTATCTATATCTAATATTACTAACATACCATCTTCTAAACGTGCTATGCCACTTATAAAATCAGCTCCGCGCATTCCACCTATATTAGGTTTTTCGTTTATTAAATTAGGGTCGATACTTCTTACGTTTTTTACATCGTCAACCATTATTCCCACACGTCTTTGATCGATTTTTAAAACTATTACTTTGGCGTGAGATCTGTCTTCAAAGTCGGACATTTTAAATTTTCTTCTCAGGTTGATGATAGGTAAAACTTCTTCATTGCGATAATTTATTACACCTTCGAAATAGTCAGAAGCATTTGGTAATTTAGTGGTCTCTTCATACTCAATTACGGCATCCACATTCATAATATCGAGGCCAAACTTTTCTTTACCAATGTTGAATGTGACTATTTTCAACTCGGATGGCATTTTTACTCCCCCTTTTTAAAATCAAAATTTTGTTTCTAAAATGGCTAATTATAATTCAATAAATTTCTAAAAAATTATATCATAAAAGTATTTAGAAAAAAAGTTGTCTCTGGGCTAAAGAATATACGAAAAAAATTATGTTATAATTATATTAAAATTATAACATATTGGGGTGTAACCCGTGCGCAAAATTATTAAGAATTATACTATTTTAGGCTTTTTAATTGTTTTAATTTTGATAATGACTTCGGTTGTAATATTTTACATCCAAATTGCAAAAGAAAGGTCTGTTCAGGTGAGTAGTACTCAAGTAGAAGAGGTTACTAATCCGATTGTTCAAGAAAAAATTCCTATCTCAACAGTAAATGCCAAATACGGAGTAATAATAGGAGGTTACGAAGGATTTTATGTTTTCGATGTTGAAAAGAAAGAAATAATTGCTTCAGTAACAACCGGTAGTTATGTTAACGATGCTCAAATTTATGAAGATTATCTTTATCTTGTTGACAGAGAGGGATTGAAAATTTATGATTTTTCAGATCCCCAAAAAGTAACTTTATTAAACTCTTACTCCACATTTGGTGATTCTTTATCCGTTGCAACGAATGGAGAATTATTATTTGTTGCGGATGGTGAAAATGGCTTGATAAGCTTCGATTTGAAAGATAAGGTGTATATAAGATTGAAAGAACATATTCGTTTACGGGGCATGGTAACCCAAGTTGAAATGTTTGAAAAGTATTTATTTGTGATTGGTCCAGGTTTAGGGATGAAGATTTATGAAGTCAAAGAAGATCGAACAGTTGAAGAAATTAATCATTATGATCAGTTGGTTTCACCTAGAATGATTAGTTTGAGTAAGGATTTTTTTGTAGTGAACGACGATTTAATGGGTATACAAATATTTGAAACAAAAGATTTGACCACGACAAAAAAACATGATGTGAAACCATTGTATATATGGGATGAAGATGCTTTTTCTATACATTTAGCAGATGATTTGCTTTATTTTTCTACGAATAACGGTGTATATAAAAGAAGTTTGGAATCATTAGAAACTCAAGAAATTATTACTGGACAATTTTCTAGACCAAATATTTTGATAAATGACGGGTATATATACTTAACGAATAACGAAGATGGGCTGTATATTTATGAATTAGATACTAAAGAATTACTTAAGTATATTAATACAGTTGACTCAATTGATGATTTCGTTGCGTTGGAATCAGGGGTGTTAATTGATGAGGGTGGAAAGATAGTTTATATAGATAAACAAAAAGAAAAGTTATGGGAGAAAAGATATATTGGGGATTTGATAAAAGGCGAGAAGGGCTTTTACGAACTCAATGAAAATGTAGTTAATTTCTATGATGCTACGAATACAATTACCAAAAGTTTTCCTGAAAACATTGTAGGTATAAAAGAAACCCAAGAAGATGTATTCGTTATTGCCCAAGAGAATATATATTCTTTCTTTTATGGAACAAAGGTGTTTGTAGGAATGGCTCAAGATATAGAAATTATTGATAACTTTGCGTATATAGCTGAGGAAGATAAGATAACAGAGTTTAACTTTTTAACGGGAAAGAGTAGTTTTAAATTTTATTCCAAAGATCATATTGAACAAATTCATTCAATTTCTGATGGATTTATCCTTTTAACAGAAAAAGGGGTATTTAGGACAGACGTAAATTTTAACATTATCGATTATTTTAGCTTTGATTATTCGCCCGATATAATTGCTCTGAATGATAAATATATATTTTATTCTATAGGCTCTCAATTGACGATCGTTGATCTGTCAAGTTTTGATTTAAATCGAATAATAAATTTAGATCTTCCAATTTTAAGTATGGATTGTAAAAATGGATATCTTTACATTTCTTACTCTTCAAAAGGAATAACGAGATATAATATTACAGATAAACTTCAACTAGTAGATGAAGAAGTTGTTGTAAATATTTTCACCGCTAAGAATATGATTTTTTGATATTGAATTTTTCGTAAATTTAATAATGAAAGGGGTCTTATGTTTTGGTAGTTACTATAAATCATAATGATTACGAAGCTGAACCAGGCCAAACTATACTCCAGGTTGCAAAACAAAACGGTATCTATATTCCTACCATATGTCATAGTCCACATTTATCCGATGTAGGTTCTTGTAGAATGTGTTTGGTAGAATTGGAAAATAATCGTAAATTAGTTGCCTCTTGTGTTACACCAGTAACTGATGGGATGAAGGTTTTAACGGATAGTGAACGGGTTATCGAGGCTAGAAAGACGGTTGTAGATTTACTAGTTTCTGATCATCCAATGGATTGTATGACATGTGAAGCTAATGGAAACTGTGTCCTTCAGGATTTAGCTTACGAATATGGAATTAAAGAATCCACCTTCGGAACAAAGAAACTCCCACGTTTTGAGATAAAAGCTCAGAATGAATTTATACAGCTTGATCCAGACAAATGCATACTTTGTGGCAAATGTGTACGAACATGTAAAGAGATTCAAATGTGTAACGCATTGGATTTTGTCAATAGAGGTTTTGAAACTAAAGTTAGCCCTCCATTTGATGAAGATCTGGGAGGGAAAGATTCTCCATGCGTCTTTTGTGGGCAATGCGTTGAAATGTGCCCAACGGGGGCTCTTACTTATATTCCTTCCAAAGGAAAAGGGCGTTATTACGAATTTAAAAAAACTATAACAACCTGTCCTTACTGTGGGGTTGGTTGTCAATTGGAATTAAGAACCAAAAACAATAAAATAATTCAAGTTGGTTCGGTTTACAACGAAAACTCTCCAAACCCCCATGGAGAAAGCTGTGTGAAAGGCCGTTTTGGTTATGATTTTGTCAATCACCCTGATAGATTGACTGACCCTTTGATAAAGAGAAATGGACATTTTGAAAAAGTTAGTTGGGAAGAAGCATTAGATTATGTTGCAGAAAAACTATTGAATATAAGAGGAAAGTATGGAAGTGATTCAATAGGTGGGTTGAGCTCAGCAAAATGTACAAATGAAGAAAACTATATTATGCAGAAATTTATGAGGGCAGTAATTGGTACAAATTCTGTAGATCACTGTGCCAGACTTTGTCATGCCTCCACTGTTGTTGGATTAGGGATGGCATTTGGTTCGGGAGCCATGACCAACTCTATATCAGAAATAGAGGGAAGTGATGTAATATTTGTTATAGGTTCAAATCCAACGGAGAATCATCCGGTAATTGGAAGCAAGATAAAAAAGGCGAAGAAAAACGGGACCCATTTAATAGTAGCAGATCCTCGGAAGATAGAACTTTCTGAAATTGCTGACATTTCATTACATCACAAGCCTGGAACAGATGTGGCTTTAATAAATGGAATAATGAATGTTATCGTCAACGAAGGGTTACTTGATAAAAAATTCATTGAAGAAAGAACGGAAGGATTTGAAAGTTATATAAAAGTAATAGAAGGTTATACACCATCTAAAGTATCCCAGATTACAGGTGTGCCAGCAGATAAGATAATCGAAGCTGCAAAAATGTTTGGTTTAGCCGAAAAAGCAGCAATATATTTTGCAATGGGAATAACTCAACATAAATACGGAACTAACAACGTACTTTCTCTTACGAATCTTGCACTCTTAACTGGGAACGTTGGTTTTGAAAGCACAGGAGTTAATCCATTAAGGGGACAAAACAACGTGCAAGGTGCTTGTGATGTTGGGGCTTTATCTGATGTTTATCCTGGTTATCAAAAAGTCAGTGATCCCAAAATTAGAGAAAAGTTTGAGAATTATTGGGGTGTAAAATTAACTGATAGAGAAGGATTGACATTAACAGAAATGTTTGAAGAAGCAGGTAAAAAGATAAAAGCTCTCTACATAATGGGTGAGAATCCTTTTTTGTCTGATCCAGATCAAGACCATGTTAAAAAAGCTCTAGAAAGTTTGGATTTTTTAATAGTGCAGGATATATTCTTGACTGAAAGTGCACAATTTGCAGATGTAGTTTTGCCAGCGGCGTCGTTTGCTGAAAAAGAGGGTACGTTTACAAATACCGAACGACGCATACAAAGGGTGAGAAAAGCGGTCAACTCTCCTGGAAGGGCTAAAGCAGATTGGGAGATATTAACTAAATTGGCTAATAAAATGGGTTATGAAATGAAATATAATTCTCCTTCTGAAATTATGGATGAGATCGCACAAGTATCAAAATTATACGGCGGAATAAGTTATGAAAGATTGGAAAAAGGTGGTTTGCAATGGCCTTGCCCTGATGTTAATCATCCAGGTACAAAATATTTGCATAAGGATGGTTTTTCTCGTGGGAAAGGCAAGTTTTTTCCAGTTGAGTTTGCTCCTCCAGAAAAAGAAGCCGATGAAAAGTACAATTTTACCTTAATGACAGGAAGGATGTTATACCATTTCCATACAGGTACTATGACCAGGCGATCCTATCCTATTGACAAGCATGAACCAGACTCTTATGTCGAAATAAACATAGAAGATGCAAAAAAATTGGGGATCAAAGATAAAGATAGAGTTAGGATAACTTCGCCTCAAGGAACGGTTGAAACCTATGCAAAGGTTGGACAAAGAGTTCAACCTGGCCAACTTTTCATGCCTTTTCACTATGCGGAAAGTCCAGCCAATAAACTTACCAATCGTGTTTATGATTTAAAAGCAAAGATACCCGAATTAAAAATAACCCCAGTTAAGTTAGAAAAAG
Source organism: Petrotoga mobilis SJ95 (assembly GCF_000018605.1). Classification (NCBI taxonomy): domain Bacteria; kingdom Thermotogati; phylum Thermotogota; class Thermotogae; order Petrotogales; family Petrotogaceae; genus Petrotoga; species Petrotoga mobilis. Next base: position 414,206 of record NC_010003.1, on the reverse strand, counting down.
TTGAAAAAAGAGTTTCAAGAAGAGAGGTTTTAATTGATGAACGCTTTACTTCTATCAGGAGGCAAGAGTAGCAGATTTGGGACTAATAAAGCAATGGAAACAATCAACGGAAGACCTTTGATAGAACAGATTGTTAAAGGTCTAAAAAATGCATTTGAAAAAGTATACATAATAGGCAACGTAAAAGAGTATGTTTTTTTGCAAGATGTATTTTTTTGTGAGGATATAATACCAAATAAAGGCCCATTAGGCGGGTTGCTTACGGGTTTAACCTGTTCTGATAGCGAATACAACTTTTTGACAGCCTGTGATATGCCTTTTTTGACAAGTGAATTTTTTGAATTTGTAAACTTACAGAAGAAAGATTATGACGTTCTTGTGCCCGAGTACAACTCTTACCTTGAGCCACTTGCCGCTGTTTATAGCAAAAAATGTTTGCCTTTTATCAATGCTTCACTAATAAATGATCAATTAAAGTTGAAGAGTTTTTTCCCCAAAGTAAAGGTTAGAATAATAAAAGAAACCATTATAAGAGAAATTGGAGAGCCTGAAAAATTGTTTTTCAATATAAATTATAAGGAAGATATTGAAAAATTGGAAATGAATCTGGAAAGGAGTGAAAAGATTTGAAAATTAAATTCTTTTCCCTAATAAAGCTTGACTTGAAAAAGGATGAAGTCGATTACCAATTATCAGGATCGAAATCTGTTAAAGAAATAATAAAATTATTGGATCAAGAGTTTGATAATTACTTTAGTAGAAAACTACTAGAAAACGGGGAACTTAAAAGCGGTACAATAGTATTATTAAATGGAAGAAATATTCGCCATTTACAAGGATTGGATACGTTGGTAGAAAATAAAGATGAAATAACAATTTTTCCCCCTTCTGGAGGAGGATGATATGGATTACTTGGAAAGACAAAAAGGGTTGTTCTCAAAAGAGGAGTCTTTAAAGTTAAAACAAGCTGTTGTTTATATTGGTGGTGCTGGAGGTCTTGGAACTCATCAGGCTTTGGAGTTACAAAGGGTTGGTGTAAAAAAAATATATTTGGTGGATTATGATAAGGTTGAACCTTCTAACCTAAACCGTCAAGTTTTATATGGCGTGGATAGCATTGGTGAATACAAAGTTGATCAAGCTAAAAAAATTCTTGAATCTTTTAACTTGCCTACGAAAATAGAAACAAAGGTAGAAAAAATTTCAAAAGAGAGTAAAATACCCAAAGATGTGAACGTCATATTAGACGCTCTTGATAATTTCGAAACGAGATATATTCTTGAACAACTTGCTTGGGAATCCAACGTACCTTATATTCATGCAGGCGTTAATCAATGGTATGGTCAATTGACAACCATAATCCCAGGTAAAACTTCGTCTTTAAAAGATATATTCGGAGAAATTGATACAACACAAGAAAAGGTCTCTGTTATCTCACCTGTAGTATCGATTATGGCATCCCTTCAAGTAATAGAAACAATTAAAGTAATAATTGGAAGAAAAGATACCCTCGACAACAAGTTACTACTCATAGATTTAAAAGATTATTCCCTTGAAATAATTAACCTTCAATGAAAAATAAGAACTTTCATTCCTCTATTAATCCTTGTTTTTCAAGATAAGATTAAGAAAAGCGCTTATTTGCAAGAATTTGCCTTCTAATTGAAAATAATCGTCCCTAAACGCTTCTAATTGCCAATAAATCAAATTGACTTTTTTTTACATAAGAGTTAAAATAACAACAATATAAATTTTTCAAAAATAGGAGTTTGAATGTAACAAAGTTTTCTTTTTTTTTAGTTAACTGTAGTTCAGTTAACATTTTAAAATATTGAAAGGAGGAGTGTGCATGAAAGTATTGATGTTGGATCAGGCAAAATGCACGGGATGTAGGGCATGTGAGTATGCTTGTTCTTTTGAGCATACGGGAAAGTTTAATCCCCTTGACTCTCGAATCAAAGTGAACGAGTTTTGGGAAGATTTAACCTTCGTCCCAAGTGTTTGTCTGCAGTGTGAGAGAGCATATTGTGAAGAAGTATGCCCTACTTCCGCTCTGACTAAGAACCCTGAAACAGGGGTGGTAGAACTTAACAAGGAAAAATGTATCGGATGTAAACAGTGCATCGTAGCATGCCCGTGGGGTTCCATAAAATTGGATCACACAGGGAAAGAGGTAATAAAATGTGATAACTGTGGTGGGGATCCAGCGTGTATTAAAGTGTGCTATCCAGGAGCTTTGTCTTACGAAGAAGTAGAAGATATCACAAATGTGAAAGTAAGGGAAACTGCCACCCGCCTTAAAGAAATCGCAAAAGATTTAGTAAAGGGGGGAGCTTAAAATGATAAAAGGTGGATTCAAAGGTAAATTATTGAGAGTTAACTTAACAACCAAAGAAGTAAAAAGTGAACCATTGAATGAAGAGTGGGCTCAGAAATATTTAGGGGGCAGAGGGTATGGGACTCGTTTGTTGTTGGAAGAAATCGATCCGAAAGTAGATCCTCTCTCTGAAGAAAACAAGGTCATTTTTGCCACTGGTCCTTTAGATGGAACATTAGCTCCTTCTTCTGGAAGAACTATGGTAATCACAAAAGGTCCTTTGAATGGAGCTATTGCGTGCTCTAATGCAGGTGGACATTTTGGCCCCGCTTTGAAACACACAGGATACGATATGATCGTTGTTGAAGGAAAATCAGCCGAACCCGTATATATATGGATTAACAAAGGTAAAGTAGAATTCAGATCCGCAAAGGAAATATGGGGGAAATTGGCTGACGAAAGTGACGAATTGATAAGAGAGCAAACACATCCCTTGGCTGAAACCATGACGATTGGACCGGCTGGCGAGAAATTATCTCCTATCTCTAGCGTAATGTTCAATGGTCATAGGGCTTCTGGAAGAACCGGTGTTGGCGCCGCAGTTGGAAGCAAGAACCTAAAAGGGATAGCCGTTAGAGGGAATGAAGATACTCCAGTGGCTGATCCTGAAGCTTTTATGAAAGCAGTTTATAAGGCTAGAGATATTTTAAGCAAAGATGCCTTTGCAGGTCAAGGGGCTGCTATGTTAGGTACCGCAATGTTGGTGAATGTTATCAATGGTGTTGGTGGGTTCCCCACTCGTAATGCCCAAGATGCTTATTTCCCAGAGGCAAATAAAATTAGTGGAGAAACTCTAAGGGAGAAAAATTTAATTAGAAATGAAGGATGTGCTGAGTGTCCAATAGCTTGTGGTAGGGTAACGGTAGTAAAAAGTGGACCGTATAAAGGAACTATTGGAGGAGGTCCAGAATACGAATCAGTTTGGTCGTTTGGTGCAATGTGTGGTGTTTCAGACCTTGATGCAGTGATAAGTGCAAATCATCTTTGTGATAAATATGGAATCGATACTATCGCTATGGGTTCAACGGTCGCCTGTGCCATGGAATTGTACGAAAAAGGATATATGCCCAAGGAAGATGCCCCTTTTGAACTTAGATTTGGTTCAGCAGAAGCTATGTTAAAAGCCGTGGAATTGGCGTGCAAGCAAGAAGGAAATTTTGGGAAATTATTAGCTCAAGGTTCCTATCGCTTAGCAGAGCATTATGGTCATCCGGAACTTTCTATGTCGGCAAAGAAACAGGAGTTCCCAGCTTACGATCCAAGGGCTATCAAAGGTATGGGTTTAGAATATGCAACTAGCAATCGTGGTGCTTGCCACGTCAGAGGATATGGAACAGCCGTAGAGGTATTGGGAGATGCTGATCAGTACGCTTATGAAGGCAAAGCGGCTATAATTAAAACCTTACAAGATTTAACCGGTGCACTTGATTCTTCTGGAATATGTTTGTTCACGACTTTTGGTCTCAGTGCTAATGAGTTAGCCGAGATGGTGTCAACTGCAACAGGTTTTTCAATAGATGCCCAAGAGTTCATGAAAATTGGAGAAAGAATTTGGAATATTGAAAAGCTTTTCAATCTTAAAGCTGGTTTTACAAGACAGGATGATACCTTACCTCCAAGAATATTAAATGAACCAATCAAAACGGGTCCTTCGAAAGGACAGGTAGAAGATCTTGAAAAGATGCTGGATGAATACTATCAGTTAAGAGGATGGGATAAAGACAGTGTTCCCACAGAAGAAAAACTTAAAGAATTGGAGGTCCAGATTTCAAAATGAGATACGTTATTGTTGGAGCTAGTGCAGCTGGCTTAAATGCTGCTCGAACATTAGAATCTCTGGATCCTCAAGGGGAAATAACTATATTATCCGCCGAAGAAGTATTCCCCTACAGTAAAATGTCTCTACCTTACTTATTGTCAAATAAATTGAAAAAGAGAGATTATATGTTTCTACCCTCTCCGTCGAGAGCTAATCTTCTATTGGGGCAAAGGGTTGTCAACATTGATGTTGAAAGAAAAAAGATAGAAACTATACAAAACAAAACATTTTCCTTCGATAAATTGTTGATAGCAACTGGAGCGGAACCTTATGTTCCAGATATGGAAGTAGAAGGATCTCCACTAGTGTTAACGGTGAGAAATCTTTCAGATATGGATAAATTGAAAGATAAGTTGAACAAAAGTGACGTTAAAAGAGTTATACTTTCTGGTGCTGGATTAGTTAATTCTGAGATCGCTGATGCCTTAGCAGAACTTAATATACCTGCTACTTTTGTTATAAGATCGCGTAGAATGTTATCTCAGATTGTTGATGAAGAGGGTTCAGAAATTATTGCTGAAAGGGCAATAGAAAATGGAATGGAGTTAATCACAGGTGAAAGCATAACGAAGGTTCAAGAAGAAGGAGATCACGCAAACATCTTTCTTGCATCAGGCAAAGTAATTCAAGGCAGTTGTGTTGTTGTGGGAAAAGGAGTTAAGCCGAGTATAGATTTTCTCGAAAAAACGCCTATCAAATGTGACACTGGCATCTTGGTAAACGAATATATGGAAACATCTGTTAAGGATGTTTATGCGGCAGGGGATGTGACGGAATCCATAGACTTAATTTCAGATGAGTATGAAATGCATGCCTTGTGGCCTGTTGCGATGGAACAAGCAAGGATAGCTGCCACCAATATGGCGGGGTATTCTTGGAAATATCCCAAAGAAGTATCTAGAAACATAGTAAATTTATTTGGAGAAGTTGTTTTCACTGGGGGTATTAGTAAAGAAGATGCTTACGATGTTTATAAGGAAAAAGAAGGTAGAAGTTACCACAAAATTCTGGTAAGAGATGGCAAACTTGTTGGTTTTATCTTTGTTGGAGGAGTCCTAAATCCTGGAGTTTATTTGGCAGCGATGAAAAATCAATGGGATATAAGCCATCTATTGAATGAAGCAATAAAAGGTGCGTTAAGTTATTCGATGTTTAAGGCTCCTACGAGAGAAGTTGTGAATATATAACTTTAAAATTTAAGTTCTTTTGAAAACAATTTTTTTCATATACATTTTATAATGTCTTCGATCTAGGTTACCTACGGAATTCATTCTATGGTGACTTAGACGATAGGGTATAGAAGGAAACTTCTATGCCTCCCGCATTAGGAAAGGAGACACATTATGAACCGGTGTCTTCACACGCCGGTTTTTTTATTTTGTAATGTCATTAATTTTTTTAAGCTGCTCTCCTTTCCTCAATCTTCTAGGTTGATGTAACAGTAAAGGGTTGCTAAAGTAAGTTTTAGAGTTTATAAACTTAGATAAAAAAATTTAGATAAGGGGAGAGGAAATAATGAAGAGCATTTATAAGTACACATTTATGTTATTTGTTTTTTTATTTGGGACGTTGATGATGGCTGAAGATATAACTGGAGAGATTGTAGTTTTCCATGCGGGATCTTTAAGCGTTCCATTTGCACAAATTGAAAAAGCCTTTGAAAGTCAGTATCCTGGAACAGATGTTATTAGGGAAGCTGCAGGAAGTAGAGAAGCTGTTAGAAAGGTTACCGATCTTGGAAGAGAAGCGGACGTTATAGGTTCTGCGGATTATACGGTCATCGAAAATCTGATGATCCCAGAGTACACAGAATGGTACATAAATTTTGCCAACAACGAGATGGTGATAATGTACACAGAAGATTCTCGTTACAAAGATGAGATTAATTCTGACAATTGGTATGAGATTCTTTTGCGTCCTGATGTTGAGTACGGTCATTCGGATCCAAATGCTGATCCTTGTGGATACAGAAGCCAGATTGTTTGGAAATTGGCAGAAAAATATTATAAAGTGGATAGTCTATATAAAAAACTTGCTGATAACTGTCCACCAAAAAACGTTAGACCAAAAGAAACAGATTTAATCGCACTATTAGAGGCAGGAGAACTGGATTATATTTTCATCTACAAATCTGTGGCATTGCAACATCGAATGCCCTATGTAGAATTACCAGAACAAATTAATTTGAAAAGTACAAAGTATGCCGATTTTTATGCAACTGCTTCTTTTGATGTAACGGGCAAAGAGCCTGGTGAAATGATAACCCAAATAGGGCAACCTATGGTATATGCTCTAACCATTCCCAATAATGCTCCAAATCTACAGGGAGCAATTGCCTTCATCAAATTCGTCATTGGTCCACAAGGCCGAGCCATTATGGAAGAAAACGGGCAACCGTCAATTAATCCCCCAGAAGGTGTAAACATAGAAAAAGCTCCCCAGGAGCTTCAAGATTTCTTAAAAGGTGGAGCGAATGATTAAAAAAGCATGGTTCGAATTAATACTTAGTTTTTTGGGGATACTATTGTTGTTTTTCATAGCGGCCCCTGTGGCTAAGCTTATTTTTGGAGTTGAGCCGAAAGTTCTTATCGACACTGTAAAGGAAGAAGAAGTATACAGTTCCATATTGCTTACTTTCAGTGCATCGTTAGTTGCAACTTTAATTTCTATATTGTTGGGGGTACCTTTGGCTTACTTGCTTGCTCGTAAAGATTTTTTTGGTAAGTCTTTTGTAGAAAGTTTGATAGATATCCCCGTTATAATACCACATACAGCAGCAGGAATAGCGCTTTTAACGGTTTTTGGTAGTAGATTTTTTCTGGGAAGATTTTTCTCGATATTTGGAATAGAGTTCGTTGGCGAATTTGCAGGAATAGTTGTTGCGATGATGTTTGTCAGTATGCCTTTTTTGGTGAATGAAGTTAAAGAAGGGTTCAGATCTATTGATGTTAAACTTGAAAAGGTTGCTAGAAGTTTGGGCTCATCCCCTGCGAGAACTTTCTTCAGAGTATCGCTACCTTTGAATTTTAACCATTTAATCTCTGGTTCACTTATGATGTGGGCAAGAGGATTATCTGAATTTGGTGCGGTTATTATATTAGCTTATCATCCAATGACGGCGTCGGTACTTATCTACGAGAGATTTACTTCATTTGGATTGAAGTATTCAAGCCCCGTTGCAGCCATTATGGTGATAACAAGTCTCATTGTGTTTATCTTTTTAACACTCATAAACAGAAAGAATTCAATAGAAGGTAGAGAGAAGGAAAACGAGCTTGATTAAAATCGTGAATATATCGAAGAGATTTAAAAAGTTTTCTTTAGAAGATATCAATTTGAATATCGAAGATAACGAGTATTTTGTAATTTTGGGGCCAACAGGTGTAGGTAAAACAGTGATTCTTGAGATTATAGCAGGTTTAATAAAACCTGACTTTGGTGATGTTTTTATCGGAGAGAAAAGAATTACACATTTACCTCCTGAAGAGAGAAATGTTGGAATGGTTTATCAGGATTATATGCTCTTTCCACATCTAAATGTGGAAGAGAATATTGTTTTTGGATTAAAATCGAGGAGAATTAAAAAAGATGAAATAAGATCTCTGTTAAACAACATAGTAGAGCTTTTTCGCATAGAACATTTACTCACAAGGAAAACGAAGAATCTAAGTGGAGGAGAGAAGCAAAGAGTAGCTCTTGCACGAGCTTTAATCACTTCTCCACAAATTTTGCTGTTAGATGAACCTTTAAGTGCATTAGATCCTCAAACAAAAGAAAAATTTATAGAAGATTTGAAGAACTTACATAAACAGCTCAAGACTACTACAATTCATGTAACACATGATTTTAATGAAGCATTTTCTTTAGCGGATAAAATCGCTATAATGAAAGACGGGAAGATCATTCAAGATGGAGATTCAAAAGATGTGTTCAACAAACCGAATTCTGATTTTGTAGCTCGATTCACAGGGGTTAGAAATATTTTTCGAGGAGAAATAATAAAAGATGATTCTGGCACCTATGTTTCTGTGAATGGATTGAAAATAAGTGTAGCCTCTGAAAAGATGGGGAACGTTAATATCTCTGTCAGACCAGAAGATATATTGTTATCTACAAATCCTTTTGATTCAAGTGCTAGGAATGTTTTCCCTGGAGTGATAAAGCGGATTGATGAACAATTATCAGTAGTTCATATTACTGTAGATATCGGTATTCCTTTGGTGGTGTACATAACTAGGCAATCGTTGAAAGAGTTGAATTTAGTAGAAAATAAAAAGATTTTTGTTACATTCAAAGCTTCTGCAGTGCATGTTTACTAAGATGGGAGTGATTTTTTTTGGTTACCATCGTTGTTGGTGGAAAATCGAGCAATGTCGGTAAATCTACTTTAATTTCACAAATGATAAAGAATTTAAACTGTCACGTTGGAGTGATAAAAACATCTATCCATAAAACTAATAAGGAAATAGAAGTTACAGCTGATCCTTCAATTATTAGTGAGAAAGGGAAAGATACGGCGTTTTTTAAAGAATCTGGAGCCCAAAATGTAATCTTACTAAAAACAAATTATGAAGGATTGTTGGAAGGTTATAGAAGGGCACGCAAGCTCTTAGATGAGGACATAGAATATTTGATCGTTGAAGGGAACAGTATCCTAGATTTTATTAGACCAACTTTGGTTATTTACATTGATTCTGATGATACACAAAAAAAAGAATCGGCGACTAAAGCCAAAAGTAAAGCCGATATTATAATCGATAAAGAAAACCTTGAAGAATTAATCAAAGACGGAAACAGTATGAAATTCAAGATTAATTTTGAACAAGTGAGTTGTTTTAATGCACACGCTATCTGTAAGGCATTGAATATCAAATTACCTAAATTTGGGAAATTGTTGGATGATCAAAACATCAAAGTTCGGTACTGCCAGCTTGGTTTATTCAAATAAAGACGGAGGCTAAGTATGTCTGAATTCTTGGATTTAAATACTTCAGAAATGTTTTGGGAAATTGTGAATAAAAATATAAATATTGGTTTATTGCCATCAGAAACGATAAACTTTAAAGAGTCCAATGGGAGAATTTTAGCCCAGGATTTATTTTCTCCCATCGATCTTCCACCTTTTAGTCGATCAACTGTTGATGGTTTCGCTGTGAAAGCGGAGGATACTTTTGGTGCCTCGGAAAGTATGCCTATCTATTTGAACGTTAAAGGTGAAGTGTTCATGGGGCAAGAAACAAAGATAATGGTAGAAGCTGGTGAAGCTGTAAAAATTCCGACGGGTGGAATGTTGCCAGAAGGATCAAATGCAGTCGTTATGATAGAATACGTTGATTACGTTGGCGAAAAAATGATTGAAATCAATCGTTCTGTTGGAGTTGGTGAAAACGTAATTTATAAGGGTGAAGATATTCCTAAAAGGAAGGTAATTTTAAATAAATACCATAAGATCAGGCCACAGGATGTGGGAGCTCTAGCAGGCCTTGGAATAATTGATGTTGAAGTTTATAAAAAACCAAAAGTTGCTGTAATTGCAACAGGAGATGAATTAGTTTCCCCGGAAAATGTTCTTGGAGTAGGTGAAATCAGGGATATAAATAGTTACACAATAGGAACAACATTAGAAGAAGTAGGTGCAGAAATTAGATACGTTGGGATAATTCCAGATAAATTTGATTTTCTAAGGGAGAGTATAAAAAACAATTTAGATTGTGACTTGATCCTGATCTCTGGGGGTAGTTCTGTAGGAGTCAAAGACATGACGGTGGAAGTTTTAAATTCATTAGGGGAACCTGGTGTATTGTCTCAAGGAATTACGATAAAGCCTGGTAAACCTACGATTTTTGCAATGGTTGAAGGTAAACCTATTTTAGGCTTACCTGGCCACCCTTCATCGTCGTTTATCATTACCCAGGTGATTGTTAAACCATTGGTAGAGAAGATAATGGGTATAAAAGAAAAAAGAATAAAATGTAATATTAAAGCAAAATTAAGTAGAAACCTAGATTCAGATAAAGGGAGAGAAGAATATGTCCCAGTTCGATTGATTGAAAGTGCTGAAAGAAATTACATTGCGGAGCCATTAGTCGGTGAATCAGCAATGATATCTACATTTGTTTATGCCGATGGTTATATAATAATAGAAGCTAACAAAGAAGGACTCAATAAAGAGGAAACTGTAGATGTCTACTTGTACTAAATGAGTGGGCTTCGGGTCAAATGGGTTAAAATTCCTTTATCCTTATGGGTGGGGAGCGGGGCGAAGGGGCGCTATATAAGAGCTTTTCAAGGTGGTAAATTGAATTCAAGAAGGTGAATAAATGAGTAAAATATATTTAGAAAAAGTCTCTTTAGAAAAAGCTAAAGAAGAATATTTAAAGATTTTCAAAGACTATTCTGTTGAAACAGAAAATATTAAAGTTGAGAATTCTAACGGTAGAGTTACAGCAGAAGCTATCTATGCAAAAAGGTTTGGGCCACACTATTATGCATCCGCAATGGATGGTATAGCGGTTAAAGCTTCAAATACATATGGAGCCAGTAAAACAAATCCATTGATGTTGAAAAAAGGTTTAGATGCGGTTATAGTTGATACTGGGGATCCGATACCAGAAGGATTTAATGCGGTTATAAAGATAGAAGAAATAAATGATGAAGGTGATTTTTACATTATAGAAAAAAGTGCTACACCATGGCAAAATATTAGAGCTATTGGAGAAAGTGTAATGAAAGGGCAATTAATGTTCCCAGTAAATCACATGATAAGGCCTTATGATGTAGGATCTTTATTAGAAGCAGGTGTGAAAGAAATCAACGTTAAAAAAAAGCCTTTGATAGGAATCATTCCAACGGGTGATGAGATTATTCCTCCCGATCAGGATCCAGAAAAAGGTCAACTTGTGGATTTCAATTCGACTATGATGAAAATTTATGGCGAACAATGGGGAGCAAAAGTTTCAATTACCGAGATCCTTCCCGACAAATATGAAGATCTCAAGAAAAAAGTGCTGGATGAGATCGAAAAAAACGATATTTTGATCATTATAGCGGGTTCTTCTGCCGGTAGGGAAGATTATACCGAGAAAATTTTAAATGAAGTAGGAAGAGTTGTTGTACATGGAATTAACATAATGCCTGGTAAACCAGTCATTCTTGGTGTTATAAAAGAAAAGCCGGTAATTGGTATACCTGGTTATCCTCTATCTGCTTTGCTGAATTATTATATTTTTGTACGAACCCTTGTGTATCAGATGTTAAGTTTGGACGTTCCAGAAACACCATATATAAATGCGGTTGTTCGTAGAAAAGTTCCTTCACAAGTTGGCTTGGAAGAATTTTTAAGGGTTAATTTAGCTTTTATTGATGGAGAATACGTAGCGGTTCCAAGAAAAAGGGGTTCGGCTGCCATGGAGTCACTGGTGAATGCAGATGGTATTATGCCTGTCCCAGAAAAATCCGAAGGAATAGGTATCAACGAAAAGGTGAAAATATATATTTTGAACCCCATCTCCTCCATTTCAAAAAACGTGTTATTCATTGGGAGTCATGATTATTCATTAGACATATTGGTTAACGAAATAAAATCTCAAAAACTTGGATTTGACTTTAACATTCAATCTGTGGGGAGTATGGGAGGATTGATGTCGCTTAAAAGAGGCGAGTGTCATTTGGCTGGAGCCCACCTTTTGGATCCACAAAGTGGAACGTACAATAAAACTTACGTTGAAGAGATTTTAGGTGATAAAAAAGTAACTATGGTTAATTTAATTTGGAGACAACAGGGTTTAATTGTACCAAAAGACAACCCTTTAGGATTAGGAAAGATAGAGGATTTAATCCGTCCAGATATTAACTTTATCAATAGACAGAAAGGTTCAGGTACCCGCGTATTACTAGACTATTGGTTGAACAAAAAGGGGATACCTTCAAAATCAATTAGAGGATACGAGAGAGAAGAATTCACCCACACTGCTGTTGCAGCAGCCGTTGCAAATAAATCTGCAGATGTAGGATTAGGGATAAAGGCAGCTGCCGATGCGATGGATTTGGATTTTATACCTCTTTTAGAAGAAAGATATGATTTTATAATTCCAACTGACTTTCTACAAGATACCAGGATGGGAAAAATTCTTGAGGTTATTAATTCTGAAAAGTTTAAGAGCCAAGTAATTGCATTGGGGGGTTATAGAACAGATAATACAGGTGAAATAATGTCATAAAAGGAGAGTTCAATTATAATGATTGATAAATACGGAAGAAGTATCGATTATCTTAGAGTATCGATAACAGATAGATGTAATCTACGTTGTATTTATTGTATGCCACCTCAAGGTGTGACTTTCAAGACCCATAGCAGTATTCTACGGTATGAAGAAATAATCAAAATCGTTGAAGTAGGTACTGAACTTGGTATAAAGAAAGTTCGTATCACTGGTGGTGAACCTCTTGTTCGACAAGGCGTAGTAAATTTAATCAAAGAATTGAGGAAAATTCCTGAACTTGAAGATATTACTATGACAACTAATGGCGTTCTTCTACCAAAATATGCATTTGCTTTAAAAAGGGCAGGTTTGTCTAGGGTTAACATTAGTCTTGATTCTTTAAATCCCGATACCTATAAAACGATTACTCGAAGGGGCGAATTTTCTCAAGCAATTGAAGGGATTAAAGCAGCACTTGAAGTTGGCTTAAATCCAGTAAAGATTAATACCGTTGTGATGAAGGGTATCAACGATAATGAATTGGAAAATTTCGTTAATCTCACAATAGATAAGGACCTACATGTGAGATTTATTGAGTATATGCCTATGGGTGAAACAAGCCTTCTTTCTGGTAATTATTATGTTTCTCTAAACGAATTCAAGGAAATAATTATCGATAAGATGGGTATGGTCCCTGTAAATATACAAAATAATGGCCCCTCAAAGGATTTCAAAGTCCCTGGGGCAAAGGGAACTGTAGGATTTATTACCGCTATTAGTCATAACTTTTGCTCAACATGTAATCGAATGAGATTAACTGCTGATGGATTTTTGAGGCCTTGTCTTGCCAGCGATGTTGAAGTAAATATGCGCGATGAAGATGGAAAGATCTCTTCAGAAGGTGTGAGAGAAAAGTTTGAAAAAGCTCTTCTTCTTAAACCCATTAGTCACAACTTTTACAAAAATGATTTTTTCCCGAAGAAAAATATGTCTCAAATTGGAGGATAGGTATGAAAGAATTTACTCATATAGACGAAAAAGGTAGAGCAAAGATGGTTGACGTTACAGATAAAGATGAAACCAAAAGAGAAGCTATAGCCTATGGGCAAATAAAGCTAAAAGAATCAACCCTTGAAAAGATAAAGAACGGTCAGATAGAAAAAGGAGCTGTTTTAGAAACCGCAAGAGTGGCTGGAATTATGGGTGTTAAGAAAACATCTGAGTTAATCCCAATGTGTCACCCTTTGCTGATAACCGGCATAGATATAAAATTTGAATTTGAAAATGCTACAACTTTAGGTATCTACGCAACGGTGAGAACAACAGGTAAAACGGGGGTTGAAATGGAAGCATTTACAGGTGTTTCAATAGCAGCTTTGACGGTATACGATATGTGTAAGGCTGTAGATAAAGATATGGTGATTAAAAATATAAAATTAATGAAAAAGACGGGAGGTAAAAGTGGGACTTATGTTAGAGAAAACGATGATTAGAGAAGGTAAAGTAGTCAAAGTTTGTAAATGTGAAAAAAGAGGAATGCTCAAAAAAATCCAAGATAAGATAAACATTATAACTAACTTTGGTGTAGAGGGTGACTATCATGCAGGAAAAAGTCATAGACAAGTCAGTTTGTTGGGCATAGAAAGCCTTGAAAAAATAGTAAAAGAAAGGAATTTAAAATTAAAAGATGGATATTGCAACTTCGCACAGAATATAACCATAGAAGGGATAGAGTTATATAAATATCCTGTGGGAACCAAATTTAGAGTAGGTGAGAGTGTATTACTCGAAATTACTGAAATAGGAAAAGCTGGAGAATTCAATCCTGACAATATAATGCTGACAGAGGGGATTTTCGCCAAAGTTTTAGAAGGTGGTATCGTGGTTCCAGGTGATAAATTAACGATTGTATCAGAGTAGGGGGTACAGTAATGATTAAAGTTGCAATAATAACAATAAGTGATAAAGGATCAAAGGGTTTAAGACAAGACAAAAGTGGTGAATTACTAATTAAGATGATTGAAGAAGAAGGTTGGATTAAAAGTTTTTACCTAATAATTCCCGATGAAAAAGAAGAAATAGAACAAAAATTAAAAGAAGTAGCCGACAATAATATTGCAGACTTAATACTCACAACAGGGGGAACGGGTTTAGCTCCAAGAGACGTTACTCCGGAGGCTACGAAAAACATTATCGAAAAAGAGGTTCCAGGAATTCCAGAAAAAATCAGATATGCCACGGGGGAGAATACCCCAATGGCATATCTTTCTAGAGGAGTTTGTGGAATTAGAAAATTCACTTTAATTATCAATTTTCCAGGTAGCACTAAAGCGGTTAAAGAATGTTTTGAAGCTGTTAAAGATCTTATCCCACACGGAATTAATATTTTAAAGGGTGAGATTACAGAACATTAAAAAAAGCCATATATCCAAGCAAGGGGAATCAATTAATTTTAAATACAAGGGCAATTTTCTCTGGGATTTTTAGAGATTTTTTGCCGTCGTTATAAGAATTATCTTCTAAATTGAAATCTTTTGTAGCGAATAAAAGATCTATTTTCCCTTCTTTTTTATCGAGTAGCCATAATGGCAGTTCAACATCGATCTCTTTTTCTTCTCTATTTATAACGGTGATTATATTTTCACTTTCATTCCATGAAGCGTAAGATACGTATCCTCCATTCCAATCAAGAAAATCAAAAGACCCCTTTCTCAATGCAAGATGTTCTTTGTACATTTTAATTAATTCTTTTGTGAAATTAAACAACATTTTATTTTCTTCACTTTCTTTTCCCCAAGGGTAAGGTCTTCTATTATCTGGGTCTGTCCAACCTTCTAAACCTATTTCATCACCGTAGAATAATCCGGGTGATCCTGGAAGAGTAAACATTGTGACTAACCCTATTTTGAAAACATCTAAATCCTTTCCAAGGGAAGCTTCTTCATGAGTTTTTGGTCCCAATCTCCCAACTTTTTGTGTGGTTCTTGTCATCCATCTAGAATGATCATGGTTGCTTAGTTGGTTTAAAGCAATAAATTTACTATTCATGGGTAATTGAGATAAAGCCCATCTCACTGAGTTAACGAAATACTCAGCATTTTTTAAGAGCTCAGGTTTATAATGCTCGTTGTGTTTTTCCATGCCTGTAAGAAAATAACTAACCGGATCCATACAGGTTATATAATTCATTATAGAGTCCCAGCATTGTCTTTCTAACCAAGCAAGAGGTGATTTATAAATTTCTGCAAATATTATCGATTCTGGATTTGACTTTTTTACAACTTTGTAGAAGAATCTCCAAAAAGCTGTGTTCATTTCAAAAGATTTACCTAAATCATCCGCAACATCGAGTCTCCATCCATCCGCATTGAAAGGTTCACTTACCCATTTTTTCCCAATATCAGCTATGTATTTCCATAAACTAATATTTCCATAATTCAATTTTGGTAGGGTGTGAAAACCCCACCATCCCTCATAGCTCTTTTGGGTACCGTCCCAATAAAAATAACTTTTGTAGGGAGAATCATCCCTATGTAGACTACCTTCACCATACAAATCCATTTCGTCTACCCACTTATGAAAAGAGCCACAATGGTTGAAAACGCCATCTAAAATAACTTTTATACCTTTTTCATGGGCTTTTTGAATAAGACTTTTTAGAATTTCATCGCTTTTTTCGAGGTTCTTTATAGAGGTAGTTCTGACTTTGTATTTTTCGTTAAGATCTTCAGAATCTTCCTCTATAACCCCAAAATGAGGGTCTACATGTTCGTAATCTTGAGTATCATATTTGTGCGGACTTGGAGAAACAAAGATAGGGTTTAGGTAAATCGTTTCCACTCCTAAATCTTTTAAGTAGTCAATCTTTTCTAAAACTCCTTGTAAATCTCCGCCATAAAACTCTCTATGACCATTTTTAGGATCTGGCAGTGAGTTCCAATCTTTTTTCAAAACTTCTTGACCATCGTATTGATACTCGTGAGATACTGGATCGTTTGTTTCATCTCCGTTTTTAAATCGATCAACAAATATTTGATAATATATTGAACCATGGGACCATTTTGGAGTTTTAAAATCTGCAACGAGTACAAAGTCATGAATAGTGCGATTTTCTACAATCCCCATAGCGTCATAGAACATTTTTTTGCCCTTTTCTATTAAATCTATTTCGAAATGGTACCTAACAATTCTGTCTGGCATTTTGAAAGTACTTTCAAAAAAATAAAAATAAGTAGTTTCTTTTGAGAGTTGCATTGGTTTATGTTGATAATTTTTTAAGTTTTTTTGAGGAGTAAAAATAACACTTCCGATACTTTTACCTAAGTATTTTGGAATTCTCAGTTTAATCGTTACCTTGTCATCTATGCTTGGCTCCTCGGGATAAAGATAACAGCTAGTTTGATCAGAATATATGCCTTTCATAATTATCCTCCGTAATTATTGTTTGAGATTTTAGTATGTTGATTTAATTCTTCTACATATTTACTTTCCAGTTTTTGTAGTTTTGTAAGTTCCTTTTCTAATTTGTTTTTTTCTTCAATTAATTCTAACACCTTATTATAATCGTCTCCATACTCAAAAAGTTTAGCTTCAACTGAATCTAACTTTTCAAATAGCAATTCCGATTCAACTCTGATTCTTGAAATTTCTTTGTTCAAAGTTTTTATTCTGTTTTTTATTTTTTTATTTTGTTCGTATTCTTCATTTACTTTTTTTTCTTTTTTTATTTTAAAAGAGTTATTTTTTATTTCTTCTAAAAGAGGTTCAATATTTTCAGATATTTTGGATTCACCGTTATCTATCAAAAGGAATTTGTTGGAGATATTCTCGATAAAAGATTGGTCATGTGAGACAAAGATTATGGCTCCCGTGTACTCCTTAAGTGCTTGCTCCAAACTTTCAATCGTTAGGATATCCAAATGGTTGGTGGGTTCATCCAATATCAAAACGTTTGGTTTCTCAAGTAAAATTTTAGCTAATGCCAATCTGGTGAGTTCTCCACCAGAGAGTTCGCTTACTTTTTTGAACACTTCGCTAGAATAGAATCCAAATCTCCCAAGATACTTTCTTACTTCGAAATCTTTCCAATCCTTTACCAATTCCCACGTTTCATTCAACACGTCATATTCTTGAGAAAGATTAGATATAACTTGATCTAAATATCCGATTTTGATATTGTATCCCCACTCAATGCTCCCTTCATGATTTTCTAATTCGCCTATCAATAATTTTAGTAAAGTGCTCTTTCCGCACCCATTTTTTCCTAAGATGGCTAATTTCTCTCCTTCGTAGAGTTCAAAAGAGATGTTTTCTAGTAATTTTTGTTCTTTGTTGTATGAAAAAGATAGGTCTTTAACCTCTACTACCTTGTAACCAGTTTTTGTGGGTTGGGGGATCTTTACGTCTATACCTTTTTCTTCTTCAATATTTTGAATCTCTTCGAGTTCATTTTTCAACTCTTCCAATTTTCTCTCGCGGATTACGGCTTGTCTAACCATTTTTTCTGTAGCCCAACTTCGGTAACGCTCTATCATTTTTTCGAGTCTTTCGATTTCTTTTTGCAAGTTCTGTTTTCTTGAATTTACTGAATTTATATAAATTTCACGTGATTGAATGTATTCTTTGTAAGTCCCTTTGAATTCCCAAATCTTAGAATTGTTTATTTCCCAATATTTGTTACACAACTCTTTTAAAAATGTCCTGTCGTGGGATACTATAACCATCGCACCTTTGTAATTTTTGAGATAGTTGATTAACCAATCGATAGAGAAGAGATCCAAGTGATTAGTAGGTTCATCAAGAAGTAATAAATCGCTTTTTTCAGAAAGGGTTTTTCCGAGGGACAATCTAGTTAGTTCACCGCCACTTAAACCAGAAACATTTCTGTTCCATTGGCTTTCTTCGAAACCAAGACCCACTAGCAAACTTCTGACAGTCTTATCGACTATGTGTTCAGGTGTATTTTTTGAGACACTTTCTTTTATAAAGTCATACAAAGTAGGATCTGTTTTATTTAAATCTAATCTATATTGCTTTAAAAGAGATATATTTAAATCATTTCTCTTGAGCACCCGTCCTTCGATAGGCTCAATATTTCCTGAAATAATATTCAATAAAGTAGTTTTTCCTGCACCATTTTTACCTATTAAAGCGATCCTATCGTTTTGATTTATAACCAAGTCGACATCGTAAAAGAGGTAAAATTCACCAAAATTATGAGACACATTTTCAAGTCTTAAAAGCAAATTTATCACCTTAAGTATTTTATTTCTATCATTGATTTGGGGTGGATATTATATAAGAATATATGTCTTCCAAAGTTGGACGTAATTTTCTTATCGACACTTTGAAATTATTCATTGTAAAGGTACTATCTTTTGAATCGATTATTAATTTTTCTTTGGATACGGGTTTTATTGCCAAAACATCAGAGAGATCTTTTAAATAGGTTAATATTTTTTCATGGTCTTTTTCTTCAAAAGTGAGTTCATAAATATTAATTATAGAATCGAACCTTTTATAAATATTTTCTATATTGTCTTTGATAACAATTTTTCCATCTATGATTATCCCCACACTTGTAGCTAATTGTTCAACTTCCCATAAATAATGGGAGGTTATCACTATTGTGGTTCCATTTTTGATGTTTTCGTTCAGTATATAACGTCTTATAAATCTTGAGGATTCTACATCTATGGCATTTGTTGGTTCATCCAACAAAAGTATTTTTGGAGATTTTAATAATGCCCTAGCTATATTCAGCTTCTGCTTGTTGCCAGAAGAAAGGTTTTTAGTTAATTTGTTTTTATATTTTTCCAATCCAAAACTATGAAAAAATTCGTTAATTTTTTTATCACTATCTTCGATATTTGAGGCTAAAGAAAACAATTTTAAATTTTCATAGGGGGTTAAATCATTTTCCAATACAGAGTAATCAGAGACTAAAGAGATCACTTTTCTAAGGCTTGGTTTGTTTTTCGAAAGATCTTTTCCGAGTATTTCCACTTTTCCTTGTGAAGGGTTTAAAAGCGTGGAAATAGTCTTCATAATGGTGGATTTGCCTGCACCATTGGGACCTATAAGTCCAAAAATCTCTCCTTCGTTAATTTCTAGATCAACGTTATCAACCGCAACCGTTTTCCCGAATCTTTTTGTTAATCCCTTAATTGATATTGCTGGTGAGATTTTTTCAGATATTTTCATATTTTTGTTGTTTTCTAATTCTCCTTTCATACTCTTTTTCTGCAATCTTTTCACGCTTATCGTATTTTTTCAATCCTTTAGCCAAAGCGATTTTAACTTTTATCAGCCCTTTATTGTTAGTATAGATTTCGAGCGGAATCATCGTCAAGCCTTCCTGTTGAACTTTAGATTGCAAACGCCTTATTTCTTTTTTATGAAGTAAAAGTTTTCTAGGTCTTTCTGGATCGTGATTAAATATAGATGCCCCTGAATAAGGGCTGATGTGAACATTATATAAAATCAATTCGCCTTTTTCTATTTTACAGAAACTATCCTTGAAATTGATTTTTCCAGCTTTGCTGGATTTTACTTCTGTGCCCAATAAAGAAATCCCTGCTTCAAAGGTTTCTATTATTTCATAATCGTGAGTAGCTTTTTTGTTTCTTGCTAAAGTTGTTATATTTCTTCACCTCTAAAATTGTGATGTTTTTACAATATTAAATTGAAAAACTATTAATAGTGTTATTACTTCTTTTCTTTGCTTATTATTTGTGCAGTTTCCTCTTCTATTTCCTCTTTTTCTCTTTTCTTTTTATTCAATGTTCCCAAGATTATTTCCGCCCTTCTTTTGCCGATTCCGCTTATATCTGTTAATTCTTCAAAAGTGGCGTTCATTAATTCTTGAAGGTTTTTAAAACTTTCCACAACTTTTTTTACCGCAGAAGTTGGTAACTTAGTAGAATAAAGGATTCTGTAGCCTCTTGATGTTAAAGCTGTTTCTTCCAGATCGTCTTCAGATGAAACATCAATATAACCTAAAGTTTTTGCTATTTTGAAGGGATCGACCAAATCGTTAAAGTCTAATTCTTTGAATATGCTTGTCGCATCTTCGGGTCTTTGATACTTTAAGTTTTCTGAGCTGTAATCCATTATAACAGCACCCACATACTTAGGGACTGTCCTTAAGATTTCTTCGTATTCTAATTTTGCACTTCCAGCGATTTCTCCTAATTCTAATAAATATTTTTCAGCTCTTTGTACAATTTTTATCGTTAGCAAACCTTTGGAAAGTATCTCAACAACGTCAGAGAGACTTACATTTCCCCTTGTCTCTTCGATGTTCAGATAGTCTAAAAGGTTCATAAAGCTTTGTCTATATCTTTGTGCAATGGTAATTTCTTGATTTAATCTAGCAAATAAAACATTTTCAGGTAGAAGTTCGTATTTCATTTTATTATAATACACTGAAACAATATTTCTTCTTTTAGAAACTGCGACTGTTAAATCTCCCGTTTGAATAGACACTTTTTCTGCAGTTTTGTGTCTCATTCCGGTTTCTGAACTAGGTATGCTCTTATCGGGATTAAGTTGTGCATTCGCTGCAAGAATTTGAGTTCCATCACTGTTTAAAACAATAGCCCCATCCATTTTTGAAAGTTCATAAATTTTTTCAGGTAAAAAATCCGAATCAACTCTAAAGCCTAACTGTATTAGACCTTCTTTAAGGTGCTTTTCAGGTTGTGAGCAAAAAAACAACAAAGCCCCCAAATTTGCTTCCATTATCCTGTCTATACCTTTTCTAATAGGCTTTCCCGGAGCCAACAATTCAAAAATTCTTTCTAATTTCTCATTCAAAATTTTATCCCCCTTTTTTGAATAATTTTATCAAATCTTTTACACTTTCTGCAACTATAATAGAGTTTTTTCTAGGGGAAAGATTTTTTGGAATAACTATATTATTAAAACCAATTTTCTGTGAAAGCTCCAATCTTTTTTCTAAAAGAGGAATACCTCTTATTCTCCCATCTAAACCTATTTCTCCAAAGGCTATCGTTGAAGAAGAAAGTGGGGTATCGAATATAGAGGAGATTAAAGATAAAGCGATAGCAACATCCATAGAACTGTCATTGATCCTTAGACCTCCTGCACTGCTGACAAATATATCTTTACTTTCCAATGGGAGCTTCAACTTCTTGGAAAGTACTGCAATTATCATTAAAAGTCTATCTAACGGTATACCAGAAGTAACCCTTCTAGGGGACCCGTATACCGGGTTACTGACTAAAGCTTGTATCTCTATTGGAAGCAATTTTTGACCAACTTTTACTATAGTTAAAGTGTTACCCGATTCATTTGAATAATCAGATAAGAAAAAAGAATTTATATTATCTATTGGTTTTAAGCCTTTTTGGGTTATTTCAAATAAAACAACTTCATCTGTAGGACCGTATCGGTTTTTGGTTACTTTTAAAAGCCTTAGTCCAGATCCACCTTCCAATTCCATTTGAAGAACACAATCTACCATGTGTTCCAACACTTTTGGACCGGCAATAGCTCCTTCTTTGTTTACATGACCTACCAGTACTACAGGGATATTCTTTTTTTTAGCGTATTCTACCATCTTTCTAGTACTTTCCCTTACTTGTAGAATACTACCAGGTGAGGAATCAATACTGTCTATCTTTAAGGTTTGAACAGAATCTATGAAAATAACAGAAGATTTCATATTAGACTTTTCTAAAGCATTAAGTATAACATCCACATTGTTTTCAAATATCAATCCTATATTTTTATTTTTTATTTCTAGTCGATTGAATCTTTGAACTACTTGTTCTGTAGATTCTTCACCAGAAACATAG
Source organism: Petrotoga mobilis SJ95 (assembly GCF_000018605.1). Lineage (NCBI taxonomy): Bacteria > Thermotogati > Thermotogota > Thermotogae > Petrotogales > Petrotogaceae > Petrotoga > Petrotoga mobilis. The sequence continues at coordinate 391,988 of NC_010003.1, read as the reverse complement.
AATATGTATCCTTCAGCTGTCTGAATAGACTTTGCGATTTGAGCCAATAATGTGCTTTTTCCAATACCAGGATCGCCACTCAACAAATAGACCGCACCCTCCACTAACCCACCGTTTAACACATTATCAATTTCTTGAAAATTAGTAGGTATTTTTTTCGCCGGAGGAAGTTCTTGATCAAGAAAGACTATGTCTGGAACTTTAATATTTCCAGTATCAATAGTAACATCCGCGGTATTATATTCTACCGCGGATTCTAATTCATTACACATAGGACATTTTGCGAACCATTTATCGGATTCATAGCCACAATTACTGCAGACATAGTGTTTCTCAGATTTTCTCAACTATTGACCACTTTCTTTTCCATTTGCTTCTTATCCTTAGGAACTCTTCTAAAAGAAAGACTTTCTTTAGATTTTTGGTGAGTAACTAATATCTTATCTCCTTCTTCGTATTTTCCTTTTAATAATTCTTCGGACAAAGGATCTTCAATATATCTTTGTATAGCTCTTTTCAATGGCCTAGCTCCAAAGACAGAATCATAACCCTTTTCCAGTAAGAAATCAATGGCACTTTCTTTCACGGATAATGTAAGATTCCTTTCTTCCAATCGGCTTTTTAGGTCGCTAAGTTGAATAGATATAATATTTTTAAGTTGATTTTTAGTGAGCGGGTGAAATACAATGACATCATCTAATCTGTTTATGAATTCAGGTTTGAATGCCGCCTTTACCGCAGACATCACCTGTTCTTTGATATCTTTGTATTCGCTTTCTATTGTACCTTCTTCTACAAAACCTAAGCTTCTTTTAGTTTTGCTAATCTGTTCAGAACCGAGGTTAGAGGTCATAATAATTATTGTGTTTCTAAAGTCAACCGTTCTCCCTTGAGAATCAGTCAATCTTCCTTCATCCATTATTTGCAACAAAATATTGTATACGTCTGTATGAGCTTTTTCTATTTCGTCCAGCAAAATTACGGAATAAGGTCTTCTTCTTACTATTTCTGTTAATTGCCCACCTTCATCGTAGCCGACATACCCCGGGGGAGCACCCACAAGTCTGGAGACACTGAATTTTTCCATGTATTCACTCATATCTATTCTTACTAAATGCGTTTCGTTTCCAAAAAGATAAGTTGCTAGAGTCTTAGCTAGTTCAGTTTTCCCAACACCGGTCGGGCCTAAAAACATAAATACACCTGTTGGTCTTCTAGGGTCTTTTAATCCACTTCGCGCTCTTCTTATAGCTTTTGCAACTGATTTTATTGCTTCATCCTGCCCTACCACTCGTTCGTGTAAGACAGCCTCTAAATTCAATAATTTTTCCATCTCTTCTGCACGCAACTGTCTGAGCGGAACACCAGTCCAATTAGATATTATTTCAGCTATATCCTCTTCGGTTATTTGAATTATTTTATTTTCTGCTTCAGATCTCCATTTTGAATATTCTTCTTCATACTTTTCTTTCATCTTTTTTAGTTTTTCTTCAACGTTTTCTTTAGAATTGGGATCGTTTCTTTTACTTTCGATATCTGCAATCTTTTCATATTGAATTTTTAATTTATCAGGGAGCGTTAGAGCACTTAAACGGGCTTTAGCTCCAGCTTCATCGATAACATCTATCGCTTTATCTGGTAGGTGTCTATCTGTAATATACCTTACCGAGAGTTGAACAGCTGATTGAATTGCACCATGGTTATATTTGACTTTGTGATGTTCCTCGTATTTGAATTTGATTCCAGATAATATATTTATAGTTTCTTCGATAGTTGGTTCAGTTACATATATCTTTTGGAAACGTCTTTCGAGGGCTGGATCTTTTTCGATGAATTTCCTGTACTCATTCGCTGTGGTGGACCCTATTACGGTTATTTCTCCGTTTGCTAAAGCCGGTTTTAAAACATTTGCTGCGTCCATGGAAGAACCTTCAGCCGCACCAGCCTCTACAATCATATGCAATTCGTCGATAAAAAGAATAATATCTTCAGTCTTTTGTAATATCTGCATCAATTTTTTCATTCGTTTCTCAAATTCTCCACGATATTTTGTTCCCGCTACTATTGAGGTAATATCTAAGGAAAAAATAGTTTTATTTTTTAATATTTCAGGTACTCGGCCTTCAACAATTCTTTGTGCCAGACCCTCGACCACTGCACTTTTACCTACACCTGCCTCACCAATCAAAACAGGATTGTTCTTTTTTCGTCTCGCCAATATTTCCATTATGCGATTAATTTCTATTTCTCTTCCAATTATAGGATCCAGTTTGCGGTTCTCAGCTTGAGCAGTTAAATCAGTTCCGTATTCTTCGAGCTGTTTTAGCGCATTCTGTTTTTGACGCTTTCTTTCTTCTAACTCTTCAGTTTTAGCAATCTCCATCCTCCCGGTTGATCTACCCTTAATCATCATATCCGTTAATTCTTTTCTCATCAAAGTTAGATTTATTCCTGAACGTTTCAATATATGAGAGGCTATCCCTTCGGCTTCCCTACAAATGCCTAAAAGAAGATGTTCCGCATCTATCTTATTGAAACCCATAAGCTCAGATTCATCATATGCCAACTCTAATATTCTTTTTGCTCTAGGAGTTGGTTGTGGAGAACCTATTATTCCCTGTGTTGAATTCGTACCAACAACATTTGTTATTTCCATCTTTATAGAATTATAGTACAAATTAAATTCTTCAAATACGGTATCTAAATGGCCTCCTCCAACTTTCAACAATCCTAATAAAATGTGTTCTGTCCCCACATAGGGATGTCCCATCTGTTTTGCTTCATTTTGAGCCTCAATAAAAACTTTCGCAGCTCTTTCAGTAAAATTATCAAACATGTCTACTCTCCTCCTTTACCGTACATCTAAGCAACAGAAACTACCGATTAGTTCGCGTCGCTTTATATAGAAATATTATTATTAGCCATTTTTTATACTTTCACTTCAATATTATTTTACCATGAATATTGTTAAAAACAAAATATGTAAAGATAAATTCTTTGTTATTGGATTTTTTGATAACAGATGTCAACCAACTTAAAGTACAATTTAATATATTTTTAACTTAAAATCCATTGACAACGTTTTTTTGGTTTGATATAATCAACTTCAGTTGGTAAATAACTGGTTGCCGATGTAGCTCAACTGGCAGAGCGGCTGACTTGTAATCAGCAGGTTGGGGGTTCAAGTCCCTTCATCGGCTCCAACGTTTTTTTGAATTTCATGGTGAGGTGCCCGAGCGGCCAAAGGGGGCGGACTGTAAATCCGCTGGCAGACTGCCTTCGAAGGTTCGAATCCTTCCCTCACCACCATTTGTATTTTAATTCATCACAGAAAGAGGTGATAACAGTGGCGGCTAAATCCCAAATTATAGAATTTTCTTTGAAATGTACAGAGTGTAATAATAGAAACTATTATAAAAAGAAAAATAGAAATTACAAAGAAAAAATCGAATTAAAAAAGTACTGTCCTCATTGTAGAAAACATACTCTTCATGTGGAATCGAAAATTTAGTTGTGTATTTTTCATAACAATAGGGGAGTGTTTATAAATGTCTAAATTTTGGATTTTTTTAACTTCCGTTTGGCAAGAGGCAAAGAAAATTAATTGGCCCACCAGAAAAGAGTTGTTAAATTCTACTTTGGTTGTGTTGATTGTTATAGCAATCTTTGCAGTTTATCTTTTTGCTGTTGATTTTGGACTTTTACAACTGTTTTCATGGTTAGTTTATCCGGTTTTCTTAAGAGGAAGCGGAGTACCTACTCAATAATCATTTGATTAGAGACGCATAAATTTGTTGAATGAGATGTGGTGAGAATAATATAAGATGCGAAAAGAATGGTATGTACTACAAGTTTATTCAGGAATGGAAAATAAAGTTAAAGAAACTCTCGAAGAGAGAATAAAGAATTTAGGGTATGAAAAGTATTTTGGAAAAATAATAATACCCGAAGTTGATGAATTGAATTATAGTAATAAAAGAGTGCAAAAAATCTACATTGAAAAAGAAGCTCAGATCTTTGTTAAAAAGGGTAAGGATGTAAAAAAAGGAGATATTTTAGCAAGAGAGCCAGAAATATACGCAAAAACTTCAGGAAAGATAGTAGACATAAAAAATTTCCGTAAGATTTTAGTTGAGACAGAAGGGAAAAAGTATTCAAAGACTTTTCTGATACCTGAGAGTGCAGGTTTATTAGCGGGATTAAAAGCTGGGAAAAAAGTTCGTTCGGAGACTCCGTTCAGTAAAAATCTCGAATATAAGAGTGATGTGGACGGAGAAATTGTAGCCGTTGAAAAAGTTAAAAGAGTAGTCGTTGAAAACGAGTCGAAAGAAAATAGTATCTACTTATTGCCCAGAGAAACCTTTATCCATGAGAAATTTAAAATTGGAAGTAAGGTTCAAATAGGCGATAAATTGTGTGAGCCTAAAGAGTATAAGGCAAAGTTTTCAGGAAGCATTGATATCAGAGAGACCCCTTTTCACAAAGAGATAAAGATTATAAAAACAAAAAAGAAAAATTTATTTCCCGGTTATGTTTTTGTCGAAATGATGTACATTAAAGAAACTGAGGAATTAGTTAGCAATTTGCCTTATGTATCTACTATCTTAAATATAGGCGGAAAACCTGTAAAATTGAATAAAAACGAGGTAAGATTTGTTCTTAGAGTGATGGGTGAAGAAGCTTATCAAAAAAGGCAAGTCAAAGAAGTTAGAACCGATTTCGAATTGGGAGAACATGTCAAGATTATAAATGGTCCTTTTGAATATTTTACAGGTAAAATTAAAGATTTCGATTTGGAGAAACAAGAAGTACAAGTTGTAGTCACTATGTTTGGACGTGAAACTACAGTAACGTTATCTTTAGGAGAAATTGAAAAGATCATCGATTAAACAAAATGTGGGAGGGATTTTCCCATTTTACCACAAGGAGGTTAAGAATTTATGGCAAAAAAGCTTTTGAGGGTTGTAAAATTGCAATTGGAAGCCGGAAAAGCTACACCAGCTCCACCTGTAGGACCAGCACTGGGGCAATATGGTGTAAATTTGATGGAATTTTGTAAGAAGTTCAACGCTGCTACTGCAGATCAAGCAGGTACATTGTTACCAGTAGAAATATCTGTTTTTGAAGACCGATCTTTCACGTTTATAGTAAAAACTCCTCCCGCTTCTTTTTTGGTAAAAAAAGCCGCTGGTCTTAAATCTGGTGCTAAGGAGCCAAGCAAGGAGGTTGTCGGCAAGATTAAAAGGAAGCAGCTCCGAGAGATTGCTGAAACGAAGATGCAAGATCTTAACGCTAAGGATTTGGATGCTGCAATGAAGATTATTGCCGGCACCGCAAGAAGTATGGGTATAGAAATTGAAGACTAAGAAGGGAGGAGAGGATTATGCCAAAACATGGAAAAAAGTATAAAGAAGTTTTAAAACTTGTAGATAAACAAAAAAATTATGATATCGATGAAGCGTTAGATTTAGTAAAAAAGACTTCTTACACAAAATTTGATGGTACTGTGGAACTCCATGTGCTTTTAGGAATAGATCCAAAAAAAGGAGATCAAAACGTTAGAGGTACGGTTTCTCTGCCTAAAGGAACAGGTAAAAATGTGAGAGTTTTAGTTTTTGCAGAGGGAGAAAAAGCTGCTCAGGCTAAGCAAGCAGGCGCTGATTTTGTTGGCTCCGATGATTTAATTGAAAAAATAAACAACGAAGGCTGGACCGATTTTGATGTGGCAATTGCTACTCCCGATATCATGAGGAAAATAGGAAGACTTGGAAAAGTGCTAGGTCCACGAGGTCTTATGCCATCTCCAAAAGCAGGAACGGTAACCGACGACGTAGCGCAAGCGGTTAAAGAATTTAAAGCCGGTAAGGTTGAAGTTAGAAATGACAGAACAGGAAACATACACATTCCTATAGGTAAGGTTTCTTTCGATAAAGATGATTTAAAAGAAAACTTAATTTCCGCTTTTGACCAGTTAACGAAGATGAAGCCAGAAAATTCAAAGGGAAAATTTATTAGAAAAGCTGTTATAGCTTCTACAATGGGACCCGGTATTAATATCGATTTAAGCTCCTTATCTTTATCATCAGTTGCTTAAAAGAAAGTATTTAAAAGTAATAACAGATTGCGTGCCAATGAAAGTAGGTCTTTAATGGGTTAAAGAGGCGAAATCTCGCCTACCGAGGTACGCGGATAAAGGAATAATTTTTGTTTCTTTTAGCCGCTACCCATTGCGGCTTTTTTATTTAAGGAGGTGTTATTTTTTGTTAACTAAAGAACGCAAAAAGTCTTTAATAGACAGTTTTATTTATGCTTTGGAGTCTTCGCCTGTTATTTTGTTCGTTGATTTTTCTGGAATGTCTGTATTAGAGTCTAACGACTTCAGGTTAGAACTATATAAGAATTTTGGAAAGGATGTTGTTTTCACTGTCTATCGTACTTCTTTGTTAAAAACAGCTGTTAAATTAGCTAATAAAGAGTTGGAAGACTTTGAAAAATTTTTTGAAGGTAGTACTGGAGTTATATATGCTGAGGAGTCAGATCCAGTTGATGTTTTAAAAGCTGTAAAAAAATTTTCTGAATCTCATAATAACAAACCTTTTATAAAAGGTGGGGTTTTAGAAGGAAAGATTTTTGATGCAGCCAAAGCAGAAGAGTATGCTAAACTGCCTTCAAAACAAGAACTTTACGCTACTGTTGTAAGGTCTCTTAATAGTCCTATTTCAGGATTGGTAAATGCTTTATCAGGTAATTTAAGAAAAGTGGTGTACGTAATAAATGCAATTAAAGAAAAAAAATAAGTTTGGAGGTGTAGGAAAATGACAAAAGAGGAACTTATCAACGAAATTAAAAATATGACCGTAGGAGAATTGGCTGAACTAGTGAAAGCGCTCGAGGATGAATTTGGAGTTTCTGCAGCAGCTCCCGTAATGGCAGCTGTACCAGGTGTAGCAGGTGTTTCTCCGGCACAACAAGAAGAAGAAAAAACAGATTTTAAAGTGGTTTTGAAAGGTTTTGGAGACAAAAAAATCGGTGTAATAAAGGTTGTAAGAGAAATTACAAATTTAGGTTTAAAAGAAGCTAAAGATCTCGTTGAAAAAGCTGGAACCCCAGACGCAGTTATAAAAGAAGGTGTTCCAAAGGAAGAAGCCGAAGAAATTAAGAAAAAACTTGAAGAAGCGGGAGCCGAAGTAGAATTAAAATAAGTCGAATTCGAAATTAAGTTGAAGTCTTTTTTTAACCTCTTCTTCATGAAAAAAAGTTATAATTTAGTTCGCATTGGACATTTTGTCTAATGCGATTTTTCACTTATTTTTCATCAATTCTATTTTGACTAAATACCGAGGTGGTTCCTTTGAATACGGTCGTAAGAGAAGTAGGTAGGAGAGAAAGAAAGTTTTTTGGGAAAGTTCCAGAGAAAACTGAAATATACGAGGATTTAGTGAAAATTCAAAAAGATTCTTTTAGGGATTTTTTAGATAAAAAGATTATGGAAAGCATTAAAAGATATATGCCAATAAAGATACCCGTTAAAGCGAGTGGGAAGAAAAACAAAGAATTTTTGATTGATTTTGTGGATGTAAAGTTTGAAGACTCGTCTTTTAGTGAGAATGAATGTAGGGACAAGGGATTAACTTATGCTGGTAAAGCTTATTTAAAAGTTAGGATAACTGATTCAGCAACAGGTGAAATGATAGAAAAAGACGATATATTCTTGTGTAACATCCCTTATATGACTGAAAGAGGTATATTTATTGTCAATGGAGCAGAAAGGGTAATAGTTAACCAACTCGTCAGATCCCCTGGGGTGTATTTTATAAAAGAAGAAGAGACAGATACTTCTAAAGAAATGTTTATAGCTCACTTTTTACCCATTAAAGGGGCTTGGTTGGAGATACTTTACAACCCTAATCCAGGTAAAGAGGTTCTTCAGGTCAGAATAGACAGAAAAAGAAAATTCAATTTTTTCCTTTTTTTAAGGGCATTGGGATACGAGAATGATTTGGATATATTACGATTATTCCCCAAGGAAATTGATTTAGATGATGAAGTCGAACTGTCAAATTATAACAATTGTACTGTGTTGTCGGACTTATCGTTCCAGGAATTAGATGATATGGATCCCCCAAGAAAATCAACTTACGGTATGAAATTATACGAAGTCTTGGAACTGCTGAAAAAATATGAAATTAAGAGTGTAACAGTAGCTCATCTGGTCGCAGAAATAACGTTAGAAAAGATGAAAAAAAGATATGAAAAAGAAGAAAGATTGACTTCTCTAGAAGCTTACAAAGAAATTTTTTCGAAATTAAAACCTACTGAAATTCCAAGGGCGCAGAAGGCCAAAGAAGAAATAGAAGATATGTACTTCAATCCTGAAAAATTCGATTTTTCGCAGATTGGAAGACAGAAAATTCAGGTAAAATTGAGAAAAGCTTATATTGATTATTTACGAGAGGTTGAAAAAAAGGATATTTCTGAAGATATGGAAGACAAAATAAAATATCCTATTAAAACTTTTGCTGTTGACAAGTTAGACATCATCTTGTCCGCCAGATACTTGCTGCATGTTAAGGAAAATATTGAAGGACTTGACACAAGAGATCATTTGGGTAATAAAAGAGTGAGATCGGTTGGAGAACTCATGCAAATCGAATTTGAACGAGCTTTTTCTAAAATGATTCAGCATGCTCCTGAAAAACTTGCAGGTGTTCAATCAATTAATAAAATAAGTCCTCAATCCCTTATAAATTCCAGATCAATAATGACTGCCTTTCACCAATTCTTTGCATCTAGTCAATTATCGCAATTCTTAGATCAGGTGAATCCTTTAGCTGAGCTAACTCATAAGAGAAGGCTATCAGCAATAGGTCCTGGAGGTTTGAAAAGAGAACATGCTAAATTTGAAGTAAGGGATGTCCACCATTCTCATTATGGAAGGATGTGTCCTATCGAGACCCCTGAAGGTGCGAATATTGGATTAATCACTTCTATGGCAATTTTAGCTAAAGTCGATGAATATGGATTTTTGAAAACTCCTTATTACAGGGTAAAGCATGCAAAAGTTGATTTAAACAATATAGTATATTTGAGTGCTGACGAGGAAGAACTTTATAGAATTGCCCCTGCTTCCGCCGAAATTGGGGAAGATGGTTCTTTAGTAGAAGAGTACATCGAAGCTAGATATTTAGGAAAAGTCAGTTTATTCCACAAAGATGAGATTGAATATATATCAGTCACCCCAAAACAGATTGCCTCTGTATCAGCTGCTCTTATTCCATTTTTAGAGCACGATGACGCAAACAGAGCTTTAATGGGGTCAAACATGCAAAGGCAGGCCGTTCCTCTTCTTAGACCTCAAGCTCCTTTTGTTGGTACAGGAGTAGAATGGTTAGCAGCGAGAGACTCAGGCTATTTGATAATGGCAAAACATAAAGGTATTGTTGATTATGTGGATGGAAGAAAAATTGTAATCACTAGATTGGACGAAGAGAATAACGTTCTAAAAGATTCCAATGACGAACCCTTAAAAGATGAATACACTTTATTAAAATATGTTAGATCGAACCAAGACATGTGTATAAACCAAGTTCCTATTGTTAACGTTGGAGATGTAGTGACAAAAGGGCAAGCCATAGCGGATGGCCCTTCCATGGATATGGGAGAGCTAGCTCTTGGGAGAAATATTTTCATTGGTTTTCTTCCGTGGGAAGGATACAACTTTGAAGACGCAATAGTAGTTAGTCAAGAATTATTAGAAAACGATGCCTTTACATCGATACACATAGAAGTTTTTGAAACGAAAGCTATGGATACTCAATTGGGTCCCGAAGAAATAACTGCAGATATTCCAAATGTCAAAAAAGAACTTTTAAGGAATTTAGATGAAGAAGGTATAGTTAAAATTGGTTCTTACGTATCTTCTGGGGATATCCTGGTAGGAAAAGTTACCCCAAGAGGAGAATCAGATACTACTCCCGAAGAAAAGCTTATTAAATCCGTGTTTGGTGATAAAGGTAGAGACATTAAAGATTCATCTCTAACGGTTCCTCATGGAATTGAGGGAAGGGTTATAGACGTTCAGATCTTTGACAGGAAAGATATTCCTTCTTTAGAAATCGGCGTAAATAAATACGTTAAAGTTTTCATAGCTACAAAAAAGACACTACAAGTTGGAGATAAATTAGCGGGTAGGCATGGAAACAAAGGTGTTATTTCAACCATTTTGAACAAAGAAGATATGCCATTCCTACCAGATGGAACACCTTTGCAAATGTTGCTTTCACCTCTAGGAGTTCCGTCAAGGATGAATATAGGACAAGTTTTGGAACTTCATTTAGGGTGGCTATCGATGTTAACTAACGATTACTACGCCACACCTATTTTTGATGGTGCGACTGAATCTGAAATCATGGATGAATTATCTAAAGTAAGAGAAGAACACGAGTTATATTTAGGCGATGATCCTGATCAGCCCAACGGTAAAATTGTTCTTAGAGATGGTCGAACAGGTGAACCATTCGATTTTCCAGTGGCGGTAGGATCCATGTATATGTTGAAATTGTCCCATATAGCAAAAGATAAAATTCATGCAAGATCGACGGGTCCGTACTCTTTAATTCACCAACAACCATTAGGTGGTAAAGCCCATTTTGGTGGACAGAGATTTGGGGAAATGGAGGTATGGGCTCTAGAAGCGCATGGAGCTGCTCATACCCTAAACGAAATGTTAACTTATAAATCTGATGATATTAAAGGTAGGAATGAAGTTTACAAAGCAATATTAAAAGGAGAAAATCTTCCCGAACCGGGGATTCCTGAAAGTTTTAAAGTTTTAACAAAAGAATTACAAGGACTAATGTTGGATATAAAACTTTACGATGAAGATGGGAATGAGCTAGATGTTGACAGACTCTAATTGATAACTTGAATCTAAGTTTCAACGTTGACGGAGAGTAAAATAAAAATGTACCCTCAAGGAGGGATTTCAATTGGCAAATGTTTCTTCCTTTCAAAGAAAGATTGCTAAGATAAAAATAGGTATAGCTTCTCCTCAAAGTATATTGGAAGCATCAAATGGTGAAGTTAAAAAACCAGAAACTTTAAATCACAGAACAGGTAAACCTGAAAAAGATGGTTTATTCTGCGAAAAGATATTTGGTCCCGTAAAAGATTACGAATGTGCTTGTGGCAAGTATAAAGGGAAAAAGTATGAAGGAACAGTATGTGAAAGATGTGGTGTAAAGGTTGAATCCAAAGAAGCTAGGAGAAGAAAGATAGGTCATATAGAATTGGCAACACCTATTTCTCATATTTGGTATTTAAAGTCTTCTCCATCTATTCTTTCCATCATTCTAAACATTGGTGTGAAAGATTTAGAAAATATCATTTACTACGGTTCAAAAAGAGTTATTGAAAGAGCTTATTTAACGCTTCCTGGTCCTGAAAATGAAAATTTGGGATATTTACCTGGAGAAATATTGTATCAAAGAGAGTATGAAATATACGATGAATATTTAGATTTAAGGGTAGAACCTGCTGTAAAAATAGTTTCAGTTAAGGGTATGCCCGTAGCCGATATAGATGGAAAGGTAGAAATAAAATCAGAACTAACACATACGGAAAGAGAATTGAATTGGATAATAATAAGAGATGATACCGGCGTTGAAAGAAAGTATCCCGTTTTTGAAGGTTCATCAATAATGGTAGAGAATGGACAAGAGGTTGAAAAAGGAACACCTTTAGCAGATAGATTTTTGTTTGAAGAAGATTATCTAACCCAGAAGGAGTACTCCTTATTCTTAGAATACTATCCAGGTTCCATAGAAGTTGAAAGAGATATTGAGCGGGATACACCGATTGTAGTTATCACAGACATAGATAAGAGATTTGCAAAGAGAATAGATAAAAAAATAGGAGATATTTTACTAGAAGATGAAGCAAGAGCCTATGAAGAAGTAATGAAGGTACTAAACTCAAAGATTAAGGAAGAAAGAGAAAACGTAATTGACAAAGAATTAGTATCGGAAATCGAATTTCCCGAAAAGAAATTTGAAAAGGGAACAAAGATCACTCAAGAAGTGTTAAATGAACTTCAAGAATTTGGTGTAAAAGATTTAGTTGCAAAGGAAGAAGATGGAACTGAAAAGATATTTCAAATAAATAGATATGAAAAATTTGAGTATGGTTACGGTGCTGAAGCTATTCAAAAATTGTTAACGAAGATCGATCTTGAAGTATTAAAAGCTCGATTAGAATCCGAATTAGAAAAATTGGATAGAAAAAGTCAGAAGAGTGTAAAAATATTAAGAAGACTGAAACTAGTTAAGGATTTTATCAAATCTGGCAATCAACCTGAATGGCTAATTACAAATATTATACCCGTTATACCACCCGATTTGAGACCTTTAATACAAATTGATGGAGGAAGGTTTGCTGCTACTGATTTAAACGACTTATATAGAAAAGTAATAAATAGAAACAACCGTTTAAGAAAGTTATTAGAAATGGAAGCACCGGAAATTATCGTAAGAAACGAAAAAAGAATACTTCAACAAGCTGTGGATTCACTTTTCTACAATGGACGTGTTGGTAAACCAATGACTGACAGAAATAGAAGGCCATTAAGATCACTCACAGATTTGTTGAAAGGTAAAAAAGGTAGATTTAGAAGGAACCTTTTAGGTAAAAGGGTTGATTACTCCGGTAGAGCTGTAATCGCTGTTGGACCTGATCTTAAGATTCATGAATGTGGATTACCAAAAAAGATGGCTTTAGAACTATTTAAACCTTTCGTTCTTGCAGAGCTGTTAAGAGATTCAAACGTGGCAAGTAAAAGTGCCAGAAAATTCAAAAAAACTATAATAGAAAAGGAAATGCCTGAGGCTTGGGAAGTTTTGGAAGAGGTTATAAAAGGGCATCCTGTTCTCCTAAACAGGGCACCTACCCTACATAGGGTATCTATTCAAGCTTTTATTCCAAAACTAATAGAAGGAAACGCCATAAGGTTACATCCTTTGGTTTGTCCACCGTTTAATGCTGATTTTGACGGTGATCAAATGGCTATACATATTCCCCTTTCCAATATAGCCCAAGCAGAGTCAAAATTTTTAATGTTATCAAGATATAATATTATCTCGCCTGCGAACGGCAAACCATTGTCGATGCCAGGAAAAGATATAATTGCTGGTGCGTATTATTTAACCATGCATGAAGATGAGAAGTTCAAAAATCTAAAGGTGCCTACCAAAGTTTCTGAATTGGGAAAGAATGGGTATGTAAAACACATATTCTCCGAAGATTTGGAAGCTACATATGCTTATGAATACCTAAAAATAGTGGATTCAGATATATATCTTCAAGATGGAAAATTGATATGGAAAAAATCTGATTTACCCCTTCATGAACCAGTTGCGTTTAGATATAAAGATGGTAGTATCCTTAAAACGACTATCGGAAAAATAATTTTTAACGAAGAAGTACCTGAGGATTTAAGAGACTATACACAAAAAATGGATAAAAAGAATCTAAAAGAGCTGATATTTAACACTTTTGAAAAACATGGAATAGATAGAACCGCGGATCTTTTAGATAGTATTAAAGATTTTGGTTTCCATTATGCAACATTATCTGGATTAACCATATCTATACGTGATGTATTAGTTTCTCCTAAAAGGGAGGAATTAATAGAAGAATCTAAAGGAGAAGTTCTCAGAATCGAATCGCTTTATGAAGAAGGTTATTTGACGGATAATGAAAGATACAAAGAAATAATTAAGATTTGGGAAAGCGCCACTGCCAAAGTTACAGAAGAAACAGCGAAAACGTATAGAAAATACACTTTCAATCCAATTTGGATGATGATCGAATCTGGTGCAAGGGGTAACATAGATCAATTGAAACAATTAGCAGGTATGAGAGGATTGATGGCTGATCCATCTGGAAAAATAATTGAAGTTCCTATCACTTCAAACTTTAAAAATGGGTTATCAGAATTAGAATTTTTTACCTCAACACACGGTTCAAGAAAGGGATCAGCTGATACAGCTTTAAGAACATCGACAGCGGGTTACTTAACTAGAAGACTCGTAGATGTTGCTCAAAGCATAACTATCACAGAAGAAGATTGTGGAACAGATAAAGGTATTGAAGCAAGAGAGCTTTGGGCTGACGATTCAAAAATTGAAAATCTTTCAGACTTCTTATTTGGTAGAGTTTTAGCTAAAGATGTTTTGGATCCTGAAACAAAGGAAGTAATTTTTAATCCCCAAGCAGATAAAAAATATGAAAGAGGAATAATCTTAAAAGAGAAAGACGCCCAATTCTTGGCAAATTATGTAAAAGAAATTCCTGTATCGAAGGAAAAAACGATAAAAATTGAAGATATGCCAAAAGATTCCTACTTAGAATCATTAGAAGATGTGCAAGTAGAAGGTAAGGTATTAATCAAAAAAGGTGAAGAAATCACAGAAGAAGCCATAGAAGAAGCATTCTTGCACGGCATACAAAAATTAGATGTTAAAGAATATACTGCAGTAGACTACGTTTACTCTGGAGAAGATCTTAAAGTTGAAATTGATGGAAAAACAGTTACTTTGCTTAAATACCAAGAAAGAATAGACTTAAAGGTTTCTAAAGTTCTCGAAAAACATGGCATAAAAACGGTTACTGTTAGGCCATCTATTTTCATAAGATCGCCTCTTACATGCGAGTCTGAAAATGGTCTTTGTGCAAAGTGTTATGGAATGGATCTTTCGAATTACAAATTAGTCAATAGAGGAGAAGCTGTAGGAATAATTGCTGCACAATCCATAGGTGAACCAGGTACGCAGTTAACTATGAGAACATTCCATACTGGTGGTATAGCCACTACTTCGGATATAACCCAAGGGTTACCAAGAGCTGAAGAATTGTTTGAAGCAAGAAAAAAGACAAAAGGACCTGAAGGTGAATTTTCGAAGACAAAAGGCATAGTAAGAGCCATTGAAAGAGATACTGAAAACAAGAGAGGAAGAAGATTAAAGATAATAATCGAAAATTCAGATGGAGAATTGGAAAGTTATGAAGCTGATTATAGGACGAAAGCAGTTGTAGAAGAAGGAGATAAAGTACTAGCGGGTCAAAGGTTAACAACCGGGAATATAAAACCCAGAAATATACTCAAAGAATTGGGAGTAGGACCTTTGGCAAATTATTTGCTAAGTGAAATAAAGAAAATATATGCTGAACAAGGTGTTGACATACATGATAAACACTTTGAAATAATAATTAGACAGATGATCAACAAAGTGGAAATTATAGACGGTGGAGATACCGACTTCATGCCGGGAGATTTAGTAAGTTATGGTAAGGTGCAGAAAATCAACGAGGAAATATTGGAAGAAAACTCCTATATAACAGAAAACAGAGAATTAGTAGTTGGTAAAAAATTGGCAAAGAGGGTTATAATTCCTGCCGAGGATGAAGAAGAGGAAGAAGATAAGATCTTTGAACAAGGAACAGAGATAACTGAAGAAATTTTAAACCAAATTATCGAAACAAACATTAAAGAGATTGAAGTATATGAAGAATATAAAGAGATTACAACTGAAGAGGGTAAAACTCATCTAGTAGGCACATCCAAAAAATATCTTATAAATCCAAAAGATACGATAAAATATGAACGTAGGTTGTTAAGAATCACAAAGGCTTCTTTAGAAAGGGAAGGATGGCTTTCAGCTGCTTCATTCCAGCAAACTGTACAAATACTAACAGAGGCAGCTATAGAAGGTAAAGTAGATAGGTTGAAAGGATTAAAAGAAAACGTGATAGTAGGACAACCTATCCCAGCAGGAACAGGTTTGAAGTTGTACGCGGATCAAAATTACGAAGTTGTTCAACCTGAAAAAGAAGCTGAAGCTGCACAAGAAAAATCTGTCGGGTAAAAAAATAAAAATAGTAAAAATAAAATAACCGGTACTGTTTTAAAACAGTACCGGTTATTGATTTATCTATTGGTTAGAAAAAGCGTTTTGTATGTACAATCCTTGTGCGTTCAATTGTTGAATGGCTTGTTCCATAGCTGAGAACTGGGCATAATATTGTGCTTCTTTTCTTTGAAGCCTGTCTAATAGGTTGGTCATTTCATTTGCTAGTCGTCTCATCTCGTTACCTATGGTGCCGTTCGTTCCGGCAATTTGATCTATATAGCCATTGAACTTAGTTACTTCATACAAATAATTCTGAACAGATTGAGCGTAACCATATTCTTTATTAGTTGTATCGTTTGTTGCAAACAACTTCCAAACATCTTCAGCATTAGTATTCAAAGCCTCTCTAAGTTTATCTTCATCGACGCTCAATAGTCCTTTCATTGTATTCTCATAACCAGCCCCTAAATCTCCTGAGGTTATGCCAATATCAAAAAGCGCATTATATTGAGAACCAGACTGTTCTATATCTACAGGTGAGTAAACCATATTTCTTAAATTATAAAATATTTTCTCTAGGTTATTATCTCCTTTTAGCATCCCTTTCATATAATCCTCTTCTGTCATCTCTTCTGTAGGTTTATCGGTAACTTGGTCTTCATGCAATAAATCGTATACATAAGTAATCGTTTCGTTGTACTTATCGACAAATTCTTTTATACTTTCAACACTCTTATCTATGTCTTGTTCTATAGAAACTTTTACGTAACCACTAGAGGTTGATTTTAAATCGATTGTTGTACCGAAAATGTTCAAAGTGTTTTCTGTCAAGTTGTCATAAGTGGTGATAGTTGTACTTCCATCAAAAGACAATTCAACCTGTCCCAAACTTCCCAGGGTCATAACGGTATTATCACTGTCTGCTGTAGCTGTTCCGTTTAAATTCAGTGCCGTAATTAAGGTTTCACCATTAGAACCCGAAGTGGCAGATACACTGATATCAATACTCCCATTTTCTTTGTTGACTATAAAAAATTTACCGTTCGCATCGTCAAATTTTGCTTCTACTCCCAAGATTGAAGCATTTATTTTGTCTATGAGGTTTTGTATTGTTTCACTGTCTGAAACAGTTATAGTATCAGAATTAGTTCCTTTTGTGATGGTAAAAGTTGAATCACCTGTTGTACCTATAACATCCCCTATCGTTGAACTTTTTTTAATCGTTGAATCAATATTTTCCCCCAAAAGAACGGTAGGAGAAGCCAAAGAATTAACTTTCAGGTAAAAAGTTGAATTATCGGCATCTGCAGGAGCTGTAGCGGTTAGTACACTTTCGTCGGAAGAAGTGGCACTTTTTGGGATCAAATTACTCTTCAATTTGAAA
This sequence comes from Petrotoga mobilis SJ95, assembly GCF_000018605.1. Taxonomy (NCBI): domain Bacteria; kingdom Thermotogati; phylum Thermotogota; class Thermotogae; order Petrotogales; family Petrotogaceae; genus Petrotoga; species Petrotoga mobilis. The sequence goes on along the minus strand of NC_010003.1, from coordinate 374,699 downwards.
GTGATCAAATAATCATAAAAATCCTCCAATTTGTTGTCAACTTCCATCCAAAGATTTTGTTTGTAGGTTAGGGTATTAAATTTTTCTTGAGTTCTATTTAAAGGTTGTTGTTCTACTTCCATTAATTTTTGCACCATTGCTTGTGTATCCATTCCGGAAACGGCGCCGGTTAATTGAAAAGTACCAACATAAGGATTGCTATCCATAGTCTTCACTTCCTTTACATTCTTTCTTACCTATTCATTATCGACTTATCTTAAGAAAACTTTAACGAATAATTTGGTCATACTATTGATTCATTTAATTAGTTCTTTATGGAAGTTGTTGTATCCTAAAGGAAATACCTTAAAAATTATAAAAAGAATAACCTTTTTATATAATTTTAAATTACCTTGGCAAAAATTGTATGCTATAATAGCTAAAGACCCCAAAAAATAAATAATAAACGGAGGTAAGAGATGACCGTTCTAAGTGGAATGAGAGCTACAGGTAAATTACACATAGGAAACTTTGTGACCTTAGAAAATTGGGTAGAGATTCAAAATAAATCAGACAAAAATTTTTTCTTCGTCGCTGATTGGCATGCTTTGACCTCTCATTATGATACACCTGAAATAATACAACCTTCTACTTTTGATATAATAAGGCATTATGTGGCTGTAGGACTGGATCCTAAAAAAAGCGTTTTATTTGTTCAATCAGCCATAAAAGAACACGCAGAACTTTATTTAATTTTTAGCATGATAGCATCTGTTTCACGACTGGAAAGAATACCAACCTATAAAGAACAAATAAGCAACATATCAACTAGAGATTTAACTAACTTAGGCTTTTTGGGATACCCCGTTTTACAAGCTGCAGATATTTTGATATATAAAGGGGATAGTGTGCCTGTTGGTGAAGACCAAATTTACCATTTGGAATTCACGCGAGAAATCGCCAGAAAGTTTAATATGAAGTACAAAGAAATATTTCCTGAACCACAACCGATTATTTCCAAAGTGCCGAAACTCCCTGGTACAGATGGAAGAAAAATGTCTAAAAGCTACGGTAATGTTATAAACATAGAAACTAACGAGAAAGAGTTGAAAGAGAAAATTTTGCCCATGATGACCGATCCAGCAAGGATAAGAAGAACAGATCCTGGTAATCCTGAAAAATGCCCCGTGTGGGATTACCATAAGGCATTTACTAAATCTCAAGATGAAAAAGATTGGGTGTGGAATGGTTGCACCACAGCCGGGATCGGGTGTGTTGACTGTAAAAAGTTGTTGATCAAAAACATGAAAGAAAGACTTGAACCAGTTTGGGATAAATTAGCTTCTACTTCTGTGGAAGATGCAATAGAAATAGCTGAAGATGGGAACGAAAAGGCAAGAAAGGTTGCCAGCCAAACTATGCAAGAGGTTAGAGAGAGTTTACATTTAAGATGGTAAGGAGGAACGTATAATTAACTTTAACTATGTTGATATAAAATTAGACATATTTTCTGGCCCTTTTTTTAAACTCGTTGAATTAATAAAAGAAAAAAAGATTGAAGTTAGAAAAATATCTGTCAGTTATATCTCAGATATATTCGTTGATTACGTCAACGATAACTTCAATGACCTAAACTCCATAGGAGAATTTTTAGAACTAGCATCTTATTTGACTTTTTTGAAGTCCAAAGAGCTTCTCCCAAATTCCAATAACGATAAAGAATTTAGAAAACATAGAGAGATCATATATGAGACCATTGAAAATTATGACGTTATCAAAAAAGCTCAAGAGATCATAAAAAAAGATTTTGGTGAAGATAAGAAAAAAACTATTAGAGTAAAGAATAAGGCTTCAATAGAAAAAGAGATCATTGAAAATCAGTTAGTAAAGTTCTTCGATGATTACATTACAAAACAAAAAAAACTCGAAATTATCCGAGATACTTATCGTGTTGAAGATGCGATAGAAATGCTAGAAAAAAAGGATGAATTTAATATTCTAGATCTTTTCGAATATTCTCAACATAAAAAGATGAATTTTTTGGTAATGTTTTTAGCTTCCCTAATTTTGGTAAACCGTGGTTTTTTCAAATATGAAAAAGGTCTCTTTATTAAACTTAGTTCGCAAAATCTTGGAAGTGATTTGAATGGCTGAAAGTAAAATAGATGTAGAAATTCGAATGATAGAAGCATTAATTTTTTCAACTCCTAACGGTGTATCTTTCAAAGAGATTTCCAAGCGTTTAAAGATAAAAGAAGAAGAATTGAGGCACTATCTTGAAGAAATAGAATTGCATTATATGGGCGACCAACACGGTGTGGAATTGATAAAAAACGGCAACAAATACAGATTTGAAATAAAACCAGAAATAAAATCTATGATCTTTCCAAATCCTCGAAAATTAGAGTTAACACAAACTCAATTCGAAGTATTAGCTATACTGTTTATGAATGGAGATAGCAGGATTGTTGAAATAGAACAAATCAGAGGTAAAAATAGTTATTACCAACTAAAGAAGTTAATGGAATACGATTTAATTAAAAAAAGTAAAAAGAAAAACCGTGCATACTACCATCTTACAGAAAAATTTTACGAATTCTTACCGGATAAAACGTTGAAAAAATTGGAGGAAATGAAGAAAAATGAAGTTACAAAAGGCTCTTCAAATAATTTCTCTGAGTAGAAGGCAATCCTCGGAATACATCTTAAAAAAAGGCGTGAAAGTCAACGGTAAATTGGTTAAAGAACCATGGTATGAATTAAAAGAAAATAATTTCATAGAATTTAACAATAAAAAATATGGTCTTTCCGATCTACAAAAGAAAGCTGAAAATAAGGTTTATTACCTTCTGAACAAACCCAAGGGAATTCTGTGTACCTTTAAAGATGATTTTGGTAGAAAAACAATAAATGATTTGATTAAAGGAAAGATCGAAGAAAGAGTTTTTTACGTAGGCCGGCTTGACTACGATTCAAGCGGCCTTTTACTTCTAACAAACGATGGAGATTTAGCCAATTATTTGTTAAGACCTGAAAATAAGGTCACAAAAGTTTATGAGGTATTGGTAAAAGGTTCACCGTCAAAAAAGGAATTACAAATGTTGGAAGAAGGTATCACACTTGAAACCGGGTATAAAACGATGAAATCCAAGGTAAAAATTTTGAAAAAACAAAAAGATCTATCCCTTTTACAAATCAGTTTAAACGAAGGCAAAAAAAGGCAGATAAAACTCATGATAAAAGCTTTAGGTTATAAAGTTATAGAATTAAAAAGGATCAAGTTTGGGCCATGGAGTATCAAAGAAGTTCCTAAGCCTGGGAATATAAAATCCTTGGGAAGTATGGAAGAGGTGAAAAATAGACTTTTATCAGACTTTTAATAGGTAATGAAACTAGGGGAGAATAAAACAATGAGGACGCTGATGCGTCCTCATTGGATGGGCCGAAATATCAATCATGATGTTTCGGGGGGATGGGTATTTTTATTATAGCCGACTATTATTAAGGCTCGTATTCAAAAAAATTAAATTATTTTGCATTTTCTTCTCATTTAGAAAGAAAGTATTATCAAGTTAATTTTAAAAATTTTAAAAAAGAATTAAACTTGAGAAAAATATGGTATAATTTGTTGATTCAAATAAATTACAGTTTTTTCGGAATTTTAAAAAAATAAATTTGGGGGTGAAAGAAATGAAAAGGTTTTATTATGTATTTTTGTTGTTAGTTGTAAGTATGTTCCTGTTTACATCCTGTGCACTTCAAGAGATTGAGATAAAAGCTGATCCCACGCTTCAAGTACCTATTGCGACTGAAAGCATTTTAATGTCCGATTTAGTGGATACTGAAGATATTGTAAGTAGTTTAAGTGAAAGTTTTGGTGAAGATGCCACCGTCACACACAAATCTTATAATCCCTTAACTTATGGGGTAGATTTGGAAATATTTAGTGGAGGAGAAATTTTGGCTAAGCTCCCTGGATCTCCCATTGATTTTAGTCTCGTTCCCGTCGCATCTTACGATTTAGTTACATCAGTCGCTTCCATAACGTTAGCATCTTTTTCAAGTGGTGATTTGGGGATCTTAGAGGATATTGAATTAGCTTCCCTTCCTGCAACTCTTGTAGTAAGAAATGCAACAGGGGTAACGGTTAAAGCCACATTAACTTCAGGAGATACTTCAAAAAAAATCACATCAGGAGATAAAACTGACTTAGCAGATCTTTTTAATGTTGAAAATGATTTGATGTTAGAATCTATGTCAATAACTTTTGATGCAGGATTTTCAGCTGATGCATCGACCACTATAGCACTCTTGGTGGATTTTCCTTTTGAATTCACAATAAACCAAGACTTAGAATTGTTTACAAATAAAGATGAAGTTGGCGATGAGGATATCTTTGGCAGAGGTGAAGAATCTGGTGATGTTTTGGACGATATACTTGATGGAATAGAATCATTTAAGCTTCACATGGATTACGACAACACTACAGGATTGCCTTTAAAGATGGAAGTTCAAGGATGGGATGTTGAAAAGAACCAACCTACTGAATCAGAACCTGTGACGGGTGTGGTAACAGACGGTGAAGGTAAAACTGTTGAATTTGATTTAACAGACCTCATTGGAGATATAAAAGATACGGTTCCTTTCAATTTGGTATTCACCGTAAAATTGCCGAAATCAGAGACAGAAACTTATTCATTGAATATGGGTGGAAGTTTAGTTCTTCGCATTTGGTTGGATCTTGATACAGACTTATCAATACCAATTACTTTAGGCGCACAATAAAGGAGGGGATGACTATGAAAAAATTGTTTATAATATTGCTAATAGTTTCTTCGGTTTCTTTGATCATTTTTTCAGAAGGATTGAGATCTTTTGATAGTAGTTTGAATCCCATTTTGTTAGAATCGATAGGTAAAAGAAATTATTTTGAAATTGAGCTTTCTCCAGATATAATGGTCTATCAAAACGCTTACAAAGTAGCAGACCTTTTACCCATGTTGACCGCTACAAAGTTTACCGTTGATTTCGACGATATATATGCCTCCTTAGGAGCGGATGATTTATTCTTTATAACCAATGATAATGTTGAAGGTCACTTAGTAGTAAATATCTTTGATTTGGGTGTTGGGGTTGTACTCAATGGGGATTTAAAAAGCGATTTGACGGTACCAAACGATTTGATAGATCTTATCGCCAATGGTAATGAAATAGATACACCTGACGAAGGTACGATGGTGTTTAACTTAGATTCATCTTTTAAAGCAGGTGCGTACGCTTCTTATAATTTTGATGGTATGTCGGTTGGGTTGGTTTACAACTTATTCTTGCCCATAGTCTATACCAAAGAATCAAATACAAATATTGGATACGTATTTTCTACAGATACAGTGGAAGGAACAACAACGGCGGAGTTGAACATGAATGTTGATTTGTACTCTCCTTTTAACAGTGATGAGCTTGACAGTATAACGTTTAACACCATAACAGATAAATTTTTAACCGATGCAGGACATTCCATAGATGCAGGTGTAACCTTTGGAGAGATTAAAAATCCTGTTGTGGGAATCGCGGTAAAAAATATAATGGTTAAACCTGCAAAGATTTCTTACAAGATTTCTTATCAAGAAACAATTAGTGTTTTGGGTGAAGATGATGAAGATTCCGATAGTTCAACACCTACGGAAGTTCTCGTAGATGAAGAATATTTATATCCCATGAGTGTTACAGGATTTTTTAGGATACCGGTAGTCTTCCTTGATATTATTCCATACGGAGAGTTCTATGTGGATAATCAAAAGATCGACTGGGGTGTACAAGCTAAAACTTCTCTTTTCAATTTTATACCCTTGTCAGTTGGTGTTGAAAATTATTATGGTTACTGGAACACATTTTTAGGTTTTGGGATAAATAGCAGAATTGTTGAAAGTAGAACGGAGTTATCTCTTACTGCAAAGGATCTTGAAAAAATTTTTGATTTGAACGGCTTTACATTCAAATCCAGTTTCGCCATAGGGTTTTAAAAACAATGGTTTAAACAAACATAAAAAAGGGCGCTTAGCGCCCTTTTTTTGTAAGTATCTTGATGAATGTAGTATAATAGAAAAGAATCAATAGAGTTAAATTTTGTAATGAACTAGGCAAAAGGACTCTATCTATAAAACTTTCAGATTGTTTAAAGATAGTAAATATCTAGTAACTGTGAGGAGCAATATGAGTAGGCATATCTATAGGCTAAGGGGAATGAATTTGGATAAACTTATAGAACTTGCACAAATAGGGGACAACCAAGCCCTGGGCATAATTCTTGAAAAGTTTGAACCTATGGTGAAATCTATTGTTGGAAAGTATTATGGTACATGGCTGGAATTCGAAGACTTTTTACAAATAGGTTTGGTAGGTTTAATTCAAGCGGTATATAATTTCAGAAAAGATGCAAACGCTAAATTTTCAAGCTTTGCCTATATGAATATCTCTTCAGAGATTAAGTCTTTTGTCACCTACTTGAACAGAAATAAGCATAAAGTTTTAACAGAAGCTGTAAGTATGGAAAACACAGACGACGAATTTACAGAAAATGCCGATTATTATATAGAAAGCGTTGATTCTGAAAAGAAGGATTTTCTCCAGGAATACTTTTTATCAAAGAGTCTTGAACAACTCGAGTGCAACGAAAGGGAGATTGTTGAATTATGGATAGATGGATACTCATATCAAGAAATAGGGGATAAAATGAAAATAAATACAAAAAAGGTCGATAACACCATCCAGAAGATAAAAAAAGTTTTCGCAAGAAATATAGAAGAATACAATAATATAGCGGAGATGTTTGGAGGTAAGTATGAAATTTAAGATAACTATCTTTGTGGTAAGTTTAGTAGCAATAGTTTTATCCATTGTCACAGAGATTAGAGTGATAGAACTTAGGAGGGATCTGCAAAGTCAATTCAATCGATTAAATTCAACAGTCAATGAAAAATTGGAGACTCAAGAAAAAGAGATCACTAATCTCAATAGATATTTTGAACCAGATGGTGTGGTTGAAAAATTCATAGTTTCAAACAACTTTTTAGAAAAAAATCTAAACGATCTGGACAAAATTATCACTAATTTAGATGAACCATCAGATGCCGGTTACATTCAGATATATATTATAGGTTCTTCCGATGTGTGGGTGGCGTTTAGAAATCCAGAGGGTAGATACATCTTTCAAGGAAATTTAAAACCAGGGTTGAATCCATACAAATTTTACTTTTTTAAAGAGCCTTCCATCGAAACTCAATATACCTATACACTTCCTTTTAACGCTTCGTTTAGGAGTGGAGTACCTGAAAATACCTTTTTTTTGATAAAAGAACCTGGTCAATACAGACTTATCAAACATCCCGATAAAGAAATTTCAAACATAATGGAAGATTTAAACCTCTATATTCCAACGGTTACAGGAAAATAGTCAATTGTGGTATAATTAACAAAAGAGAAATCATAGATAGCATTGGAGGAATGACTATAGATGGAAAAAACTTACAACCCACAAGAGATAGAGAGAAAATGGCAAAGAAACTGGCAAGAAAAAGATGCTTTTAAAGTGTCGAATGAAGAGTACCATAAAAAATATTATGATTTGGTAATGTTTCCTTACCCTTCGGGGACGCTACATGTTGGTCATGTAAAAAACTATGTTATTGGCGACGTTATAGCTAGGTACAAAAGGATGAGAGGGTACAATGTCATGCATCCATTTGGTTTTGATGCGTTTGGGTTGCCTGCAGAAAATGCTGCGATAGAAAAGGGGAACATTCATCCTGAAGATTGGACTATGCAAAACATCAATATCATCAGAAATCAAATTAAAAAGTTAGGTATTAGCTATAATTGGGAAAGAGAAGTTATAACGTGTAAGGAAGATTATTACAAATGGACACAATGGATTTTTTTACAATTGTATAAAAATGGATTGGCTTACAAGAAAAAAGCACCTGTTAATTGGTGTCCAAACTGCAAAACCGTTCTTGCGAATGAACAGGTTGTTAACGGAAAATGTGAAAGATGCGGAACCGTTGTGGAAATAAAACAATTAGAACAATGGTATTTCAAAATAACAGACTACGCTGAAAAGTTACTGTATGATTTGGAAAAATTGAGTGGATGGCCTGAGAATGTCAAAATAATGCAGAAAAATTGGATAGGTAAAAGTGTAGGAGCAGAAGTAGAATTTAACCTTGATAATGGCAAAGGAAGCTTGAGAGTTTTCACTACCAGGCCTGATACCTTGTGGGGGGTTACCTTCATGGCATTAGCTCCCGAATCACCTCTTGTAGAGGAGTTAACAACTCCAGAAAATAGTGAGAAAGTAAATCAATTTTTGCAAAGAGTAAGTTTGCAAGATAGGTTTAAAAGAACCGCTGAGGGAGCTGAAAAGGAAGGTGTTTTCACTGGAAGTTACGCAATAAATCCTGTGAATGGAGAAAAGATTCCTATTTACGTAGCGAATTATATTTTGTATGAATATGGTACCGGAGCGATTATGGCTGTTCCCGCACATGATCAAAGAGACTTTGAATTCGCGAAAAAATACGATCTTCCAATAAGAATTGTTATTATGCCGGAAGGTGACGAGTTGACTGAAGAAAATCTAGAAAAAGCCTACATTGGTGAAGGGGTTTTGGTAAATTCTGGAGAATTTACAGGGTTAGATAATCAAACAGCAATTAGGGAAGTCTCTCAATGGTTAGAAGACAAAAAGATCGGAAAAGTTGTCACTCAGTACAAATTGAGAGATTGGCTTATATCAAGGCAAAGGTACTGGGGAGCTCCTATTCCCGTTGTATATTGTGAAAAATGTGGGGTAGTTCCTGTGCCTGAAAAGGATTTGCCCGTAAAACTTCCTAGAGATGTCGCGTTTGAGCCAACCGGCAAAAGTCCTTTGATCGATCATCCCGATTTTAAAGAAACAACATGTCCAAAATGTGGTGGAAAAGCCAAAAGAGAAGTTGATACAATGGATACCTTTGTGGATAGCTCCTGGTATTATTTGAGATATGTGAATCCAAAGCTAGAAGACAAACCTTTCAATAAAGAAGATGTAGATAATTGGTTACCTGTAGATCAGTATATAGGTGGAGTGGAACATGCAATATTACACTTACTTTATTCAAGGTTCATTACCAAAGTTCTGAAAGATCTTGGCTATGTTAGTTTTGATGAACCATTCAAAAATCTTTTTACTCAGGGTATGATATACAGGAACGGGGCTAAGATGTCTAAATCAAAAGGTAACGTTGTGTCTCCTGAAGAAATGATAGAAAAATATGGCACTGATGCCTTGAGAACTTACATTCTTTTTATGGCTCCTCCCGAAAGGGATGCAGAATGGAATGATTCAGGCATAGAAGGGACATATAGATTCTTGAATAAGGTTTGGAATACGTACATGAAAATACAGGACAAGATAATTCATCTTGAAAATAAGCCAAATTATCCTTTGAAAAATAAATCTGAAAAGGATTTAAGAAGAAAGTTGCATCAAACTATTGAGAAAATCACGAGCGATATAGAAGGCAATTTTCAATTTAACACTGCTGTAAGTTCCCTTATGGAACTTTTGAATGAATTAAACTCATATCTAAATAACACGGACGATAAAGATTGGAACCTCAACTTACTAAAAGAATTTTCTGAAGATTTTGTATTGATGTTATCTCCTATTGCCCCTCATATAAGCGAAGAATTATGGAAGAATTTTGGAAAAGATGAGTTCATATTTAAAGCAAGTTGGCCTGAGATCGATAAAAATGCGTTAAAGGCCGAAGAAATTACGCTAGCCGTACAAATAAATGGGAAATTGAGAGCTCAGATAACGGTTGATGTTAGTTTAAACGAAGATGAAGTAAAAAGTTATGCCTTAGAAGATGACAAAGTTCAAAAATATATCTCTGGTAAAAAGATACAAAAGATCATTTATGTTCCAAAAAAGATTATAAACATAGTTGTCAAATAAGAAATATCAAATAGGAGGTGAAAAAAGTTTTTCACCACATTATATGAGCGAGTTATTAATACGTTGGTGAGAACTTTTTCGTAAATATGAAATCACCAAAAGTGCCTAAACCTACAATAAAAAGATTAGCCATGTACAACAGATTTTTAAGGGAGTTACGCGAGGAAGGGATACCGAAGACCTCTTCTCATGAGATTGCAGAGGCTCTCAACATAAAGGCTTCTCAAGTTAGAAAAGATCTGTCTTATTTCGGTGAGTTTGGAAAGAGGGGCGTAGGCTACGATGTAGAAAATCTGTGTTTAAAGATTCATAAGATTTTAGGAACAGAAAGAGTTTGGAATGTTGCAATTATCGGAGTAGGAAACCTGGGCAGAGCTATTTCTCATTATCCAGAATTAGAAAAATACAAGTTTAAAATAGTTGCGGCGTACGATGTTGACAAAAGGAAAATCAATTCTATTTTGTTACCTGGTATTCCAATAAAACATATCAAAGAACTAAAAAATAAAAACGATGAGCTTGATTTTGAAATTGCAATATTAACTGTTCCGTCAAATGTGGCTCAAGAGGTTGCAAATATATTAATAGAAGCCGGTGTAAAAGGTATATTGAATTTTGCCCCAGTAACTTTGAACTCTGATGATCGTGTGGTTATTGAGAATGTAGATTTTGTTATTTCTCTTAAAACGTTAACGTACGAAATAGTCAGTAAATACGACTAAAATCTGATATTTGGAAGCCAACGTGTTCTTAACTGAGTACAATTAAGTGGTAGGAAAACAATAAGGAGGCTAATTTGTTTTGCTTAACATAAATTATCCCGTTTCTTTAGATGCGTTGAAAAAGTTAAAAAATGGAGACAATGTTTTGTATACGGGAAAAATTATATTTGTTACCCCTGAGGCTCTAAAAAGGTTTGAAAAGTATTATCAATTGGAAGGGGTTCCTTTATACAAATTTGTCGGGGAATTTGTCACTTGTGGAACTTTTAATTTAGCCCACGGTGAGATAAAAAGTATCAATATCACAGAAATATCTGATTATTTTGATTTTCTGTTTGAAGGAGGAGCCAATTCTTTAATAGTAGATAAGTTGACTACCAAAACATTAAATCAACTAAAAAAATACAATAGGCCGATTTTTAAAACACTTTCTAAAACGATTAGTTTTTTTGATCCAAAACTCCTTTTTTATAAAGATATTAAAAATGGCGGGATTATAGAAGTTTGGACTAAAAGACTCCCTATAGAAGTGTTAGCTTTTGATGAAAAGGAGCAGATAAGAGATATAAACAATGCCTAATTTTAAAACTCACATATTAAGCGGTATTTTTGGATTTCCTGTATTTTTTTTAGTGTTCAATTTTGTTTATAGTCATTTGTTTTACGAGGTTTATTATGTTTCCAGTGAAATCGTGATTTCCTATTTTCTCTTTGTTGTTGGGAGTGATTTCCCAGATATTGACCACCAAAACTCTTTTATAAACAGATTATTGAGGTTGTTTTTAATTTTTGGAAGTGTATACTATCTCTTTGAATATGATTTCTTGTATAAAGAATATCTACCTTTTCCTTATAACCTTTCTAATTTTATTATAATAGTTTTAGGCACTTTAGTTGGATTACTTTTAGGGATACTTTTTAACAAACTATCGAAACATAGAGGATTGTGGCATTCATTTTTAACTGGTGGTATACTCTCTTTCCTTATTTACTTACTTAATATAAAATATAGAACCCCTATAAACATACTTTACAGTTTGAGTTATTTTGTAGGTTTCTCATTGCATATTATTTTAGATAAGGATTTTAAAACAAAATAGGCAAACAGATATTCATCATTGACCTATTTTGTTTTTTTGCTTTTCTAAATTTTCAACCGCTAAAGGTTTTTGAAGATAAAGAGGTTCCAAGTTTTTTATTTTTACTCTCTTTCCTTTGATAACTTCTTCAATTAGAGACTTTTCATCAATGTTTGAATAAAGTACTTCATTTTCCAGTTTGTATTTGTTTTTAAAATATTCTGCTTCTTCATTTATCAAAATACAGTGGTTCATAGAATCTCTTAAAAACTCTCCAAAGACCATTTGTGGGCCAAAGGTTCTTTTCCCGTTTTCGTATATAGATGCATATGCGGCATTTTCTCGGGCTCTTTTCAAGACAGCCAACTTTTTTTCCTTAAGATTGGGATTGTTATTCACAGCGGAACGGTACAAAACATCAGAAGAGAAAAAGGTATAAACTTCTTTTTCTGGGTTATCTATTAAAAGCCCTTGTAAAGTAGAAATAGCTACTCTGATCCCGGTGAAAGATCCGGGACCTATATCTATACCAAATTCATCTATATTTTTTATATTTGTTTTTGATTCTTCTGCTACTTCCTTGATCGCGTTAGCAAGGTAATTACCGGATTTATTCTCAGTCAAAGTCCTTGAATAAATATTATTCTTTTCATCTTTTAATACAACGAGTATATTTTTTAGAGTAGTTGAAATTACTAAAAAATTCAACTTATTCACCTTCTTTTGTTTTGTCTTTTAATTTTAAGGCAGTTTTGTATGCGTTGATTGATGCGTTATACTTCCCTGCAACTTCATATGATTTTGCCAAAATTAGAAACGCCTTGTAATCTTCCGGATTTTTTAAAATGAGTTTTTCCGCCAAATGAGCAGCATATCTCCCTAATTTCAATGTACATAAAAAGTTGATTTTTGAATAAGAGGGGTACAATTCAAAATACAAGAAAATTACAATAAAGGTACCTAAAATGGAAAGCAAAAAATAAACAAAGATTCTTCTTGCTGATGCTTCTTGTGAGTCTGTTGGTTGTTCTACCAAAGTTGCTTTGTCACTTTCTACCACAATGGGCAAGTTTTCTATTCTCGTAATATGCATTTGCAATTTCAAAATCTCGGCATTTATTTGTTCGTTGAAAGAGAATGACAAGTTTTCAAAGTTTTCATCAACGACAGGTACTTTTTCTTGTATATTTTCTAATTTAGAATTCAAAGCTTTTAATAACGGCAAAAATATGTTGTAAAGTAAATTTTTTTCTATAGTAAGTGCCTTTAAATCCTCTCCAACTTTGTACACTTCAGATATAAAAGAAGACAGTTCTTGTTTTTCGACAAAGAAAACCTGGTCGTTTAATGAAGTTAATTTCTGTTTCAAAGAAAAATAATTTTTAAGTTGAGAATATGTAACTATAGATTCATTTATTGAGTTGTGTTTGTTTAAAAATGTCAGTAGTTTATATGCTCCTAGGTACTTATCTTCATCGACTAGATATTTGGATTCAGAAATAAGCTTTTCAAACAAGATATAATTATTAGCTGGTACAAAAACTTCAATGAATCTTTCAAGGTCTTCATCGAAATAAATTGGAGAAGAAAGAGAATTACTTATAGTTGTTTTGATGAAGGTTTCATAGGAATTTACTTGTAAATGTTCTTTCAATCCTTCTAATTTATACAAATATTTATAATAAGATTCTTCAAAATTCCCTGTGTTAAATATGTTATTCAAAATAGGGACAATTTCAGGAAAGATGAATAAAATTTTATTGGTATCATCTTCTGGAATGGAAAAATTGGTGCCTATTACTCCCAAGTTAATGCAAAAATTTTTTAAGTCTTCAGAAATAATAAAGTTGGCAAAATTATAATTTCTATATTTGTTAAACAAAGAGATTTTAGCTGATATCAATGAACCTGTATCTGTAATTCTAGCATCACTGGGATTTTCTATAATGTACTCTAAAAAATATTCCCATGACAATTCCAGAGTTGCAGGGTTTTTTGAAAGATTTTCTATTTCTTCGAGAGTTAAAGCCCATGAAAAAATAGATAGAGTAGAAAGAAGAATTATCAATAATATATTTTTCACTTAACTTGCACCTCTTCTAATTGGATTCATCTAGTCTTCAATATTATACAACAATTTAGCTTTTTTGAATCTTTACAAATCTTTCTTTAATATTTTAGTACTAATAATGTATAATATTTATAAAGAAAAAAATAAGAGAAGGGAGAAATTTAATATGGAGAGTAAATGGAAGGTTTTTTGGGACCCAAAGGCTTCTTATTATCAACAAAAAGATAAAGTTGCAAAAACCTTATCTAGTGCTTTGGGAATTTCCGACTTTTTGGCAAAATTATTAGTATCTAGAAATATTGAAACACCCGAAGAGGGAGATAAGTTTTTGAACCATTTAGAATTGGAAAGCTTTGACCCTTATTTGATGAAGGATATGTCAAAAGCCGTAGAAATTCTCAAACAAATTAAAGAAAAAAAGGAAAAAGTGGCGATCTTCGGTGATTACGACGTTGATGGGGTAACTGCAACTTCAGTTTTGTATCTTGGCTTAAAAAAAATAGGTTACGATGTAACTTCTTACATTCCATCTAGAATAGAAGAAGGTTACAGCCTAAACGTTAAAGCTATAGAAGAGTTAAAAAGCAAAAATTATAATAATATTATTACTGTTGATTGTGGTACAACATCCATACAAGAAATTGAATATGCGAAAAGTCTTGGAATGAAAGTTATAGTTACCGATCATCATTTACCCCAAGAAAATCTCCCAAAAGCTGATGCAATATTGAATCCAAAGAGGGAAGATGACAAATATCCTTTCAAAGACCTGGCAGGAGTAGGCGTAACTTTTAAATTGCTACAAGCCTTATACAAAAGTTACGATAATTCTTTAGACCCCTTTGAATATATAGATCTGGTGGCAGTGGGTACTATTGCTGACATAGTATCGATAACTTCGGAAAATCGATACTTGGTTAAGATAGGATTGAACAAGTTAAAGACTAATCCAACCAAAGGCTTAAAATATTTGCTCGATGAATTGAAAATAGTTGATTCTGAGATAAATTCGCGCACCATCACTTTTAAAGTTGCTCCGAAGATAAACGCTGCTGGAAGAATGTCAGACGCAAGGTCTGCGTTTAATTTGTTGATTGAGAAAGATGAAGAAAAATTAAAAAAGGCGGTTTCAGAATTACTCCGACTAAATTCAAAAAGACAAAGTACTGAAAAGGAAATCTATCTGTACTCTTTAAGTTTGTTAGATTTGTACCCTGAATACAAAAAGGATCCGGTATTGGTATTAAGCGGCGAAGACTGGCATATGGGAGTTCTTGGGATAGTGGCTTCCAAACTATCAAATCAATTCAATAAACCCGTTTTGATGATATCAAAAAATCAAGAAATGGGTAAAGGTTCAGGAAGAAGTCCTCAGGGCATAGATTTAATGGAGCTCCTTCTCAAAGTCAATGAAAGAGGGATTTTTGAAGAGTTCGGCGGTCATAAGTTTGCTGCAGGTTTTTCCATTCTTTCTAAAAATATAGAAGCTTTGAGAAAGGAGATTAACGAGGTTTACAAGGAGTTATATGGAGATAAAAAATTAACGTCTCAAATTGATGTGGATATGGAAATAGAAGGAATATGGGAAACGATGTTTGAAGATATAAACAAGTTAGAACCTTTTGGGTATGGGAATCAAGAACCAGTTTTTTTGATAAAAAACGCTAAATTAGAAAACATAAGATTCTTTCGTAACGGTTCTCAAAGTTTTTCAGGAACGCTCAATAAAGATTCCTTAATCATAGATATTTTAGGTTACGATTTGGGATACAGATTAAGCGAGCTAACAGAGAATAGTAAAAAAGACCTATTTACAGATCTTGTGGGTACCTTTAGAATAGAGAACTCTTATAATTTAAAAAATAGTTACGTTAAATTTTACTTGCAAGATTTGATGGTTAATAAGGAAATACAACAAGGTGAAACTGCAAAATTGAACTTTGCATCTAATGTTCTTCATGATGAGCTGAACAAGATCATGAATATAGAAATATTAAACGATAATTTAACTAGAAATAAGGTAGCGATGTTTCTTCCGAGTAAGATCAAAAACGATTCTTTACTGAAAAAAGTTCAGTTATCATTAGAAGAGCATCAAAAGTTGATAATTGTTTCTGCAACAAATAGTTTATTGGAACATATATATAAGATAATAAACACTTATTTTCCTGAGAATTTATTATATTTTAACAATCAATACATCCTTACACCAGAACTTATATCTAATTATAGTGTGATATTCGTTACAGTACCCAAATTTATTAAAAATCGTGAATTACTTGATTCTATGCAAGCTGAAATTATTATTGACGAACCCTTCTATTCATTATTTCATCCGGTAGTGAGAAAAGTTCCTGAATATCAGCAATTTAGAAAATATGCTCTTCAAAAGTCTAAAATTAGTATTTTTAGTTCTATTTACAGCGAAGAGCTAAAAGAATTATTAAAAAGAGCAGGATTTAAAATCCTTATATCTTTCTCTAATAATAATAGTTTTGAAGTGGTTAGAGAAAGAAACAATATTCTGGGACTTTTGAAGGATTATACAAATGAAAGAAATGGCAAAATATTGGTTTTGAACGATTATGAGAGGCAAAAATCTTTAGTGAGACTGTTAGACGAAAAATTACAAGTTGATGAGAACGATATAAGACTTTTCAACCACTCAATGAGTTTTAGGGAAAAACTTATTTCTAGAGAAAAATTTAAAAATGAAAAAGCTAATTTTTATATAACTTCTTTTTCTAACAACGGTATAGCGTTTGAGGTTAAACAATTTTCTCCAATTTTGATTATTGTGGATGTTCCAAAGACGGACATAGAGCTTTTAGACCTGGTTTCTACATGGATGAAAAAAACTCAAAGAACAACTATCATATTGGCTTACAATAATCGGTTCAAAGTTAAATTACTTTACGAGTATTCAAGAAAATATCCATCTTTCAAAGTATTAAAACTAGTCTATGATTTTATAGCCGACGGTCATTACAAAGTAGAGGAGATACAAAATTCTCTTTTGAAGGGTGATAAATCGTTATCAGAGACCGTTTTAAACGTGATGGAAGATGCAGGGTTGATAAAGGTGAATGAAGAAGAAGTAGAAATATTGAATAATTTTAATCTAAAGGATTTACGTGAAAGTTCCAATTTTAAGGAAAATATATTAGATAATTGGATATTGAAAAATTCCATAAATTTCTATGAAAATTTAGACACAAGAGAATTAATTGAGTTCTTGAAAGGTAATCCTAAAGAAGGAGCAAGAAGTTTATAAAATGAGTAAAAATTTGAGAACAACGTTAGATCTTGATTTGGTTTTGCTAAATGAAAATTATCAAATAATAGAAATAAAAGAGATGTTAACGAAGAACGGCGTTTTTTGTAAGATCTTTCCTCCCCCAAAAACTGTGTTACAAGCGTGTGCGCCAGTCTTATGCCTTTCCTCTAAAGATAAAGAAAAAGCCATTTTTATATTAGATAAAAATGGAGTTAAATATGATTTAGTCAAATTGGAGAAAGATATCGTATGGGAGTTATTAAGAACTTAAAAGTTTATGGAATCGATTATGGGACGAGTAATTGTGGGATAGCTATTTTAAAACAAGATGTAAATATTCCATTGCCAAAAGAGACAATAAAGTCTGAAAAACTCTTAGAATTCTTGGTTTCATTGGATTTAAGCCACGACGATTTAATCGTGTTTGGATTACCAATTTCCATGTCTGGGAGATATTCAAAACAGAGTTTTTTGAGTATAGATGAAGCTATAAAGATAAAAGAAAAGATAGGATGCAAAATTTACTTTGTAGATGAAAGATTGACCACTTCCTCTTTGTATAGCGAGGTTAGAGGACAAGTTAGTTATAAAAAAGTAAAAAGGACCAAAGACCAGAATAGTAGTGTACTCATTCTATCCAATTTTATTCAGAGCCCTGAAAATGCCATTGCCTTAGTAGAAAAAGAAGTTTATAATCTAAAAAAAGATTTTTCATGTTACAAAGATATTTTGATCTGGGATGTTCCTATTAATAATGAGTTGGAAAATTTTTCTATCTTTGCAAAAGACCCTTGGGTATTTTGGTACTACTACAAAAAAGGATTCGAAAGTACCACTTTGATGTCAGACCTAAAAGATTATTATGATTTAATCATAACAAATAAAGAAAACAGAGAAAAAATTCAAGTAAATATTAATTTTAATGAATTGATGTGCCTGTAGCCTAACGGATAAAGCGTTGGACTCCGGATCCAAAGATGCGGGTTCGACTCCCGCCAGGCACATTTTGCAGATTTGTGCAAAACGGTTTTTATAATAAGCTTTGATTTTTGAATTCGGGGGTTTTTAAGGGGCGTAGCCCCTTAATGTATAATGACGAAAGAGTTTCTAAAATCCCTTTAAAGAAAAAACAGGAGGTAAATTATGGCAAAATCCGATTTAGGAATAGATTTAGGAACTGCAACCTTTGTAGTATATCAACGTGGTCAAGGGATTATCCTTGAAGAACCTTCAGTGGTAGCAGTTGATAAAAGTAAAAAAAAGTTGTTAGCAATAGGAAAAGAAGCAAAAGATATGGTTGGGAAAACTCCCAGTCAAATACAAATTATTAGGCCTGTACAGGATGGGGTTATTACAGATCCCAGTATCATCGAGGAAGTGTTGAGATATTTTGTCAAAAAAGCCAAATCCAAAGGTTTTAATATGTACAAACCACGATTAATCATAGGGATACCTGCTTTAACTACAGACGTTGAAAGAAGGGCGGTTAAAGAGGCGGGGAGTAGGATTGGAGCTTCTAAAGTATTTCTTATAAGCGAACCTTTAGCCGCCGCTATAGGCAGTGGAATAGATATAACAGAACCTAACGGACACATGGTCATTGATATAGGAGGGGGTACAACCGACTTAGCAATTTTGAGTTTAGGAGGTTGTGTCATAAGTGAAACGATAAAAGTTGCAGGCGAAGCCATGGATCAAGAAATAATTAAATATACTAAAAGAAGATATAAATTCTTGATCGGTGAAACTACCGCTGAAAGGTTAAAAATAGACATAGGCAAGGCTTTTTCTCAAGAAGAAAATCTTGAAATGGAAGTTAAAGGTCAGAATATCAAAACAGGACTTCCTTCAAATTTAAAACTAACTTCGGACGATATTTTCTATGCAATCAAACCAATATTGAATGAAATAATTAATAAAATAAAAAATATTTTAGAAAAAACTCCTCCAGAATTAGCTGCGGATATAATGCAAAATGGACTTATAGTAGTAGGAGGAGTAGCAAGACTAAGAGGATTGGATAAATTAATATCAGAGCAAACTGGCGTAAGAACATATATTCCGGAAGAGCCACATCTTGTTTGTGCAAAAGGTACAGGAATTTTGTTAGAAGACATAGAATTATTAAACAAAGTACAAGTAAATTAGAACCATCCACCACAGGGGGAAATAAAATGAAAGGAATATACAATGCAACGGCTGGTATGCTCAACTCTTTTGCTGAATTGAACTCTATTTCCAACAATTTGGCTAACCTAAACACCGTAGGTTATAAAAAGGATTTTAACCTATTTAAAAGTGTATACGAAAAAGAGATTAGATCATATCAAAATGCACAAGGAAAAGGCGAACCAATAGGGAACATTTATAGTTCGGTTGTTTTGGACGAGGTAATTCCAAATCTTGAACAAGGGCCTTTGGTAGAAACAAGTGGAAAATTAGACTTTGCAATAGAAGGAGACGGTTTTTTTAAAATAGAGAGAAACGGTAACTACTTTTACACACGAAATGGTGAATTTTCTTTAAGTCCTGAAAATTACCTTGTCACAAAAAGTGGTGATTACGTGTTAGATGAAGAAAATAACCCTATACTTGTAGATCTGGATAATTTTTTTGTGGATGAAGAGGGTAATATATCTGGGACAAACACAAGATTAAACATCCTAAATGTAGAGAATTTGAATAAATATGGTGAAAATTATTTCACTGGAGAAGAGCTAGGACAAGCAGGTAACTTCAATATGAGACAAGGGTTTCTAGAGAGTTCAAACGTTGATGCCCTAAATGAGATGATTAAGATGATCGAAGCAAATAGAAAATTTGATATACTACAAAAAGCAGTATTAACAGGGGATTCACTCAACGCAAAGCTTATTGAAATAACTTCAAACTTTTAACTAATGTAGAGAATTATATTATAAAAGATTTTTAAATGGAGGGGTAAATTATGTTGGTGTCTTTGTATAACGCTGCAACTGGTATGAATGCTGAACAAAGAAAGTTAGATATCATTTCAAACAATCTTGCAAACGTCGATACAACAGGATACAAAAAACAAAGAGCTGAATTTCAAGATTTGTTATATTCATCTGTAAAAGAAGCCGGTACCCCGACCGCTCAAGGTTCAACCTTACCGACAGGTCTTTATGTAGGTCACGGTACACGTTTGGCTGCAACAACGCGTATCTTTACGTTGGGAAACATAGAGCCAACCGATAATTCTACTGATATAGCAATCATGGGAGATGGATTTTTTCAAGTTCAGATGCAAGATGGAAGTATAGCCTACACCAGAGATGGTTCTTTTAAATTGGATGCCAACGGTAGACTTACTACCAGTGATGGATTGATGGTTATCCCAAATATAGTGATTCCTCAAAATTCTGTGGGAATAAACGTTTCTCCTGATGGAATAGTAAGTGTTTCTTTGGGAGATGGAACGATTCAAAATGTAGGGAATCTCACTACTGTGAGATTTTTAAACCCTGGAGGTTTAAAACCCATAGGTAATAACTTATATTCTGAAACGCCAGCTTCCGGTAATCCAACGGAAGGGATACCTGGACAGGATGGATTTGGAGCTTTACAACAAGGTTATTTAGAAAAATCCAACGTCGATGTCGTTAAAGAAATGGTAGATATGATAGTTGCACAAAGAGCTTACGATATTAATTCTAAAACTATCACAACCGCTGATGAAATGTTGAGAACAGTTTCAAATGTTAAGAGATAAACCATAATCTCCCTTAATTTTTTTGATGGTAGTTGTTAAATGGCAGGGAGTTGATAACTTTGACACGATTAATCAAAATTATATTTTTTTCTGTGATGTTGATTGTATCATCAAGTTTTTTTTCGAGCACAGTTTTTACGATTCCGGGAGTTATATTCAGTGAAGATTGGATTTTTTCTCTCAAAGATATATTCCCTGAGATGAAATCAGATAGGACTATCTCTTATATAGTTAACGATAAGTTAATTTATTCTGAAATAGAGCTTTCAAAAATTTTGTATGGTTTAGTGAGTAGTTATTACAGCGATTTTGAACTAGTTTTTGAAGATAGTACGGTTACGGTTATATACAAAAACGATCATAAAGACCTAGATTTTCATTACATTGATTTAGAAAGTTTTTTACAGCAAAAGATAAAAGAGTACGACAATTCTTTGACCGTGAATAGTATTGATCTACAGGTTCTTCCAGAAAGGGTTTTATCAGCAGAAGTGACAAAGATCTTTCACAGCTACGATAAGTTATATATGAGTTTGAATGTTAAAGACGATAAAAACAATCAAAAGATTCTGACAGTCATTGCTAATGTATCCAAATATGAAGAAGTGCTTGTATATTCCAAAGATTTAACCAGAGGAACAATATTGAATGAAGAATTAACAGAACCAGCTACTAAAAACGTTCTAACCATTAACAATAAACCTGTAGATGTAGAATTGTTAAGATCCGGAAGTTATGAATTAACCAAAGATGTAAAAAAAGGTGAAATAGTAGATTCAACTTATTTGAAGCGTATACCTGACGTGAAACCTGGAGACATTGTAACGGTTTTGGTAGAATTTGAGGGAATAAGGGTTTCTACTTTAGCAAGGGCTATGACAAATGGGAATTTTGGAGACACTTTGAGCGTAAGGAATGTTGAAAGCGGAAACATAATAACTGGTAAACTGAAGGAAGGTCCTATACTTCTTGTTAGTTTAGGAGGTTTGTAAGAATGAAGACTAAAAAGTTTTCAAAAGTTTTGATTTTTTTCTTAACTTTTCTAGTTTCAACTAGCCTTGGGTTCTCCGAGTCGTTGTGGAATAAAAATGATGAAGAAGGTAATTCTATTTACAACTATAATCAGGATTTTGGCGTTGGAGATGTCGTAACAATTGTCGTTTCAGAAAATCCTTCCCTCTCTTTATCTGAAAATATGCCTGATTATAAAAAAGCGTCCGTTGATACGGTTAACTCAGTAGTTACAAATATAGGAGGGGTAGATTTATCCAATTTTTTGCCCATTGGGGCTGGAGATCCTGCGCAGGTTAGTGTACAAAACGATCAAAAAAGCGCCTCTTCTTCTGCAGAGGTTCAGCTATTTGTATCCGCAGTAATCCAAGAAGAGGACCAAAATGGACTTTTAAAAATTAGAGGAGAAAAGGAAATTAAAGTGGGTAACAACAGGAATACAATGATTGTTGAAGGTTACGTTTCTCCAAAAAATATAGCAAGAGATGGAACTATTTATTCTTCCAGTTTAGCTAATGCAAAAATTTGGTACGATGGAGATATAGTTTTCCAACAGGATCCTAATGAACCGTCATGGTTAACCTCTATACTTTCAGGAATAGCAAATATATTCTTTTAGAAGGGAGTCAAAATGAGGAAAAATTTATTTGTCACCTTTTTATTAATTTTAATTATAAACGTATATGTCTTTGCCGGAGTTAGAATAAAAGATATATCTGACTTCAGAGGTGCAAGGGACAATCAATTATTTGGAATCGGTTTAGTTACAGGGTTAAATGGTAGTGGTGATTCAGGGAATGTACCCTCTGAAATGCTAAACAATATGCTGGCCAACTTTAACATCAATATTACCTCTTATGTAGAGACACAAAATACAGCACTTGTTATGGTCTTTGCTGATATACCTTCTTTTTACAAGGAAGGTATGAGATTAGATGTCACAGTAGCTGCTATAGGAGATTCTGACTCTATTGAAAATGGAGTTTTAATGCAAACACCACTCTACGGTGCTGATAATAAAGTTTATGCTGTTGCACAAGGTAATGTTCTAACTGGTGGAGCCAATATTCGCTCTTCATCTAACCTACAAGAAAAATACAAGGTTGTCGGGTATATCCCTGAAGGGGCAATTATAGAGAAAGAAATCCCTGCACAGATCGTAAATGAAAACACTGTGACTATCAACTTGAAACAACCAGATATAACAACATCGGCGAGGGTTGCCAACGCAATAAACTCAACTTTTTCATTAAAAATTGCAAAAGCTATTGATCCATCATCAATTAGAATAGAAGTGCCTAAATACTTTGAAGATGATATCATTTCGTTTTTGGCTTTAATTGAAGAGATAGAGATTACTCCGGATGTAAAAGCCAAGATAGTGATCAATGAAAAAACTGGAACAATAGTTTTGGGAGGAGATGTTGAAATAGCAGATTTCACTGTTAGTCATGGTAACTTCAATGTAAGTGTTGAAAACGGAAAAATAAGTGGGAAACCTGCAACGGTTTCAAATTTGATTACAGCCTTAAAAACGGCTGGAGCAACTCCTCAAGATATAATTGCAATTATTCAAAGCGTTCAAGCTTATCTCTATGCTGACTTGGTGGTGATGTAAAAATGGCGAACATAATTGGTCCCGCATTTAACGTAACTGGTATAAATTATAATGAAGTGGGTGTAAGAGATGCAACAGAAGCTTTTGTTTCGGATATCTTTGCAAAGATATTGAACTCTGCCCAAGATGATGAATTGTTTAAAGAAGATAAATTAATTCCCGAATCAAATGCTGAGAAATGGATTAAAGAATGGATAAATGTTGAATATGCTAATCTATTGACTCAACAAAGTTTAAAGCCGTTAGTGAACCAAATTGTTAGTTCTTTTCCTCCAGAACGGTAAAATTATTTTTGATTTTTTGTGCAAGAAGTATTTCTTCTTGTTCTAAAAAGCCTTCTGATATTTCTTCTTTGAAGACCGATTTAAAACCTATTTCAAGAGCTTTGACTATCTCTATCTTTGAAATAGGTTTTTTTAAAATTGTTTCTAAATCGATGGTAGAACTAATTAAATGTTGTTTTATCCATTCAGTATGAGAATATTTAAAAGAATTAACATAGGTTTCATAGTCATGCTTAATCGGAATTGAACCATGTTGAAGAACGAAATTTGCTGTTCTGTATTGTGCACTTCCAATTAATTTCTTTCCGTTAACTTTCACCTCATAAAATGAAGGGGCGTCATAGCAAAGGTCTTTGGTTACTCCTTCTTTTTTTGACCTTTCAAGATCCGCTTCTATTCCTAATGCTTGTAATGATCTTACTAACGCTTGAGAGATTTTTAAGTAGCTGGCAAGTAGATTATTTGGTAAGTTTTTGTTGCTAACAAAGGTTGAGAACGAATAAGTTATTTCATTATTATGTAAAACCGCTCTCCCACCAGAGGGCCTTCTTACAACAGAAATATTGTTACTTTTTATAAACTCCCAGTTTAGGTTGTCCGTTTTTTGATGTTTCCCAAGGGATAAGGTGGGGCATTTCCATTGATAGATCCTTAAAGTAGAAATTTTTCTAATTGCATTTAGTTTGGCTATGGCTAAATCAAATGCCATGTTCATAGAACCCTCATAAGGCTGATCAACAATTATTTTTATCATTTGATTTCTCCTAAAGGAAATTTTTTCGGGATCCCTACTTGCCTTGGAAAGTTTTGGGGGGTTATTCCAATCTTTTTAAAAAGTATCATATACCTTTTCTTTTTGTCTTCTCCAATTTCGTAATCAATTTCTTTAAACTCAGCGATATTTAGCTTTTTCAACACATTTTGTGTATATTTCATTTCATTTGTGTAGTATGATGGGCCTTTGAATAGAGATATATAGCTATTTACTTTCACGAGCGGTGACAAGTATTCTAATGCAATATCACTTCTGGCTAACGCTTTACATGTGGCAAAGTCGAAATAATCTCGATGAGTTTTTGCAAAATCCTCTGCTCGTTCACAGAACAAATAAACGTTAGTTATTTTTAACTCTTTTATAAAAATTTTTAAAGCTTCTATCTTTTTTGATACGCTATCTACTAGATAAAATTCTTTTTCTGGGAAGTATATAGCCCATACTAAACCAGGTATCCCTCCCCCTGTTCCTATATCTACAATATTTTTTGAATTTAGAAAGGTATCTTCTGCCTCTATAGGAATTAAACTGTCTAAAATGAGGTTTTCATAGGCGTCTTTTTTGGTTGTATAAGCAGTCAGATTTACGGGATAGTTAATTAACATTTCAATGTATTTATTAATTTTTTCAGCCTTTTCATCCGATTCTTTCATTGACAAACTGCTCCTTATATGTTATAATTCCTGTGGGTTGAGCATTTCATTCATATTATTGGAGACGTAGCCTAATTGGCTAAGGCGTCGGTCTTGAAAACCGATGGGGTTACACCCCGTGTGGGTTCGAGTCCCACCGTCTCCGCCATTCTTAAACTTAAAAAACCGCCTTTTGGCGGTTTTTAATATACTTATCTATATCTTACCGAACCTGTCAAACGGATAAATTCTTAAAAAAGTCGTTCCAATAACATTCTCAACAGGAACAAATCCAAAAAAGCGGCTGTCTTGACTTTCCAATGTATTATCACCCATGAAGAAATAGTATCCTTCTGGAATTTTTACATTTACAAGTCCTTCTTCATCTCTGAATATTAAAGAAGTCAAGTCCAATTTTGAAAGTTCGTTTTCATAAAAATTGGTAAATAAGAGTGTATCTCTCATTTCTTTGTACCATTCAATAGTGGGTTTAGCTGGTATTAATCTGCCTGTGAAGTTATCTTTATACATAAAAAATAAATCAGATGTAGCAATTTCATAACGGTATTGATCGGGATAGGCTATATAATCAAAAAATTTAGGATCTTCAAATATTGCATCTCTTAAATAATAAATATTTTCAAATTCAGGTAGTATTTCGCCGTTTATTTCTAGTTTTGAAACCTTGTTTTTTATCTGGGTTGGAATATAATCTACACTTTCATAATAATCAATAATAAAATCTAACCACTCGGGAGTATTTTGAATTTCTCCGTTTTTAATATCTTCCCAAAACTTTTCTTCAACTGGTACCAGTCTTAAGGTATCACCCGGTTTCCCCACCAATCTCTTAACGTATTTTACATGACCTTCAAATTGTGCTGGAGCAAAAAAATCCATAAACCTATCAAAAGTACGTAACTGTTGTTGGGCCCTAATGTCCACAAAAGGTGTCCAAAAGACCACTATTGAGCCTCTATTTGGTTCGGCAAATTCATAGGTAACTTTTTCTACAAACAACCTGTCGTATACTTGGATCGTTGGAACCATAGAAGGAGTTGGAACCATCATTGTTTCAAACACGTAGAGTCTGATAATTGTTCCAAATATCAGTGCATATATTATGGCGTAAATCCAATCTAAGGTTTCATCTTTAATTTTCTTCTTAGTAGCCTCTTTCAAAAGGCTCAGTCCTTCCTCTCTTTGATCCTTATCTTTCCTTTAACATCCCTCAAGTAATAGAGTTTAGCCCTTCTGGTTTTACCTTTCTTCAATACTTCTATGCTACTTATTGACGGGGAATGAAATGGAAAGATCCTTTCAACACCTACTCTATCTGCTCCCATTTTCCTAACAGTGAAAGAACGTCCAAGACCAGCGCCTCTTATTTTTATTACTATTCCTTCAAAGGGTTGGATTCTTTCCCTTTTCTTTTCACCTTCCCCTTCAACAACTTTTACGTTGACTCTTACAGTATCACCTGGCCTAATTTCAGGGATATCTTCTTTTTTATAATTTGTTTCTACTGCATTTATGATTTTGTCCATTTTTAAAACCTCCCAAATATTATTTTTCGTAGTGTCTTTAGAAACTTCATTTAGCGCCCCTTCGCCCCGCTTCCCACCCAACAGTTGACTCACAGAAGAGTCTAGAAATCAAACAATTTCACCTATTAATCTATCTAAGGTTATTGCAACTGCTGCTCTGACAGAAAGATGATTGAACTCTCCATTAGCTCTAATAGGTTCTAAATCGTAATCAGAAATTTCTCTAATTTCTTCTGGCATTCCCCAACCGGTTCCAAAAAGAATTAAAAATGGATGATCGGAATCTTTTATCTGGTTCTTTAGTTCCTCGAAAGAAACTACATTATTTCTTGCTTTAGCAGAAGTGAAAACTATCTTTGGTCGTTCTCCTTCATTTTTTTCTATTTCTTCGATAACGTCCTCCAGGTAATTTTTTATTTTAAATATTTCAAGCGCTTCTTTTCTGTTGGGATTAAATTCTCCTCCATATCCGTTGAGCCAGTAATCTAAAACTTTTTCTACAATCTTTCGTTGAGCAGGCAAGTTAGTAACTAAGAAATAGTTTTTAACATTATAAGTTTTACAGGTTCTTGAAATATCGTGAACATCAAAATTTGTAACGGCTGTTGAAACAATGCTTCCGTCTTTTTTTAGAATAGGATAGTGAATTAAGGCCACATATAGTTTATCAAACATCTTTGGACTCCTTAAAATTATCAGGGTTTTTGTTAAACATTTCTTGAATAATCTCTACTAAAATCTTTTTTTCTTCTTCATCTAATTCTTTCTTTATAAATAGATCTGGCCTCTTCAATATCGTTTTTAACAAACTGTCTTTTTTTCTAAAGATTCTAATACGTTCATGATCCCCGCTTAACAGAATTTCCGGCACTTGCATCCCTCTAAAATTCTGAGGTTTGGTGTAGTGTGAATAATCTAAAAGCCCATTGTAAAAGGAATCGTTTTCCACGCTTGTTTTTGAACCTATTACTCCGGGCAAAAATCTTAAAAGAGTTTCAATAATAACCATGGTAGGGATTTCACCGCCGGTTAAAACATAATCTCCTATTGAAACTTCTTTGTCAACGATCTTTCTAACCCTTTCATCTATTCCTTCGTATCTTCCACAGAAAAAAACTAATTCCTCTTTTTTTGCTAACTCAAAAGCTAAATCGTTATTAAATACTTCGCCTTGGGGAGAAGGTAAAACTACATAAGGTTTGTGGTTCTTAGATAGTATGTATTCATCGTAAAAACGATAAAAAGGTTCTGCCAGCATAACCATTCCATTTTCTCCACCGTAACCAGGTTTATCAGTTACTTTGTGTTTATCGGTTGTGTAATCTCTTAAATTGAGTATATCTATTTCAACTAATTTTTTTTCTATAGCTTTTTTGATTACTCCATAGTTTCTGATTATATCAAACATACCAGGGAAAATAGTCAAAACACTAATTTTAATCCGCTTGATTTGTTCCATTTTCGTACCACTCTATCTTTTTTACTATAATACTTTTATCCTCTTTTTTTAACTCAATAATGTAATGATCTGTCATTGGTATGAGAACTTCTTTATCATCTTCAAGGTTTTTTATAGAAATAACGTCGTTTGCACCTGTTTGAATTATTTCTTCTACTTTTCCAACGTATTCCCCATCTTCATAGTACACCTCAGAATCTAAAATCTCATACCAGTAATATTCCTCACTATTAAGAGAAGGAAGATCTTTCTTATCGATAAAAACTTCATACCCTATCATTTTTTTAGCTTCGTCCATATCCTTTATTCCACGTAAGTTCAATACAAAAAATTTATTTAATGGTTTAACTTGTAGTACCTTACTAAAGAAGAAATTTCTGGTTGAGGTGTTGTATAAAAGAACTTCTTCTAAGTTCGTTATCACATCTTTTACGTTGGTAAAAGGTACTATTTTTACTTCTCCGTGCACTCCATGGCTATTAACAATTTTTGCCACAGAGATTTTGTTGTCCAAAAGATTGGATAAACTGTTCAATTCACTCACCTAATTACTTTTAAGATAAATTTCTTATCAGGATCTTTTTTTGCTGCGTTTAAAAGAATGTTTATGGATTTAATAGTTCTACCGTCTTTTCCAATTATTTGTCCAACATCTTCAGAATTTGCATATATTTCAAATATTACGTTTTGTTCCTCGTTGGACTCTACTATCTTTATTTCATCTGGATGTTTAACGATGTTATTCAAAATGTCTAAAAGCAGATTTTTCATTCTTTAACTTCTTCTCCTTCTGGTTCAACAATTTCATTAGATTCTTTGACACCCTTTTCTTTTCTAGCTTGAAATTTTATTTCATCATATCTTTTCATAACACCCATTTTTCTAAGAATTCTTCTTGCTGTGTCTGTGGGTTGAGCACCTTTTAAAAGCCAATCTAAAGCCTTGTCTTCATCGACTTTGTACTGGTTTGAGTTATTTAGAGGATCATAGTATCCTATTGATTCTATATATTTTCCGCTCCTTTTGTTTCTTGAGTCTACGATAACTATTCTGTAAAACGGTTGATGTCTCCTTCCCATCCTGTTCAATCTGATTTTTACCATTAATACACCTCCATATATTTTTAATTATTATTGGTATTTCAAAACGGTAGATTGTTCATTAGTTTTCTGCCCTTTAGTTTCTTCATTTGCTTCATAGTTTTTTTCAGTTGATCGTATGATTTCAATAGTCTGTTAATATCTTGCAGAGTTGTCCCACTTCCCTTGGCTATCCGCTGTTTTCTTGAATAAGTAAGTATTCCTGGGTTTTTACGTTCCTTAGGGGTCATTGAATTTATTATTGCCTCGAATTTTTTTAATTCTTGCTCACCTTTTGTTACATCTACTTGCTCCTTTGGGACACCAGGAACCATTTCTAAAAGACTACTTAGAGGCCCTAATTTTCTTATTTGTCGAATTTGCTCGAGAAAGTCTTTTAAATCAAACTTTCCATCCATAAACCTTTCGGCATCTTCTTCTGCTTTCTTTTTATCTATATCTTGTTCTACTTTTTCTATGAAAGAAAGTACGTCTCCCATTCCCAAAATTCTTCCAACATATCTATCTGGGTAAAACTCTTCCAAATCATCTATCTTCTCACCAACACCAACTAATTTGACGGGTTTTCCAGTTATGTACCTAATAGAGATGATGACCCCGCCTCGAGAATCACCGTCGAGTTTTGAAACAACAAAACCAGAAAGATCCAATTTATCGTTAAATTCTTTTGCTGAATTAACTGCATCTTGACCAACCATTGAATCGACAACCATCAAAATTTCATCAGGATTGATTAATTTTTTTATATTTTCTAGCTCTTCCATCATCTTTTCATCGATGTGTAAACGCCCTGCGGTATCTACAATAACAATATCATGCAAAAGCTTTTCTGCATATTTTTTACTTTCTTCTATAATTTTCAAAGCGTTTACTCTGTCACCAGTAAAAACGGGAATGCCAATATCCTCACCCAACTGTACAAGTTGATCGATAGCCGCTGGTCTGTAAGTATCGGCAGCAACTAACAAAGGGTTTTTTCCTTTTTTCTTATAAAAATTTGCTAACTTAGCGGCGGTTGATGTTTTACCGCTTCCTTGCAAACCCGTAAGCATTATAAAACCTGGATTACGAGAAATGGTAATTTTATTGTTTTCTTTACCACCCATCAATTCTATTAAATCGTCTCTAACTATTCTGATAAATTCTTGATCAGGGGTTAAACTTTCGAGAACCTTAGATCCAATTGCTTCTTCTTTGACTCTGTCAATCAGTTCTTTTACCACTTTATAGTGAACGTCTGCTTCCAAAAGAGAAAGTTTCACTTCTCTAACAGCATCTTTTATATTTTTTTCGGATAATTTTCCTTTACCCGATAGGTTCTTGAAGACTCCTGTCAGCTTTTTTTGTAAGTTTTCAAACATTATTTGCTCACCCCATGACTTAAAATAATCCTTCCTTAGTATACTATAAAAAGAAAGAAATTTGGTAAAAAGTATGAAAAAAGTAGAAGACGAGGTATAATTTAAAGTTACTATTACATTAAATTTTTTATAATATAAATAGAAGAACACTTATTTTAAAATACGCGTTGTATTTCTCTATTCATAAGCTTATCACATTATTGTTAACAAATCAATTCACTCTAATTTAAAGAAAAAAATGCTTGATAGATCTCTATTTTTATGTTATAATATTGAAGCAATACGCCTGTAGCTCAACTGGCAGAGCGGCGGTCTCCAAAACCGCAGGTTGGGGGTTCGATTCCCTCCGGGCGTGCCATTTTTATTTCTCCTTTGCTCCCCCACCCATCGAAATTCTAAAAAATTCCCTTAAATGCACTTAAAACGTCTTTTACTATCTTTCCTTTCCCCATCGTAAAAAGATGTACTCCTGGAACTCCCAGTTCTAAAAGTTGCTCAATTAGTTTTATTGCGTGCCTTACTCCTATAATATATTCATCTTGAGATGATTTTGCGTTTTCAAACTCTTCCACAATGGATTTAGGTATATTAACATGAAAAGTTTTAGGAATGTTGTATAGTGTTTTTTTGCTTCCCAACGGTTTGATGCCTGGGATTATTGGCACTTCTATGCCGAGATCTCGAACTTTATTAACGAAGTTTTTGTAATACTCAATGTCAAAAAACATCTGAGTTATTATGAATGTTGCCCCCATATCGACCTTTAATTTCAAATAGTCCAAATCTTTTTCAAAGTTTGGGGATTCAAAATGTTTTTCTGGGTATCCTGCAACGCCCACGCAGAAATTTGTAGAATTATGTTCTTTTGTTGGGAACGTGTATATTCCTCTGTTCATATTTGCTATTTGCTCAACTAATTGACTTGCATGTTCGTATTCATCGGTTTCTTTCCATGTATACCTTTTCTTATCTCCTCTTACGACGAATATGTTTTCTATCCTGAGATAATTTAGATCTATTAGTATGTCTTCCAGTTGATATTTGTTAAAGCCCGTACATATTAAGTGAGGGACTACTTCGATATTATATCTATGTTTTATTGAAGCACTTACTCCGACGGTCCCAGGTCTCTTCTTTTGGATGATTTTCATAATCTTCCCATTTTCTTCAACATAGTCTATTTCGTTGGCGTGCTTAGTGACATTGATATATTTAGGAGAAAATTCGATTAAATTATCCACAACATTAAATATTGAATCAATACTTTCTCCAACATTAGGGGGGATAATTTCAAAGGAAAGAACAGGTTTGTTTGATTGTTTGATCAAATCTACTATTTTCATTGTATTTCACCCCGGACATTATATATAATAAAACATTTGTTCAATTTTAACATATTGGCAAAAAATAGTCAACAGCTAATAGACGGCATAACAAAAAGGGTGGAGAGGTCTCCACCCTGCAACTATTATAAAATCAACATTTTAATTTTAAGACTATTATGATTGCTGATTTTCTTACCTATTGATTAATAATTAACTTTTTTACCTCTCTTATAATTTACTGCCGCTTGGGCGGCTGCTAATCTAGCGACTGGTACTCTGTATGGAGAACAGCTTACATAATCCAACCCTACCAAGTGTGCAAACTCAATAGAATCAGGATCTCCACCGTGTTCACCACAAATTCCTACCTTTAATTTTGGGTTTGTGGATCTACCACCATCCAAAGCAAGTTTTATTAATTTTCCAACGCCTTCTCTATCGATTTGTTGGAATGGGTCTTTTTCGTAGATACCTTTTTCAATGTAATCTCCAATGAATTTTCCATAATCATCTCTTGAAAAACCTAAGCCTAGCTGTGTAAGATCGTTGGTACCAAAGCTAAAGAAATCAGCTTCTGCACCAATTTGATCGGCAACCACACAGGCCCTGGGAACTTCGATCATTGTTCCAATTTTGTATTCTAAGTCTACGTTGTTTTCTTTTATTAATTCGTCAGCAATCTGCTTGATGGATTCTTTAAGGATGGTAAGCTCTTTAACGTCTCCAACTAATGGGATCATTATTTCTGGCTGTACCTTTTTACCTTCTTTTATCATATCAATAGCGGCTAAAATTATTGCTTTTGTTTGCATTTCTGCTATTTCTGGGTAAGTGATAGCTAATCTCACACCTCTGTGACCCATCATTGGGTTAAATTCTTCTAGATCTTTAACTGTACTTCTTAATTCTTCCTCACTGATTCCAATCATTTTTGCTACTTCTTTTATTTGTTCATCGCTCTCTGGAACAAATTCATGAAGAGGTGGATCCAAAAGCCTTATTGTAACAGAAAATCCTTCCATCTCTTCAAATAATCCTTTGAAGTCTGATCTTTGAAATGGTAACAGTTGTTCTAAAGCTGCTTTTCTTTGTTCTTCTGTTTTTGAGACGATCATAGTTCTCATCTTGTTTATTCTTTCTGGTCCAAAGAACATGTGTTCTGTCCTACAAAGTCCAATTCCTTGAGCTCCGAACTCCCTTGCAACTTTTGCATCTCTTGGGATATCTGCGTTTGCTCTGACCCCTAAAACTGAAACCTCATCTGCGTACTCAAGCAATACTGAAATATCCCCTGCTAATCCTTCGGGTCTAACTGTTTTGATTTTTCCAGCGTAAACTTTTCCTTCGTTTCCATCGATGGAAATCCAATCGCCTTCCTTTAATTCAACTCCATTAGATTTTATAACTTTATTTTTTAAATCGATGACTATATCTTCTGCTCCAACAACAGCTGTCTTACCCATTCCTCTGGCAACTACGGCAGCATGAGAAGTCATGCCTCCACGTGATGTTAATATTCCTTCTGCAACGTTCATACCGCCAACATCTTCGGGGGATGTTTCGGGTCTAGCGAGGATTACTTTTTCACCATCTTTTGCCAGCTTTTCGGCATCGTCTGCGCTAAAAACAATCTTTCCAGTTGCAGCACCAGGAGATGCGGGTAATCCTTTCCCAATGTATTGGGCATTTTTTAATTCTTCAGAATCGAAAATAGGATGTAGTAATTTTTCTATATCTGCGGGCTTAACTCTCATCACTGCTTCTTGTTTGCTTATGAGACCTTCTTTTACCATATCTACCGCAATTTTAACAGCCGCAGCAGCAGTTCTTTTTCCGCTTCTTGTTTGAAGCATATATAATTGTCCTTTTTCAACTGTAAATTCTATGTCTTGCATATCTCTAAAATGTTTCTCCAATTTATCCATAACCTCAAGTAACTGGTTATATGTTTTAGGATTGATACTCTTTAACTCATCCAAACTTTTTGGAGTTCTTATACCAGCAACGACATCTTCCCCTTGTGCATTGGTTAGAAATTCACCGTAATATTTCTTTTCACCAGTATTTGGATCTCTTGTGAAAGCCACACCTGTACCGCTGTCTTCTCCCATGTTACCAAAAACCATAGCAACTACATTCACAGCAGTTCCTAAAAGCCCTTGTTTATCCATTTCATTAATTTGTCTATACTTTATAGCCCTTGGATTGTTCCAACTTCCAAAAACTGCTTCAATAGCAATCCAAAGTTGTTTCATAGGATCTTGTGGGAACTCTTTTCCCTCTTCTTTGTACAATTTCTTGTATAATTCAACAACTTTTTTGAGATCGTTCGCATCTAATTCTAAATCTTGTTTTACGCCTTTTTCTCTTTTAACTTCATTAAGGGCTTCTTCGAATTTTTCATGGGCGATACCTAAAGCAACATCACCAAACATTTGGATAAATCTTCTATAAGAATCCCAAGCAAATCTTTCGTTGTTAGTTAGCTTGGCTAATCCCTCGACTGATTCATCGTTAAGACCTAAATTCAATATAGTATCCATCATTCCAGGCATAGAAACAGCGGCACCTGACCTGACTGAAACCAAAAGAGGATTTTTGTTGTCACCGAATTTTTTGCCAGTAACATTTTCAAGCTCTGTCATGGCTTCTTCAACAACAGATTTAAGATCTTCTGGGAATTTTCTGCCATTATCCCAATAATATTTACATACTTCCGTTGAAATAGTGAAACCTGGAGGTACTGGCAAACCTAAAGATGCCATCTCTGCTAAGTTAGCACCTTTTCCACCAAGAATGTCTTTCATTTTCGAGTTGCCTTCTACTCGGTTTTTATTCCACACGTATACGTACTTTTTTCCCATCTGTTTCCCTCCTAGCTATTTTTATGAAAAAATTATAATTACAAAAAAACTAGTGTTTAAATCATCACACTTTGTTTAATTATATTCTAATTACTTTTTTTCTATTTCTCATTTGGGTAAAATTTAACATACAATTTTAAGAATTAAAACGCCTCTTCTCTCACTAATTTAAAATTCATGGACTTATTTGAGTCGTCTATCAACAGATAGGAAATTAACTTTTTTTTGATGAACTCATTTCTATTTATTCCAAAATTTCTATTTACCATGAATTTCCATGTTCCAGTATTAATATAAACTTCTTTTGAGCCTCCGTTTTTTATGATATTAAAGGACGCTCTATGGTTATGACCCATAACTATTCCCTTTATTTCTCCCTTAGCAAAAGAAATATCTTGATCATAAAACCCAATAAGATATTCTTTCGGTATATAGAATTTATCGTTTAAAAGTTCTTCTGCCTTCATTAAAAGAGAATTCGAATTTCTCATACTTCTGAAGAACATTCCTACTCTAACTATAGCTTCACCTAATTTCATGCCCCCCAAGTTATTCACAAATATATTGGATAGAATATTTACACCAGGAAAGTTTATTTTCATCCACTTTTTTACCTGAGGGGTTTTAATCAGTTGTGTGAAGGTTTCAATCCATTTGTTTTTTAAATTGTAATTAAGATCATATTTTTCTTTTATAATATCCAACCACTTGAAAACATCCAACTGAGGATAAATATTTTGATAATCTGAATAAAGCTCAGCAGGTAGAATTTTCCCGGCGACTTTTCCAAAATTATAATTCATGTATTTGTTCATGTACTCTGCAAATGGCGGAATAAGGTTTCCATCTTTATCTTTGCTCAATCTGTTGACTATATCGAACTGATTACCATGTATAACAAATAATCTTAAGTTTGGATCATAATAATAGGGTAAAATTTCACAATTCTCGAATGCTTCTTTGATCTTTTCGTTTATTTTTTGATTCAAAAGAATGTAATAATCGTGGTTACCTGCGATATAATAAATGTTATGTTTTTTTGAAAATTTTCGGAGCTCTTCGATCATCTTTTCATGGCTAGCAAATATTGTATCTATTAAAGAGGGATCAAATTTTTCTGCATATTCAGAAGCTGTATCCATCATGAGACCATCATTGATTAAATTAGATAACTCGAAAAAATCTCCAACGATAAATAACTCATTGTTTTCATCATCAAGATCACGTAGTAACTTGATTAGTCTGTCATCGTATATAAAGTCATCTGATTCATTACCTAAACCGATGTGCAAATCACTCAGAAAAACCTTCATTTGGTTTCCTCCAGCAGATTTTTTCGAAATTCTGAAGGTAATTATAACACAAACATTTTCCACTTTTTATAAGATTTATTAAAAATATATGAACCTCAAATTCGACTTGCATAATAACAAAATGTGTGGTATAATTTAATTACGACAAAAATTATCGGAAATTAAATCAAATTATGGAGGTGTAATTATGGCTTTTGAATTACCAAAATTGAGTTATCCCTACGATGCTCTAGAACCTTACATAGATGCTACAACAATGGAGATTCACCACACTAAGCATCATGGAGGTTACGTTAAAAATTTAAATGCTGCCTTAGAAAAATATCCTGAATGGGCAAGCAAAAGTATAGAAGACATTCTCAAGGATTTAGACAATATACCAGAAGATATTAGAACAACAGTAAGGAATAACGGAGGCGGGCATTACAATCATTCCATATTTTGGACAATAATGGGGCCCAACGGTGGTGGCGAACCTTCTGGAAAGTTAGCTGAAAGTATTGATAAGACTTTCGGAAGTTTCGACAAATTTAAAGAGGAATTTTCAAATGCTGCAGTAACAAGATTTGGGAGCGGATGGGCTTGGTTAGTATTAGATAACTACGGGCATCTTTCGATTCTATCCACACCGAATCAAGATAATCCTATTACATACAGTTTAAAACCTGTGTTAGGCTTAGATGTTTGGGAACACGCCTATTATTTAAAATATCAAAACAAGAGACCCGAATATATACAAGCTTGGTGGAACATAGTTAATTGGGAAGCAGTTACTAAAAGGTATGAAATGTTGCTAAAATAAATAATAGTAAAACAAAAAGATCTCGGTTGCTTATGCAACCGAGATTACTTATTTTACTTTTGGGAATTTTCAAAAAGCTTTGTATTTTGTAACCCAAATAACACTATGTATGCAACGATAATTCCTACGGTGAATTGTAAAACATTCCAAGGTACCTCAAAAATAGGCATCACCCAATTACCAACTATGATTCTACCTGTAAAAAAGTATCCTATAACCATCCATAGACCGGCTATCATACTTCCCATCAAATTACCTAATCTGAAGATTTTTGAATCCTTCCCCCTAAGAAACAACGAAATTAGTATTATGGCTATTGGTATTGCTAAAAGAATAATGTTGATTAATACCCTAGCGTTTAATAAAAAATTTTCTAACTCTTCTATATTTTCATATCCCAATTCATTCATTAAATTGTTAGTGAAAGGAGAAGTAGCTAAATTCGCTATCAAGTTTTTTAAGAATAAGGAAAGAGTTAAGGAAAAAGCCAACCATATACCTATACTTGAGAGAAAAATTGTAAGTTCTTTTTTGCCCGAATATTTGTTTCTATAACTATCGGAAATCCAACCGACTAAAGCCCCCATAACGGACTTTATAATTAAAGTAGGTATAGCCCAATAAGCATAACCTCCAACCAAATCTGCCAAAGCCGAACCTAATCCTCCGGCTAAAGCTCCAACCCTCCTGCCAAACAAAATTGCTGAAATGAATATCATGCTGTCTCCCAAATGTACGTAGCCCCTTGTGAACGGGACAGGAACTTTTATCGCAAAGGTTAAAACAAAAACTAAGGCAATCATTATACCAGAAATTGCAACATCTTTCGTTTTCAATATAAATTCCTCCTCTAAGTAGAAATCCAATAATAAACTAAAAGCCTTATTTTTCACTTAATTATACAACATCCACTCTTTGAATACAACAGTTCAAATATATCTTTCGTTAATGAGAAAATATTTTCTATGAAATTTTTTTCATTGCTTGAATAATTGCCTGTAAAAAGCTATAATCACTTATAATCAGCTCTGGCGTCCTTTGACTTTTTAGCTTATTTAAATTATAATAAGTACTGTTAGAAAATAAATTTATACTTTATCCCTACGGAATGGGGAAAGAAACTGGGTGGGGAGCGGGGCAAAGGGGAGCAAGTCTCAGAAGAGATAATAAAAATGAGAATGAGGAGGGCAAGATATGAAAATATCTCAAAGAGTTTTAAATACACAATTTTCTCCTATTAGAAAATTAGTTCCATATGCAGAAAGGGCAAAGGAAGAAGGTAAAAAAGTTTACCTTTTAAACATAGGGCAACCTGATATTGAAACACCTAAAGCATTCTTCGAAGGGATAAAAAAGTACTCATCCAAAGTAATTTATTACAGTCATTCTGCAGGGCTATTAGAGTTACGTGGGGCTTTTTCCGATTATTATAAGTTGTGGGATATAGACTTTGACCCCCAAGAGTTGATCGTCACTACAGGTGGAAGCGAGGCAGCAATTTTCGCTTTGGCATCTGTTGCAGATCCAGGAGATGAAGTAATGGTTATAGAGCCTTTTTATGCTAATTATAAAGGTTTTGCAGAGATG
This sequence comes from Petrotoga mobilis SJ95, assembly GCF_000018605.1. NCBI lineage: Bacteria > Thermotogati > Thermotogota > Thermotogae > Petrotogales > Petrotogaceae > Petrotoga > Petrotoga mobilis. The sequence goes on along the minus strand of NC_010003.1, from coordinate 336,160 downwards.
CTAAATGTAAAACTTTGCCCAGTGAAATCGGATCCGGAAACCGGCTACGCTGTTCCAAGTATAGAAGAATTCGAAAAGGCTTACAACGAAAACGTTAAGGCAATAATCTTTTCAAATCCTTCAAACCCGACAGGAGCTGTGTACAGTTACGAAGAAGTAAAAAGAATCGTTGACTTTGCAAAAGAAAAAGACATATTTGTAATATCAGATGAGGTATATAAAGAATTCACTTTTGATGGAACTAAGCATGTATCCGTCATGGATTTTGAAGACAAAGACAGATTCATTTTAATCGATAGTGTATCGAAAAGATACAGCGCTTGCGGTGCAAGAATTGGAGTTTTTGCTACTAAAAACAAAAAACTTTTAGAGCAAGTTATGAAATTTGCTCAATCTCGATTATCTCCACCTTTGTTGGCTCAATTTGGTGTTTTAGGGTTACTAAAGGATTTGGGGAAAGATTATTATCAAGGTGTTGCATTAGAGTACCAAAAAAGAAGGGACGCTGCATACGAAGAGATAAAAAAGATCGAAGGAGCCGTTTGTAAGAAACCCCATGGTTCATTTTATCTCTCCGTTAAACTACCGATCGATGATTCTGAGGAGTTCATTAAGTGGATGCTTACAGACTTCGATGTGAATGGAGAAACTGTAATGGTTTCACCGTTGTCAGGCTTTTATGCTACACCAGGTGCTGGCAAGCAAGAAATAAGAATCGCTTATGTATTAAACAGCGAAGAGTTAAGAAAGGCTTGTAATATCCTAAAAGAAGCTGTGACCGTTTACAATGAGAGAAAAATAAAAGTTAAATGATATCAATAGGCGCCGTTTCAATATACGGCGCCTTTGAATTAATTTTCTGAATTTTTGTCAGTTTGTTCTTTGGCAGTTTTGGGCGATGAAGGTTTAACGTACTTTTTGTTTTCCGGCTTTTGCCTTGTGAAATATATTGCCAAAGATAATCCAATAAGGTTGGCAATAAAAATAACGCTTAAAATCATTGAAGAGTATACAACAATAGACAAAGCAGAAAGCACACTAAGTAGTATGATCGAAAATGTCATACCGTATTTTTTGTTAAATAGAAACAGAAAATAAAAAAATATTAAACCTCCTACCAATCCGACAAATAAACCTATAAAAAGAAAGTTTAAAAAATCCGAAAAATTAAAATACTCGAAAAGTCTTTGATTGACACTTTCAAGATAAAACAAGTAGACAGAAAGTCCCGCTACCACGATACTTCCAATAATTGCTATGCTTCTTAAAAAAACTTTCAAGTTATTCATTCTATCCCCTCCTCGGCGGTTGAATTTTCTTGGCTAATATTTTCTTCTTGCGGTGCATGAGCTGAATATGTAAACTTTCTATACAAGTTTTCTATTAATATTATAACTAACAAAAGTAAAAGAGAAACTAAAAAACCGTTGAGCGTTCGTAAGACACTCAAGTTCAACGGTGTGTGTATATGTAAAAAAGTGTCAAGTATCGATACCGGTAGTAAAGCCTTAAAAAAGTCCCATATAAAACTTCTCCCTGAAAGAGGAGTTGTATAATAAAACAAGTACGAAATAAGTTCTTTTGTTCGCGGCCTTGCTATAAGCGCTCTTTCTAACGCATCCCTAACTCTTCTTTCAAAATTTGTAACAAAAGCCCAGTTTGAACTTCTTACTATGTATATAATTCCAGCAAATGCGACAAAAATAAGTAATAAAATATCCGACTTGTTAAATTTAAACTCTTTAACCTTCTTAAAAGATTCCGCGATATTAAATTTGCTAAATCTAAAACCGGTAAAATCCATAAACGCTTTCAACAGTACTAACAAAGGCAAAACTAAAAGTAGAATTTTGATCCCTCTAACGTTGTTAAGCTTGAAGATAAATAAAGAGTTGTAAGCGCTCATATACACTAAAACTCCAAACAATAAAGCATAGCCAATTATTTTTAGGAGGTTATTTTTAGAAATTCTAAAAAAGATGATGACTGAAAACAAAGTTGCGGCCAAAGTGAAAGACCAATTGTATAAAAAGAAAAAAGCCAAAATATATAAGATAGCAAAAAGGGGTATATATACTAATAAATTCATTGTGATGAGTCCAAAACCTACCCATGGAACGATAACGTTGGGAGAAGAGTACTTAATTGAATCGATTGTAACTGGGGTTCCTAAATCTTTTTGAACTAATCTTATTAGCTCTGGGGTCCTTGGATGATCGGGGAACAAAAAGTATCTTATCTTTCTCTCTTTCAATGCCCTATGAAATCTTTGAACTATCATCTGATCATCAAATTTATCTATTTCTCCAGGTTTGATGTAATGTACATATCTCATATTATTAAGGATGTCCTTATTCATTTTATCTTTTATTTCTGTAAAATACTTATCAAAATCAGAAAACTCGACAACTAGTAGGCAATCGTATTGGTTTGTTAATTCTCTTAGAAAAGATTGATCTTCTTCGAAGCCTTGAGATTCAAAGTCTTTTAATATGGCATATTGGTTATAAACCAAGTAATTATAGCCGCTTTTTTGTTCAGAATTCAATTGATCTTCTGTAGGCAGTATAGAATAATTTTTAGAATTTTGATAATCAATATAAAAGGCGTAAAAGAAGAAAATCAAAGAGCTAAATAAAGTAATAAAAATTATCGGCTTTCTTATTTTGTTCATTTTAGATCCCTCAATTCCTCTTTGGGCTTTTCTCCAGTTTGTCCAATACAGTTTGAAGATCTTCACTCAGCGGTGCATAAAAATCGTAATGCTTATTATTATAATCAAAAGAAATCTTACTCGCATGAAGAAAAATTCTTTTTAAACCATAATTTTTTCTTAAAAGCTTATTCTGCTTTTTATCCCCGTGATTATCATCCCCAGCGATGGGAAAACCTAAATCAGCGAATTGAACTCTTATTTGATGTTTTCTGCCTGTGTATAATTCAATCTCTACCAAAGAATATAGCTCACCAAATAAATCGAATTTTTTCTTAAGGTTAAATTTTAACTGTGCTGTTTTACCATAAACTGTAGAAACTAATTCTCCACTTTTTTTATTTAAATTCCCTACCAATAAGGTTAAGTAGTATTTCCTTGTTTCTCTACTTTTGATTAACTGTGTTAACTCACGAGCTGTTTGCTTGTTTTTTGCCACAACCATTACCCCAGATGTTAATTTATCTAAACGATGTACCAAGTGAGGCTCAAATTCACCTCGTGAGTAATGCATCACTCCTTCGATTATCGTTGCCATTTCTTCTTTAGAACCCGGATGTACAGACACTTTGGCAGGTTTGTTTATCACTAGAAGGTCTTTATCTTCATAGATAATGTCAAAAGAGACTGGTCTTGCCTTTAAAGAAGGTTGAGTAGGTCTGGATAATTCTTCTAATTTATTTTCATCCAGAATAATTTTAACGTTGTCTCCTATTTCTAAGATATAATTGTTCTTTTTGACCCTCTTTTCATTGACTTTAACAAAACCTTTTCTTATCAAACCATAAATAGCTCCCAATTTTATTTCGGGATAATTTTTTCTTATAAACGTGTCTAACCTAGAATAATAATTTTTTTCGTTCACTGTTGTTTCTTTTTCCAACCTTAAATGAGCCTCCCTTAGATTAACCTCCTTGCCGAAAAAAAGAAAAACTTTTTTGACGCAATATTCATTCGTTTATTTATTATATCACCTTTTTGTTTTTCTTGTGAAAAAACCTTGGAATATTTTATATCCCTAGAAAAAAATAAAATGTTCTTTCTGGTTTTGGGATTTTTTTGAAAAATTTAATCTTTTTTCTTATCTTTTGTATTACCTTAAAAATTTTAATATAACTTGACTTTGTTGAATTGAGTCGGCATAATAAAAATGGTGTCACAATGAATCAACTTCTAAAAAGGGGTGAAAAATTCTGTTGTTTTTTAGAAAATTAATAAAAAGAGCTTCAAATACTGAATAGGAGGAGAAAAATGGAGATAAAAGCAAACCCAGAACCTTTTAAAATTAAGATGGTGGAACCTATCAAAAAAATTTCAAGAAAAGAAAGGGAAGAAGCTTTAAAGAGGGGTGGTTATAATTTATTTGCCTTGAAATCAGAAGAAGTCTACATTGATTTGTTGACTGACAGCGGTACTGGCGCAATGAGCGATAATCAATGGTCAGGATTGATGTTGGGAGATGAATCTTACGCAGGAAGTAAAAGTTTCTACCATTTATGGGAAACAAGTAGAGAAATCTTTGGACATAACTATTTTGTTCCAACTCATCAAGGAAGAGGAGCAGAACAGGTTTTATTCCCCCTTTTAATTAAAAAACCTGGTCAATACGTTTTGAGTAACATGCATTTTGATACAACTAAGGCACACGTCGAATTAGCTAAAGGTAAACCTGTCGACTTAGTTATAGAAGAGGCTCTTGATACAGATACCTATCATCCCTTTAAAGGAAATTTTGACTTGGAAAAATTGGAATCCTTTATATTAGATAAAGGAAGTAATAGTATTGCTTTTATCATAATAACTATAACTTGTAACAGTTCGGGTGGACAACCTGTTTCTATGCAAAATATAAGGCAAGTTAGTGAAATAGCCAATAAATATGGGATTCGTGTATTTCTAGATGCAGCTCGTTACGCTGAAAATGCTTATTTTATAAAGCAAAGAGAAAAAGAATATTTTGAAAAATCCATAGAAGAAATAGTGAAAGAGATGTTCAGTTATGCCGATGGGTTCACCATGAGTGCAAAAAAAGACGCCATAGTAAATATAGGTGGATTAATTGGGATTAAAGAAGATGAAGCCCTGTTTAATCAAGTAAAAGCAGCTCTTGTCCCTTTAGAAGGATTTCCTACATATGGTGGTTTAGCCGGTCGAGATATGGAAGTGATGGCAAGAGGTTTAAAAGAAGGAATTCAATTTGATTATTTGGATTATAGAATAAAACAAGTAAAATACTTGGGAGATAGGTTAAAAGAGGGTGGAGTACCAATTCAATATCCAACTGGAGGACATGCTGTTTTTGTGGATGCTAAAAAAATGCTTCCTCATATACCTTATTACCAGTTTCCAGCTCAAGCATTGGCAAACGCACTTTATTTAGAGTCTGGAGTTCGTGGTGTAGAAGTTGGATCATTAATGATGGGGCGTGATCCTCAGACCGGTGAACAACTTGAATCTCCTTTTGAATTTTTAAGATTGGCTATTCCAAGAAGAGTCTACACTTACACTCACCTTGATTACGTTGCTGAAGGATTATTAGCTGTAAAAAATATATCTAACTCACTCAAAGGATTAGAATTCACATATGAACCAGAAATCCTTAGACATTTCACTGGCAGGTTAAAACCAGTAGAATAAAGTGGCATGATTGAAGAGATTCTAAAGAGAGCAATTTTACAACATCAGGAGGTTGATAAAAAATGAGTAAAAAAATAGCGATCAAGACAAAAAATGCTCCTTCTGCAATTGGCCCCTATTCTCAGGCTATTAAAATCGGAAATCTGGTTATAACAAGTGGTCAAATTCCTTTTACGGCTGGAGGCGAACTAGTAAGTGGTGATATTAAAGATCAAACCAGGCAGTCTTTAACAAACATTAAAAAAGTCCTGGAAGAAGCGGGTTTAAGTATGGATAAAATAGTTAAATGCACCCTTTTTATCCAGGACATGAATGAAATGGCAGCAATAAACGAAGTTTATCAGGAATTCTTTACTGAACCTTATCCCGCCCGTAGTGCTGTGGAAGTCGCTCGACTGCCCAAAGATGTCAAAATTGAGATTGAGGCAATTGCCTCCGCTGAATAGCAAATATCGCAGCAACCAAAAGTATCTTTAAAAAGCTCCCCTATCCAGTAGGCAAATTCCTTACTTTGATGGTTAAAAGATGAGTTTTTAGTGAACTGAACATAAGAAAGGGGATCTGAGGGGGGATAAAAACACCTATTTTCCACTTCCTGCAGTTAACCCTCTAACCAAATTGTTTTGAACGAGTAGTCCGAAGATTATCATGGGTATAACAGTGATCAACGCAGCAGCGCTCATTACCCCCCAATCAACATTCTTTTCACTTACAAACATATTCACAAGTACTGGCAGTGTTCGGGTCTCCTGACCAGTTAAAATTAAGGCGAATAAAAATTCATTCCATGATACGAGTGCACATAATATCGAAGTTGCCGAAATTCCTGGTAATACTAAAGGAAGAACTATTTTTCTCAACGATTCAAATCTTGTACACCCATCTATCATAGCAGCTTCCTCTAGTGATTCAGGAATTTCAGAAAAAAAGCCTTGCATCATCCACACCGCAAAAGGTACGCTGAAAAAAGAACTAGCAATGATAATAGGGATGTATGTTCCTGATAGATTTAGAATGCGAGAAATTAAGAAAAAAGGTAACACCATAACAATCGGTGGAGTCATACGTGCTAACAGTATAATAAATGACAATAGACTTGCATGTTTCCATTTAAAACGAGCCAATCCATAAGCTGCTGGTATACCAAGAATTAGAGCTAAAATAGTGGAGGAGGCGGTAACTATAATACTATTGAAGAAGGCTCTTACGAATTCCGTGTTGCTAAAAAAAATCTTATAATTTCTTAAAGTGAAATTTTCTGGGATCCATTTTGGTGGAATTGTGAACTGATCAATAGGTGTTTTAAAGGATGAAAAAAGAATCCACATAAGGGGATAAAGCGTCCAAATTAACGCTATAACTACTATTGTCAATGACAATACTTTTATAATTTTACTTTTACTCATTATTATCCCACCCTAATATTTTCATATAGACTAAAGTAAAAACAATTGCTAAGAAAAATGAAATCAGATTAATCGCTGACGAATATCCCATTTGGTATGATTGAAATGCAGTTCTATAGCCATAAAAAGAAAGTGTTTCTGTAGCAGAACCTGGTCCACCACCCGTCATGATAAAAATGGTGTCAAATACTCTTAAAGACGTTAACGTCCTAATTACAATAGCAACCATGATTGAGGGTCGTAGTAAAGGTAGAGTTATATAAAAAAATCTTTGAATAGCTGAAGCTCCATCCACATATGCGGCTTCATATGGTTCTTGTGGCAAAGCTTTTAAACCAGCCAATAAAACTAAAGTAACAAAAGGGGTATATTCCCAAACATCCGCTAATATGACCATGAACATGGCAGAGTTTGGATTTGCTAACAATGGATTTTCTGCTATTGAACCAAATCCTATGTTCATTAAAAGTTGTGGTAAAGGACCGTAATCAGGATTTAAAATAAATTTCCACACGAATCCGACTACAACTGGAGCAATCATGAAAGGAATTAAAATTATCGATTGAACAACTTTCCAACCTTTAAATTCTGTATTTAGCGAAAGAGCTATTATAAAACCAAATATTAGTTCCAATAGAACTGAAACTATAACAAAGTAGAAAGTTCTTCCCATTGTCTCCCAGGTAAAAGAGTCTCTAAAAGCTCTTATATAATTTTGTAAACCTACAAACCTTACTCCTAAATCCGGTCTTAAAAGATTCCAATTAAAGAAAGAAATGACTACAGTATATACAATAGGAATCAAAAAGATCGATATTATGAAAATAAGTGTGGGTAAAACATATCCTAAATTATTTAATTTGATCTTCGGTTGCAATCAACAAAACCTCCTTTGGAGTAAAGCCCCGTTTTAACGGGGCTTTCTTGGATTCAATAATAACCATGGTCTTTCAATAGTTGGAAAACACCATCAGCAGCTTCATTCAAAGCTTCTTCAGCTGTTTTTGAACCGCTTAGATATTCAGACACAGCAGGGGCTATATAATCATTTACTATAGAATTTCCTTCCGGAATGAGTGGGACCATAGGTGTTGGGATAGAGTTTTCCATTGCTTTAGAAAAGCCATCCAGCCACGGAAATTTTTCTCTCAATGCTGGATCATTTATAGATGAAAAACGCGCTGGAATGTTACCGTAAGGAGCAGCTTTTACTTCATTTTGGGTTTCGGTTACAAACTTTATCCATTCTAAGGCTTCTTCTTTATTCTTACTTGCAGAGCTGACAGTAAACCCCCATGAAATATACAGCATTGGTAATTTTTCATCTTTCAATTCTTCCGGTCTTGGGAATCCAACAAAGGATGATTTGCCGACAACTTTAGAAGTTTCTGGATCTTCTGTGTAAAGCATAGCTGTCGTCCATAGTTCAGCCATAGCACTTCTTCCTTGTGTAAATTCTGTCAAAGCATCCTGGAATACATAGGTTTTTGCAGCAGGATTTGCGAATTCAAACATTTCACCAACTTCTTCCAACGCTTCAATACCTTCTTTGGAATTGAAAACAGGTTTCATTTCATCATTTAAAAGGCTTCCACCTCTTGCCCATAATCTTTGCATGAAATGAGTGGCAAGGAATATACTTCTTTGGCCCATGAGAGTTACACCGTATAATTCTGGAGGTCTATAGAAAAATTCTGCTATATCTTTATATTGTTCCAACGTCTGGGGTGGAGTTAGTTCATACCCGTATTTTTCTTTAAAAGCCTCTTTCTCCTTAGGATCGTTGAACAAATCAGTCCTGTAAACTACACCTCCCAACTCATTCATATACGGTATGAAATACAGATTTCCATTTTGCCAGGCGTTTTCGATACCAGAAATATCTTCTAAATTTAACTCCTCGTATCCAGCGATTTTGTTTATGGGGTATATATATCCAGCAGTAGCTAAAGCAGGATACCAAAGCATTGAAACATAAGGTACATCAAAATCGACTCTTCCAGAGGTAAAGGTTAACATCAGCTGATCGAAATAATTTGCATAAGGGAATTGCTGGATAGTTGCCTTTATCCCTGTTTCTTTTTGAAAATCATCCATAACCGTTTTCCACGCCTCAGTGTGTATACCTACTTCACTCACTAAATTCACTTCTGAAAACATATTTGCAAAAACTAATAAAAAAACAAAAAGAATAACTAATACTCTACCTTTCCGCACTTTTAACACCTCCTAATTAAAGTTCGTTTTGGTACAAGTCTTTAATTGCCCTTAAAGTAATATCAATAGCTTTGCTTGTTGAAGACTTTATTATGCTTCTATTAGTATCTGGAACGCTTAGATCTACTTTGTCTTTATTGGATTGTTTGAACCTATTTGCATAACATATTCCAATAAATCCAGCTTTTACCCCTCTTAACGCTGAGACAACGAAAAGAGAAGAAGCTTCCATATCCATAGAAACAACTCTGTATCTACTCCATCTTTGAAAATATTCAGGATCCCTATTGTAAAAACAAGAATGACTCCAATTTATTCCTGTTTTGAAATCAAGATTTAGACTTTTTGCTGCAGAAATAAGTCTTAAATATACTTCTGGTGAAGCTACCGCAGGGAAATTCTGTGGTACATAATATTGACTAGCTCCATCATCTCTCACGCAAGCATGAGGAATTATGACATCTCCTTCTTCAATTTCTTCTTGTAATCCAGCAACACTTCCAATCCTAATCAGTATCTTTGCCCCAATATTTATAAGCTCTTCGTAGACAATGCTTGCAGAAGGCCCACCCATTCCTGTTGAAGTGACTGATACAGGGTAATCTTCATGATAACCGGTATAAGTAATAAGTCCTCTGTTTTCTGAAACTTTTTTGGGATCGTGTAGTTTACTGATAATACTTTCTACTCTGCCTTGATCACCGGGAACAATCACTACAGGAGCAACGTCACCCGGCCCACATTGAATATGGTATTGAATTTGATTTTCTAATCCTGTTGGAACCCTAAAATCTTGTTTAAACACAGAATCTCCTCCTTGTAGTTTTAAATACGTTATATTTTTCTTCTGAATACACTCAATTTGAAAATAGAGGTATTTATGTAATCCAATGAGTGAAGTAAGGGAATATTATTTTCATCGTAGTGAACTTCTAATAAAAGAGTGACTGCTTTTTTCTCGGGAATTTTCAATAAGTTGGCAAGTTTCTTATCAGCATCAATAGCTTCTATTTCTGAGATAGCATGTTTAATGGGTCTCATAAAATATTTGTCTAAATAGGTAAAAATCTCCTCATTTTTACTGTTTTCATCTTTTAAAACGGAAATTATTGCGTCTTTCCCTCCGGGAATCCTGTTGATAACCATATACGTTTCTGCGTATATAACGGGGATACCGTCAGCCGTATAAACTCTTTTAATTTTGATTAATGGTTCTTTAGGAGTAATTTCCAATTTTTTTGAGAGCGAAGGAGATGCGTCTACTTCCTCAAACTCGTTTAAAATAAGGTCAGGTAATTTTCCTGAGGTCGAAATTATAGTTGAAACACCCCTTAAATAATCTAAGCCTGTTTGAACAATACCTTCTTTCTTCACTACAAATGTACCAAGTCCTTGTTTTCTAATGATCAAACCTTCTCGCTCAAGGCTTACTAATACTTCTCTGATTAATGTTCTGCTAACCCCTAAATTTTCACATAGTTCCTGTTGAGAGGGTAATTTATACCCTTCAGGGAGTTGAGTTATTTTTGTTCTTAATTCATTCAATATTTCTTTATATAAGGATCTACCAGCTTTTGAAATCATTTAGCACCTCCTCAGATTAAAACATGAAAATAAAATAACTTTTAGGTTAAAATTAAATAACATATCATACTTCATATCTTTATTCTAATTATAACTTTAATTTTTATATTTTGCAAACTTAATTATTCTTGATTTGAGATGATTAAGAGTAATTAAGAGCTTTTATAGCCGATTACGTTGAAAATTCTTAAAAATGCTCTTTCTAAACATCGTACTATGATCTGGTAAAATACATTCAAGGGGGGGCATAAAATGATCAGCATAGAGAAAGCAACTACGAAGGAAAGCGAAGATAATGGATGCAGAAAAAGAAAATACTATAGCTATCAAGTTTTATAAAAAGTTAGGATATAAAAAAACAAGTGAATCAACGTTAGAATTAAGTCGGCAACGAAAATTAAGCTTTTTTCGTATGGAAAAAGTATTATGATTGAAAACAAAAACTCGGCTAAATATTTTTTAGCCGAGCTGTGAAAGATAAAAATTAACCATAAAATTTATCTGTAAGAATCGTTGATATCTTTTCTAAAAGGTTAAACTCATGAGCTAATTGAAGAATAGTGTATCTATTTCTGATTTCTCGGGCATGTATAATACTATCTTGAAAAACATCTTTTGGAATACCTAATTCTTTTGGGCTGTATATCGAACCTACCTTTTTGTGAAGTGAAATTAAATACTCAGGATCTGGTGGAGTTAATCCTTTTGGAAGTTTATCTTTCATTAATTGATAGATCATCGAAACAACAACCGTTCCTACTCCAACAGAATTTCCATGTAAAGGGTGTGGTATATTTTTTGATATGGCATCCATTTCCCAATAATGAGCTAAATGATGCTCTGCTCCCGATGCAGGCCTAGAGTAACCTACAAATCCAATGGCTATTCCAGAGATAATTAACGCTTCCATTATTTGTTTAGTGACTTCTTCGCTTCTTTGGCTTATTTCTTCAGCGTTTTTTACACAAAGATCTCTTGCTTTTTCTACGAATTCAACGGTTTTTTCACAATAATATTCATCGTTGATTAATTTAGAAAGTTTCCAATCCGTCAAAGAAGTGAACTTTCCAAGAATGTCTCCAAATCCTGCATGAATCATTTCTAAAGGTGCATTTCTTAGAACTTGTGTATCCGATACAATTGCTTTTGCATAAGTTGCTTCATACGTTTTTTTAAAACCTTCTACAATTAAAGGGGAAACCATTGAAGCATATCCGTCCATTGAAGGGGCGGTTGCGAAGATTACATAAGGGATATTGAGTTTGTAACTTAAAAATCTACAAAGATCGTTTATAGTCCCAGAGCCAACGCCAATTATTAACGATGTATTCTTAGGGATTTCTATCAATAATCTTCCGACGCTTTTTTCATTTGGAATCAAATGATCTTCATTTTGAAAAATAAACTCAGTTATTTGGTAATTTTCTCTTTTTAAGAGTCTGATTAGTTCTTTCCCCCAACTCTTATAGGTATTTTTATCAGCCACAACAAATAAATTTTCAGAGTTAATAATATCTATAAAACTACTTTTATCATTCAGAATATTACTTCCTACAATTATTTTTTCAATATCTACTTTATGAGTTCTTCCACATTCACATTTGAAATTCAAATCAGCCATTTGTTCTATTTTAAGATTTAAAAGATCAACCATCTTTTTTCCTCACTTTTTTTGAATAAGGCTATTTCTTCCTATGAACTCAGCTTTCTCGACAATTTTTTCTGGTTTTCCATTGTTATTTTCCACGATCATTTTAAGCAGCATTTGAGCTGCTTTTTCACCAAATTGCTGTTTTGGATGCCTAAAAGTAGAAATTTCGAGTGCTTGTGCAAAATCTGCATCATCAAAACCTATTAACGAAATATCGTTTGGTATATCAAGATTCAACTTTTTTGCGGCCATTATCACTTGCATAGCTACCAAATCGTTTGAACAAAAAATTGCAGTGGGTATATTGTTTTTTGGAAGGCTCAAAAGTGACATGATTAAATTGAAAACTTCATCGGATGTTTCTTGACCATGAAAAGGCAATTCGTATAGCAATATTTGCTTATGTTCTTTTATTGTGTCTATAAATCCATTAGCTCTTTCATTTGCTGCTTTATGAACGGCTTTGTATATCACAGCGACCCTTTTATGCCCTAATTCGATAAATTTCTTCGCTGCAAAAGATCCACAATCGTAGTCGTTCAAAACCAACGTTCCAGCGTATGGAATATTCAGATCACTATTTATAATCACGGTTGGGATCTGTTCACTTATTTCTTTTAAAAGAGTTACATTGGCTTGTTTGGTGGCACTTACTACTGGATCTACTATCATACCTTTTAATCCAAGATCCATCCACCTTTCTAAAGTCTCTCTTTCAACAACAGGATCGTTTTTTGCGTTACCTATAAAAGATTTACATTTAGTATTTTTTAATACCTCTTCTGCCCCCATAACTATAAAAGGAAATATATAGTCAGTCAAAGATTGAGTTAAAATGCCGATGTTTTCTTTATCTTTTCTCATGGATTTAACGTAAGTTCCACTGCCTCTTCTAGTAACCAAATACCCTTCTTTTTCTAAATCGTAGATAGCTTTTCTAACTGTCTGCCTGCTGACGGAAAAAAATTCAGCCAATTTATTTTCAGATAGAATTCTATCTCCTTTTTTTAATTCTCCACTCTTCAATTGATCAAGGATGTAATCTTTTATGATAGATTGCTTGGTCTTTTTCACTGCCAAAACTCCTCCATAGTTTTTTGCTATAACTAGTATAGTATAATACTTAAGAAATGCTATAATTTTGGAAAGATTTCACTTCCTGATCCATACTGCCATTGGTCCTGCTTCTCTATTTGTCCAGGCAAAATATGGAATTAGATTAACATCGATTTTCTTTTTTCCTACTTTTATTCTTCCGGCTTGTGAGTACAATCTTCCCTCCCAATTTTGTAAATCCTCATCGTGTCCTTTTGCTTTTAATTTTATCACTCTTTTTGAATTTATTTGATAATTTTCTGGTTCGATTTTTTCATTTAAATCGATTCAAAAATGGTTCTATCACGAAAATAGTGGGTAATTAAGCTGGAGTTAAATTAAGTTTACCAAGGGCAATAAATATAGTGATTTTTAAATTCTTTAATGTTTTAAAACCAAAAGCTCTTTTAGTAAATCCTCTAAGTTTAGAGTTCATACCTTCTATTTTACCGTTTGAGATATTCGTTTTTATGTGCAACAAGATACCTTCTATGTGATTTAAGAGAGTCTTAGCAGCTTTAATCATTTCGGGTATGTTTGATTTCATTACCTTTTCATACCATCGTTTAAAATACTTAGCTGCATAAGAAGGTTTCTTGTAATCGAACATCTTTTTAAACTCAAGTACCAATCCGTAGGCTTGAACTGTGTCAAGATGTTGTTCTTCCTTGAACCCCTTTCGGGGCGTTTCATCGAGTCTAGCTTTATCTTTCTTGGTAAGGTTGTTAGGATTTTTTAATAGCAAGTATTTTGTCCTTTTGAGTATTTCATGGTACCCTTTATTCTCTCTGGCTCTCACTTTATCAAGTTGGACACTTAATACATTAAGCACATGGAATTTGTCAAATATTATCTTTGCTTTTGGGAAATGTTTCCTTGCTCCAGCTTTGAAAGGTACCGACATATCCATGCATATGGACTCTATGTCTGTTGGATCACCGTTTTTTTCAGTGTATCTTTCTTTAAACGATAGAAAGGTTTCTGCATCTTTACCATCAGCTATATGTACAACCTTTTCTCGTTCCACATCTAAGAAATTGGTTAAATATACATGATGCTTTTTCCTTGCTATTTCATCAACAGATAACGTTTTTATCGGTTCTTTTGAGAAATCTTGTTTTTCTAATTCCTTTGAAACGTAAAAGTCTAATATTCTCCACAACCTATTTTGTGTTGTATTATACTTTTTAGCTATCTCAGCAACCGTCATGTGGTTGTACAACTCGAGAATAAACGCTTCAAACAATAAGGTGAATCCAGAGTTTTTTCGAGCCCAAGGAACCTCTACAGTCTTTGTTCCATCATCTGTTTTTATCCTAGCTACCCTTGCATGTATGTATGTTTCATACTGGAATAAGTTTAAGTGTCTCCAACTCCTTTGAACCGTATCGTATGCACTGTAATATTTACCATTGTATTCGAACTTTGCACCTTTTTTGAAATCCACATATATGTTGATTGTATTTCCTTGTTGTTCTATCTCTTCTATGTACCATGGCTCTGTTATATTCAGTATCTGTTCAAAAAATTTTGGTAACTCTTTTCTCATCTGGTATCACTCCCTATATGTTTTGTGTTCTTCTACATGATACCAGATTATTTAATCATTTGTTCATATTTCATTTTTTCTACCCACACTTTTTGGAAGAGAACCAAAGATATATGTAGTTTTATATGTGTTCCTTTGTACATAAGATCAAGGTTGAGTGGCATAATCCACATATATTACAAAGAAGTATATATATATTCTGAAGAAGAGATAAAGTATTTAGAGACTATAGCCCATCAAGCAGCATTGGCAATTCATGACACAAGGTTAGTTGGAAGTTCTGTATTGTTACAAGAGAGTCATCATCGAATCAAGAATAATCTACAGTCCATAATTAGTTTGATGTCTTTGTACAAAATGTCGATCAAAAAAGATTCCAGGAAAGATGTAGCAGAGATGCTCGATGATTTAATGTCCAAGATAAAAAGCATCGCCGCTGTGCATGAATTGTTGTCGAAAGATAAATTAGGTAGAAGTATTATCAATCTCAAAGAGATGATAATAAAGATAGTCAAATTCATGAACAGTACAAGAGAAGAGATAAAATTTAACTTTGAATTAGACGATATTTTTGTTTCATATAGCAAGGCCTCCGCTATAGCTTTGGTGGTGAACGAGTTAGTTACTAACAGTCTAAAGTATGCTTTTGTTGGTAAAGATAATTGTGAGATTACTATTATTTCAAAATTTGAGAATGAATCAATAAAACTAGTGGTTTCAGATAATGGAGTAGGATTTCCACAAAATTTCGATATTCAAAAAACCCAGGGGCTTGGTTTATCGATCGTATATTCTATAATTACCAAACAACTAAATGGGGAAATAGAGATGGAAAGTTCGAACGGTGCTAAAGTTCGAATTGAGATCCCGTTAAAACAGATTAGTAAGAATATTTCTGTTGAAGAAATGGAGAAAATTTGAAGATGTTGGGGGTTAAACTATGAAGGATTTGAAAGTATTGGTCGCCGAGGATGAATATCTAATTTTAATGGGGTTAAAAAGTAACTTAGAAAATCTAGGGTGTAAAGTAGTTGGAGAAGCTACAAACGGTAAAGAGTTGATCAAATTAGCTTTAGAAAAAAAGCCAGATATGATTATAGCCGATATCAATCTCCCTGTTATGGATGGTTTAGAGGCATTAAGAAGGATAAATGAGAAGGTTTTTATTTCCACATTGATTGTAAGTGGCTACGATGATGAGGAATTGATCGATAAAGCGAAAAATCTGGGAGTATTGGGGTATCTAATAAAGCCGATAGATGAAACAGATTTAAAAGCCGCTATTGAAATCGCTATTTCTAGATTTGAGGATATTAAGAATTTAAAAAATGAATTAGAAGTAACCAAAGAAACCTTGGAATCAAGAAAATTAATAGAAAAAGCCAAAGGTATCGTAATGGAAAGATTACGATTGAACGAAGAAGAATCTATGAAATTTTTGCAAAAAAAGAGTAGAAATTCCAACAAAAAGTTAGTTGATGTAGCGCAGGAGATTATAGAAGCTGACAAGGCTTTTAGAATTGATTAAGTTGCATATAGCAGTCTATTTTCAATCTTTTATTTCTTCTATTTTGTATTCCATAATGTTATTTAAAATATTTTTGTCGTCTCTCCATTTTTCACGAACCTTTACGTAAAGATCGAGGTAGACTTTTCTTTCAAAAAGTTCTTCTATGTCTTGTCTTGCTAATTGACCGATCTTTTTAATCATACTTCCGTTTTTACCTATTATAATAGGTTTTTGACTTTTCTTTTCAACATAAATTTCTGCTCTTACGTACAAAACGCCGTTTTCTCTTTCTTTCAATTCTTCTACAACTACACCGCTTGAATGAGGGATCTCTTCCTTTGTTAAATGAAAGATTTTTTCCCGAATTAATTCAGAAATGATGAACCTTGAAGGTTTATCAGTGATCATATCTTCTGGGTAGTATTGTGGACCTTCGGGTAATAAATCTATAATACTTTGTTTTAATTCAGAAAGATTTTTACCCGTCAAAGCGGAAATTTCAATGGTTTTAACTATATTTGAACACAAACTTTGTATTTTTTCCGTCATCAGGTTAATCTTTTCTTTGTCTTTTACTAGGTCAACTTTGTTGACAAGAAGAATGGTAGGAATTTTTGATTTATCAACTATTTCAGTAACTCTTAAATCTGAATTTCTTAAACCATCCTTTGCATCGATTATAAAAAGTATCAGGTCAACGCCTTTCAATGCATTTATTGCAATATTGACCATGTATTCCCCAATTTTTCTTATAGGTTTGTGAATACCTGGGGTGTCGACAAAGACTATTTGATAATGATCTTCCGTTAATATACAGTTTACTCTATTTCTTGTGGTTTGTGTCTTGTCAGAAACGATAACCACTTTTTGACCCAACAAAGCGTTTATCAATGTTGATTTTCCAACGTTAGGTTTTCCTGCCAAGGCAACAAAGCCACTTTTAAAACTGTCGTTTTCCATGTTTTCCTCCAAAAAACTATATTTGAAAAATCACACTCATTATTGATATTGTATTGTAGTCTGATGCAAAAGTCAAGTTATAAACGGCAATTTGTCAAACTGGGTTATATTGCATTTCGCTTCCAGAACGGAAAAGATGGCTTAGCACTTTTACCTTTTTAAAATTAAAATTTCTAAAATCATAAATATTATAATTAATCCTAAATTAAATATGGTATAATTTCAGTGAAAAAGTAACCTCAATCTTTGCTCTATTATCTGGCAAAGGAGGTGAAAAAATGGTCGAAGTAACCAATGATCTTTCTTTAAAGGTAGAAAATCTAAATTCCCAAGTTGGTGGATTCAGGCTAAAAAATATCTCTTTTGAATTACCAGTTGGAGAAGTTTTAGCTATTTTAGGACCTTCAGGTTCAGGTAAGACGGTGCTATTAAGAACCCTTGCGGGTTTGAATAAAACTGAGTCTGGAGCAATTGTCTTTGGAGACGAAAGGATAGAGAAGTATTCTCCAAGAGACAGGAAAGTCGGGTTTGTCTTTCAAAACTATGCAATTTTTCCTCATTTAGATACGAAATTGAATTTAGGTTTCCCTTTGTACATTGGTGGGAAAAAGAAAAAAGAAGTGTATAAGATAGCGATAAAAGAGGCAGAAGAGTTAGATGGTTTACCAAATTATTTAGAGCTAAAGCCTGATGAATTGCCCGAAGGCATGAAGCAGTTGATCGCCTTTGGAAGAGAAAAATTACACGATTGCAGATTGTTGCTCCTTGATGAACCGCTAAGTCAGTTGGATAGAAAGCTTCACGTAGAAATGAGAGCTTTGCTCAAAAGCTTTATAAAAGAATTAGGTAAAACAACGATTGCGGTTTTCAGTGATCCTGAAGATGCTTTGTCGGTTAGTGATTATCTTGCTATACTGGATGATGGAGAGCTTTTGCAATTTGGGGAAACCTTCGATATTTACAAGAACCCATCAAACTTAAAAGTTATGGAACTTACTTCCAGATTAGGATTGAACACAATAGACGTTGAAATCAAAGGTGGAAACGTATTAAATAAATTAAAAGTGGATAAAGAGGATGGTAGTTACAAGTTATGCTTTAGACCAGAAGAAATAACCATTAAAGACGAAGGATTCGAAGTTCAGGCTGTAGAAAGTCATATCTACGACTCTTCTCATAATTTGGTAGAATGCGATTTCCATGGAAAGCCTATCAGACTCTTGGTACATAAAAATGCACCTGAGAAATTTAATTTTATTCCAACTAATCCTAAATATTTTTTATAAGCTATACTAAGGGATTTTGGAGAGTGACCTCCAAAATCCCTTCTTAAAAAGTATTCATGAAGGAAGGCAGAAAAAAGAAAAATGGGAGGAAAATACATTTTTGGAAAAAGTTGGTGGGGCAAAAAATGGGTAGAGGCCTTAGAAAATATTGACAGGGACACTAACAGGTTGCCCCGCGGTAGAAATTACGCAAAAAAAGGGGCGGTTTTGGAGATTAAAATTCAAAAAAACTCTGTAATATCAGCAAGGGTTCAAGGTACGAGACCAAATCCGTACAGAGAAAAAATCGCTTTACCTTCATTTACGGAAGAAGAGAAAGAAAAAATCAAAAAGGTACTAAATGAAAGATTAGACCTTTCTGCGATGTTAATTGGTGGAAACCTTCCAGAAGAACTTTTAGATATCACCGAAAATATGGGAATAAAGTTGTTCCCAAAAAGTTGGAATGAGATAAACGCTCATTGTACATGTCCCGATTGGGCAAATCCTTGTAAACATTTGGCAGCCGTTTACTATATTATAGCAGATGAGATAGACAAGGACCCTTTTTTGATCTTTGAAATGCACGGCATGAAAAAGAAAGATTTGATAGAAATCGCTAAAGAGACAGAAAAAACTTCTGATTCTATATTTACAGATAAAAAAGAAGAACCTTCCAAACCGATGGAACAACCAGACCCTTCGTATGAAAAATATGAAATAGAAAAGGTTATAAACCTACTACCCGACGAGGCGTATTTTTACGATGGGAAAAACTTTAAAAACCTTCTGTTGAGGATGTACAATCAGTTATCGAAAGCTATAAATGAAGAAGATGGAAGGGTAGATGAAGAGTTTAACCCATATTTCAAAGAGACAGAAATAAAATTTGTTTATTCTCCCATTACTCCCAATATTATTTTAGATGGTGAACCGCTAGAAGAATTAAAATGTAAAAAAGAAAAAAGCCATTATACTGTGTATTATGAAGATTTGTTCGATTTATTTGGATCGATACCTCTTGTAGAAACCGATGAGGACAGTGAAGCATCACTATTTTTAAAAAGATTGGTTTCTTTCGTATACAGGCTTATCGACATGAAGGCATTCATTCCTACTCCACAAAAGATTAACGAAGAAGAATTCGTTATCGATTACTCACCTGTTTACTTTAACGATTATATAAGGGATTACGTTAATTATTTGAATTCTATTGTTCCTGGGGGTCTAGTAATCAACGAAAAAGGTCAGTACATGAAAAGGGACAAGATCGTTGAGTACCTTGTATCCCAGTACATCAAATATCTCATAAAAAAGTATTACAAATCGGATGTAAAGAATAAAATAACCGATGTGTTCTTTGAATCTAAAGTTTACACCGCCCAAAAGTTTGAAGAAAAAAGAACCTACGAAAGTATAAAGAACTATCTTGAACCTTTACTTTTGAGGCAAAGCAAGTATCAATTGGTTATTAGTATAGAGGATATGGGAGAGTTGTTTTTCAACCTATCACTCGATATCTACAGAAAAGATGAGCCTTTTGATACTTACCAAGATATAAAAACTTTCTTTGAGAGCCAAGAAGATGGAAAGTCAGAGGTCTTGAAAGAGATAGTAACCATTGCAAAATACGCGGAATTCTTTGGTGAGTTTTTAAAGAAGAAAAGTTCTAAAATAATGGTCAACACCCAACAATTATCTGAAATAATGATAAATGCCATGCCCATATTGAAACTCCTGAACGTTGAAATACTAGCTCCAAAAGGACTTCAAAAGGTTTCAAGGCCAAAACTCGTTTTAAAAGCAAACTCTACAGGCAGTCACGTATCCTTTTTATCTTTGTCCAAGCTCATACGATTCAATTACACCGTACTCATAGGAGATTCAGAAATTTCACTTGAAGAGTTCGAAAAATTGGCAAAAAAATCAAAAGGGATAGTTAAGATAAAAGAAAATTACGTGTTTTTAGGTGCCAACGAGTTTGAAGCTATCATGGAAAAGGTCAAGAATATAAACTTAACCTCAGACTTTGAAACTTTGAAAGTTATACTTTCACAAGAGATGAACGTTCTTCCCGTGATATTGGATAACAACCTGCAAAAGTTTTTAGAAGAGTTGAGAAAAGTTTCTCCAGTAAGGTTACCAAAAAATCTTAATGCGGAGTTAAGGCATTATCAGAAAACTGGATTCAGATGGTTGTACACGAATTTAGAAAAAGGTTTCAACGTCTGTATAGCAGATGATATGGGTTTGGGTAAAACGATCCAAGTTATTTCTGTAATTCTCAAAATGAAAGAAGAAAAAGCTTTAGAGAATCCGGTTTTAGTGGTTTGTCCAACGACACTTGTTGGAAATTGGTACAAAGAGTGTGAAAAATTTGCACCTACTTTGAATGTAAGCATTTACCATGGAAGTGATAGGAAGTTTGAGGATAATTCTGATGTAATTATAACGACATACAGTGTTGTGAGAAACGACGTTGAATTTCTAACGAAAAAAGAATTTTCAATGGTTGTTGTAGACGAAGCACAAAACATAAAAAATTCGGATACACAACAAACCAAAGCGGTAAAAGCCCTCTACGCTCCAAAGAGGATCGCAATGACAGGGACCCCCATAGAAAACAGATTAACCGAATTATGGAGCTTATACGATTTCCTTATGTCTGGATATTTAGGTGGGAAGAATCGTTTTATAGAAACCTTCGCTAAACCTATTGAAAAATATGGGGATACAACGGCAACCAAAAGATTACAAAGTTTAATAAATCCATTCTTGATAAGAAGAATTAAAACTGATAAAAATATCATTAAAGACCTTCCAGAAAAGTTCACATACGACGAATATGTATACTTAAAGCCATCACAAATTGCACTTTACAAAGAAGTTGTTGAACACGTAGAAGAAGAGTTGGAAAAGATGGAAGCTGACGGCATACAAAGAAAAGGATTAATACTTAAAATGTTGACCTCACTCAAACAGATCTGCAATCATCCTGTTAACTACACTAAAAAAGGAGTTCCTTTACCGGATGATTCTGGTAAAACAGAAAAATTATTGGATCTACTTCAAAATATTGTAGACAACAACGAAAAAGTAGTACTTTTCACACAATACAAAGAGATGGGAGATATATTAACGAAGATACTTGCAGATAACATTAAGATAGAACCTCTATTTTTTCATGGAGGGCTCAACAGAAAAAAGAGAGACAAAATGATAAACGACTTTCAAACAAAGCATAGATATCCAATTATGATACTGTCTTTAAAAGCTGGGGGCACTGGATTAAATTTAACTGCGGCAAACCACGTTATACATTATGACCTCTGGTGGAACCCGGCAGTGGAAAGTCAGGCAACCGATAGAACTTTCAGGATTGGTCAAACAAAAGACGTGATAGTTCACAGATTCATCACCTTAGAAACATTTGAAGAGAAAATAAACGAGATGTTAGAAAAAAAGAAAGAGTTATCTGAAAATATCATAAAAACGGGAGAAAGTTGGATAACTGAGTTATCCAACCAGGAGATAAAGAACTTATTTAAATTGGGTAATTAAGGCTTAAAACTTTTTTGGTTCTCTTCCAAAAAGTGTGGATTGGGTAGTGCTAATTGCAAAGAGTACAAAATGTGAGTTTTTTTGTGCCGAAAAGAATTGCTACAGAAACGTTAGAGGAAATAAAATCTAAAATAAGCTCGTAAGGAAAAAAGTTGTATAATATATCTAAGTTTGAATAAAAAACCGAAAAGGGGTGGTTCTATGCTGAATATGAATATATTATGTGTACTAATAGCAAATATTCGAAAGTCGGCTATCCCTTCGGTTTGTAAAAAATAGACCTTTCTAAAAAGATGAGTCTCTTTTTAAGATCCGATGGGATATAAAAAGTTACTCAATTTTTTATACACTCACTTTTTAGGAGGTCTAAAAGTTGAAAGAATTATTTCACAACAGGAATTATATGCTCTATTGGTTTAGCAGTGCTTTTACTATGGCAGCAAGCAACATTGTTCAATTTATGCTTTCATTGTACGTTTTGGATACAACAGGTTCTGCTACTCTTTTTGCAACTATGCTATCCATAACCATCTTCCCAAGATTGTTATTTTCTCCCATCGCAGGAGTTTTTGGAGATCGTTTCGACAGAAAAAACTGGATGTTTTTGTTAGGGCTATGTTCAGGAATCACAATAGCTTTATTTGGAATACTTCACGAATCAGGAATTATTTTAACTATTTGGATAATCTATGTATTAGTCATATTATTGGAAACATTTGAAACATTTTACAGCAGCTCATCCGTTGGAATAATACCCCTTATAGTAAAAAAAGAAGAAATAGGTGTAGCAACTTCTTTTGCGGATATTGATGAAGGGATAGTAGGGATTATTGGTCCTCTTTTAGCAGCAACGTTCTATGCCACCATTGGAATAGGTGTAGGACTAATAATGGCAGGTGTTATATCATTCTTTGGATCTGTACTTCTTCTTTTTATGCATACTCAGGATATTAAAGATGGTGAAGAAAACGTTAAAAATACAATTTGGAAAGATTTTTTAGATGGGGTTAACCTTGTAAAAAAAGAACCATTCTTAAGAAAATTAGTAATCCTCGCTCCACTGACAAACTTTTTCCTGACCTCGGCTTTCAACATAAGCTTAGTGTTTTTTTTAAGAAATAAATTGAATGTCTCTGATATAGTATTTGGTGGTTACGAGGCTATTTTATCGGTGATGGTTTTAATAGCTCCATTTATAGCCATGAAATTACTAAAAAAAGAAGACGCCGCTAATTTATTACCTCCCTTAATCTTCGGAATTACTATTGGTTTTACAGTCTTAGCCACCATTGTCATTTTCAATTACTTTCAAATTCTCGGTCAACTTTCAACGATAATTATTTTATGCATAGCTAGCGGTATAATTGTTGCCATAATAGAAATTATGAATATCGCATCATCAGTTATGTTTAAAACATTAGTCTCAATTAAATTTTTGGGAAGGGTTATCTCCATAGTCAATCTTCTTGCTACTATCTCTATTCCTCTTGGACAGATGATATATGGAATTATGAATGATTTTTATCCTATTTACTGGACATTAATATTATCAGCAGGAGGATTTTTCTTAATGTACTTTTTATCAGCCTCTATTTTAAAAGACCTAGCAAAACCAAAAGAGCGAATGTGTAAGAAGGAGGATTGAGTGGGAAACGTAAAGGAAGGTACGGCTTTGAAATTGATTTGCTTTTTTTTAGTTGACTGTTATATAATTTATTCGCAAAAAAGTTTATTTATTTCTCAATTTTACTATGTGCACTTACTAAAATAAAAGTATACTGAAAATAAGTTTCTGCTAAACAGAAAGTTAGATTAGTTATACCATAGCCTTAATCATAGAAAATTTTAATAAGGGAAATCAAGAATGATACTAAAAGCAGAAAATCTTACAAAAAGCTTTAAAAATGGGAAAAAAGAACATATTGTTTTAAACTCAATTGATTTTGAGGTAAAAGAAGGGGAAATTTTCAGCATTCTTGGGCCGAATGGCGCTGGAAAAACAACCCTTATAAAGTTAATGACAAAATTATTAAATCCAAACAACGGGAGTATATACTACAAAGGAAAGAATATCGCAAAAATTGGTGAAAAATACTATAAGGAGATAGGGTGTGTTCTTGAAGGGAATAGAAACACATATTGGTTTCTTTCTTCGTTAGAGAATATCTTTTATTTCGGAAGATTGTATGGCTTAAAAGATGGATACATAAAGAAAAAAGGCTATGAATTACTTGAATTTTTTGAGCTAATAGATGACAAGGACAAAAAGGTTGGACAATTCTCTCTTGGGATGCAGCAGAAGCTCTCCATAATAATTTCGTTGATTCATCAGCCAAAAATACTATTTCTCGATGAGCCTACACTTGGCCTCGATGTTGTGTCAAAACTCGATATAATTGATAAACTCAAACAGCTTTCCAAAAATGAAGGAGTAACAATAATATTGACATCTCACCAAATGGATGTTATCGAAAAAACCGCTGATAGGGTATTGCTTCTCAAAGATTCAAAAATTCATTTCCTTGATACTATTGATAAGCTAAAAAGTATGTATTCAAAAAATAAATATCTACTAAAAATAGAAGGAGATTTCACTAAAAAACAAATCGATAAGTATTTTGATGGATTGACGATAGGAAATCACACAAGAAATGAAAGTTACACAGAAATAGAATTCTACACAGATTACTGTACCATGCAGCAAAATTTTTTAAAATCAATGATAAACGATGGAATTAAAATAACAGAATTCTTCAAAATAGAAACCGATTTGGAGGAGATTATCTATATGTTTTTAAAAAATCAAGGGGATGGTCAAAATATTTAAAACAATAAAAGCTGAATTTGGGAAATACCTTATCGAATTTAGAACCTATTATCCTGATCACATAGTAAGCTTAGTGGTGACCTACATATTATTTGCCGGATTTTTCCTAGGTTTCAGAAACACAGGTAATTTAAGTGAAGGTTTCTACATAGGATTTTTATGCTGGTATTTCGCTTCTAATATAATAAGTGAATCCTCAGTTTCCATATCGTTTGAAAAACAGGCTGGGACTTTCGAGCAGCTTCTTTTAAAGCCTGTTAATGTCGAGTTTTTATGCTTAATAAAAACATTCATATGGTTGATATTCTCATCTATTCAAGTTGTTTTTCTTTTGTTGTTGGTGAAACTTACTTTACCTATTCAATTAAAATTCGATATAAGAATAATTCCTATTCTCATCATAACTTTAATTGGACTTTCAGGATTTGGGTTATTCTTGGCAGCTTTGACACTCAGATACACTAAAACCGCATCATTTGAAGGCATAATATCGTACTTTCTTTTATTTTTTACAGGAACAATAATAAACGTAAATGCAATGCCCAAAATTTTTCAAATTGTTAGCAAAAGTCTTCCACTAACACAAGGAATAATGATTTCAACAAATATCCTTGAGAATCGAGCAGTCTCGCCATTACAGATTTTAACACTTTGTCTGAACAGCTTCTTTTATCTATTCTTGGGGATAATTATCTTCAAGATTATATACAACAAAACCAAATTGGTGGGTCTTAACACAGATTATTAAATGTAAATTATTCTTCGATCCAGGAGATAAAGAACTTATTTAAATTGGGTAATTAAGGTTTAAAAATCTTTTCTTATTAATTCCATAAAGGAGATGGAAAAGTGAAAAGTGAAAAACTACCTTTGAAAACTAAGTTGTTCTATGCGTCGGGGGATATTTTTGGTGGTGGTGCTTTCAATATAATAAATTTTTTCTACGCTATCTTCCTTACTGATGTCATTGGTCTGAAAATGCAGTATATTGCTCCCATTCTTTTGATTGGTAAGATTTGGGATGCCGTTACAGATCCTTTGATGGGATTCATTACAGATAATACAAGAACTAGGTTTGGCAGAAGAAGACCTTACTTGTTGGCAGGAACATTTTTGGTCTTTATATCTTTTTTCATTCTTTGGTATCCGGCAAGTTTTCCTAATCAATTGGGGAAATTCATTTACGCGTTAATTGCATATATAGCTTTTACAACCGTTTATACAATGGTGATGACTCCTTATACTGCTTTAGGAGCAGAACTAACCTTAGATTACCATGAAAGGACATCTTTAAATTCCTATAGGCTTGCCTTTTCATTGGCGGCGGGGCTGGTTTGTGCAGTGCTTCCAATGTTAATTGTGAATGCTTTTTCTGATATCAGAACAGGTTATATAATGATGGCAATAACCTTTGGCTTGATCTTTTCAATTCCATGGATAGGTGTTTTTCTATTCACCAAGGAAAGAAAAGAGTTCTCTAAAGAAAAAAGTGCCTTCAACTTTTTCAATATGTTTTTTGAACCTTTTAAAATCAAGAGCTTTCGGCTACTTATCGCTATGTATCTTTTTGCATACTTATCGATAGATGTAGTTTCAACTATCTTTGCCTATTATACTAAATATTATATTGGAAATGAAGGCCTACTTCCCATAGCGTTAGGCGCTCTTTTCATAACCGAAATTGTTTTTATCCCATTTTATGCCTTTATTGCTAAAAAGACATCCAAAAATATCTCATATATTTTAGGTGCATTAGTATGGTGTGTTGCGGGATTCATTCTTTTTACGTTGCCTCCTGATGTAACGATGTTCCACATAATTTTAATGGCGGCAACAATAGGAGCGGGAGTTTCAGGGGTTGCAGTTATGCCTCATACTATATTTGGGGATGTAACCGATGTTGCTGAATTAAAATTCGGTAAAAGAGAAGAGGGTACTTTGAGTGGTTTGATGACGTTTGTGAGGAAAGTGGCATCTGGCTTGGCTGTTGCCGGAGTTACTTTTTCATTAGGAATAGCGGGATTTGTTAACCCAATAGACGGAGTAGAACAACTTCAACCTGAGAGTTTTTTGTTTGCATTGAGATTTATAATCTCTTTCGTCCCCATAATCTTATTGGTTTTAGGAATAATTGCTGCAGTTAGATATCCTTTAAATCCGAAAAGACATGAAAAATTAAGAGAATATCTAGAGGCAAAAAGAGAGAATGAAACAATAAAAGAGGAGTTAGAAAAAGAAATAACCGAATTGAAAAAGGAATTGATTTAATACCAATAGTTGTAGCCATTTTTTATAAATTATAAAAAGAAAGAAAAACTAAGTATTTACTAGATAAATGCCTCTAATCTATGATAAATGACTGTAATTGGTCGTAAATGGTTATAATTGACCTTGACAATTTAAAAACTTTAATATAGAATTAATTTAAAAGTTTCTAAATCACGTAATTTGTAAAATTTTGTAAAATAATGAAACAGTGAAACTAGGCTTAAGACTTAAAGTTAATAAAAGTGATAAGGTGGAGAAGAAGAGAAAACCTTAATAAATATTGGTATATCGAAGAGTGGGTAACCACTCTTGGATGAGAAGCAGTATTTATTAAGGTTTTTTGTTTTGTAATAAGGTAAAGGTAAAGTGAAATAAGGAATATTGAAATTAGTTTTTTTCTATCGTGTTAGAAATTCTAGAAATAGAAAAATTTTGAAAATGGTAGGTTGTTTTTTATGAGGGTTATGGGATGCGATTAAATGTCTCACTTTTCAGAGAATTAATAAAAAACAGCTTTAAATACTGAATAAGAACGAATAAGGAGAAGGGAGGTACTATGGAAAAAGTCATTTTTTAAAACCATGATGTAATGGGAGTTTTAGAGTTTTCAAAGGCAGTACCTATCTTGTTAAAAGGAGGTGAAATAATACTAAAACCTGGTTTCTCCCTTTAAAAAGCAAAAATCTATTGGAGGTGAGTTTTGTGAAAAGGTTGGTTATGTTTGTATTTATGGTTTCTTTGTTAGGTGTTTTGTCTTTTCCTGTTACCATAGAATTTTGGCATGCGATGAGTGGAGACAGGATAGCTTTGATCGAAGATATTGTGAGTGATTTTGAAGAGGCTTATCCAGACATAAATGTAAATGCACAATATTCAGGAAGTTATCCTGAGACGTTGAATAAGCTTATTGCAGGGGTACAATCCGGGAATGCACCTCACATAGTACAGATTTACGAAATAGGTACAAGATTGATGATAGACAGCGGTGTCATAGTTCCTGTCCAAGATTTACTTGATCAAGATGATTCTTATGATGTAGGGGTTTTGTTGGAACCGATATTAAATTATTACAAAGTTGATGGGAAGTTGTACTCCATGCCTTTCAATTCATCTACCGCTTTGTTGTATTACAACAAAACGCTCTTTGAAGAAGCAGGCTTAGATCCAAATAGACCTCCTCAAACTTACGAAGAACTACTGGAATACTCCAGAATTTTAACAAAGAAAGACTCAAGAGGAAATACAGTGCAATACGGATTAACTTGGCCTACCCATTCATGGATAATTGAACAACTTATGGCTGCCGCTGATGCGCCACTTGTTAACAACGATAACGGAAGAACCGCTAGAGCGACAGAGGCTGTTTTCAATAGTGAAGCGGGTTTAAAAATATTTGAACTGTTTGATCAGTTGAACGAAGAAGGTTTAATTCTTAACACAGCTAGGGAAGACTGGAGTGCTGCTAGACAAAATTTCATTTCTGGTAAAGCTGCTATGCTCTACACTTCAACATCTGATGTAAAGATGTTTCAAGAAGGGTTAAAAAGCAATGGCTACGAGTTAGGTACAGCCTTTTTGCCTGTTCCAGATATAAGTGTCAGTGGAGGTCCAGTTATTGGTGGAGCAAGCTTATGGTTGATAGCCGGACACCCAGATGAAGAAACAAAAGCTGCTTGGGAATTTTTGAAGTTTGTCAATCGTGAAGATCAACAAATAAGATGGCACCAAGGTACAGGGTATTTCCCAGTAAGAAAAGATGCCATTCAGAGGTTGCATTATGAAGGGTTTTATGCCGAGAACCCAAATTACTTCACTTCCTTATTGCAACTATTGCTAGCTAAAAGAAATTTCAACTCAGCTGGAGCAGTTATTGGCGTCTTCCCTGAAACCCGAGAGACTATAGAAATAGCATATGAAAGAATGGTTGATGGGCAAATGACACCTGAAGAGGCATTGAGTTGGGCTGAAAACCAAGTGACAGAATTAATCCAAGAATATAACGAATTCTATCAGTAATCTATCAATCACATCTCTAAGATAATTCTATAATTTCAAATGTTATTAATCCAAGGAAGAATTTTCTTCCTTGGATTTTAGGAGGAAATAAAATATGAAGTGGGGAAAATACACACCTTATCTTTTGCTTGCACCTACACTAATAATTATTGCCCTTTTTATATATTGGCCAGCAATTAACTCCTTTCTAATGAGTTTTTACAAAATATCACCTTTTGGCGATAAGAGGATATTTGCTGGTGTTGACAACTACATTAAGCTTTTTGAAAATGAGGCATATTGGGAAGCTTTAAAGGTTACATTTATATATATAGTTACAACGGTAATAATAGTCGTTATTTTAGGTTACTTTATTGCACAATTACTAGATAATAAGGTCTTTGGGGTAAAAATTTATAGAACTTTAATTTTTGTTCCTTATGTTATTTCCTTTACAATCGGGGGAGCATTGTGGACCTTTATGTTGAACCCAGTAGCAGGGCATGTTAATTATTTTTTGTCACAAATCATTGGGAAAAATATTAATTGGTTAAATCAAGTGCCATATGCCTTAATTTCAATTATAGTTTCCAGTGTTTGGAAGATGCTGCCTTTTTCGATTATATTCTATCTTGCGGGGTTACAGTCTATATCGGAAACAATAATAGAGAGTTCTGTTATTGATGGAGCGAACATGTGGCAAAGGATGTGGAAAATAAAATTTCCTATGCTTTCTCCCATTACATTTTACTTAGTTATCATGAATATTACCAATGGAATGTTTAAGTCGTTTGGAATCATTGACATTATGACCAGAGGAGGCCCTTTAGGAAGCACCACAACCTTAATTTACAAACTATATCAAGACGCGTTCTTTTTCCAAAAGACAAGTTTAGCAGCTGCAGAAAGTGTTGTTCTATTTATTATTATGTCATTTATCACCTTTCTTTATTTCAGATTTGGTGAGAAAAGGGTTCATTATCAATGAAGGGAGTCAAGCAATAATGAGGAAATCTACCAGAGAAAAAGCGAATTATATTTTTGTGGAATTAGGGTTAATAATTGTATCATTTTTCATGTTTTTACCTTTTATACTGGCAATTTCCATGAGTTTTATGGAACCAACGGAGGTTTTTTCTTATCCACCTAAGTTTTTTCCTTCGAGTATCAATTTTAAAAATTACATAGCGGCGATGGACCTCGTTCCAATGGGCAGAATGTTGTTTAATTCATTGCTTGTGGCTTCATTTACAACATTAGGAAAGTTAATAACAGGGACATTGGCTGCTTATGCCTTTTCTTCTTTTCGATTTAAAGGAAAGAACATATTGTTTTCCACCCTCTTTGTAACTTTATTTTTGCCTGCTGAAACTGTAATGATTTTACCTTTGTTTATGCTGATGTCAAATCTTGGTTGGGTTAACACTTACTGGGCATTGATAATACCTTTTACCGCGTCTGCCACCAACACCTTTCTATTTAGGCAACATTTTATGACAATCCCTCGCTCTTTAGAGGATGCAGCAAAAATAGATGGTGCTTCAGCTATGCAATATTTTTTCAAGGTGCTTATACCCTTATCTGGACCAATGATCGCTGGAGCGACTATTATTAATTTTGTTTATGCATGGAATATGTATCTTTGGCCTTTGATAGTTACCATGCAAGACAACATGAGGACGGTACAGGTTGGTGTGAAGATGATGATCTCAGGAGAGTCCAGTAACAATTGGGGTGTAATAATGGCAGGGACACTGTTAGCTGCTTTACCTACTCTTATTATATTTTTTCTACTTCAAGATTTGTTTGTAAAAAGTTTGGTTAGTAGTGGACTTAAAGAGTAAAGTAAGCTATCACAAATTTAAGGCGATCTTCTGAGAAAAGCCTATGATTGCCAATATGGTGAAAATGGGCTTTAATTTTTTAAAATCTTCCTAAAATGGGGGAATATTTTTAATATGATATTATTTTACTTGATCCCGGCTATTTTGTTAGGATGGTCCTTAGGCTCCAACAATTCTTCCAATGTATTTGGACCAGCTGTGGCTTCTGGATTGGTTCCATACAAAAAAGCTATTACAATATCTGCAATTCTTGTTTTTGTTGGTTCTGTTGTTGGAGGTAGAAATGGATTAAACACATTGGGGACTTTGACAAATTTAAATATTGAACTACTGTCATTAGCTTTATTTTGTGCTTTTTTAACCATGATGTTCATGAGTTTGATTGGGCTTCCCGCATCTGCTACTCAAGCTGTTGTAGGAGCTCTGATTGGTGTAAGTATTCTAAAAGGAGATTTCAACTCATCCATTTTAACAAGAATTTTCGTTTCGTGGATATTTACTCCTATTGGTGCCTTGCTCTTTGCTTTTATATTATATAGACTTTTGGCCCTAATATTTAGAAAATTTTTAGGGGTTACAGCCCAAGATAGATTCTTAAAAATACTAACATGGCTCGCTATTTGTTATAGTGCATACTCATTAGGAGCTAACAATGTTGCAAACGTTACTGGAGTATTTGCAAACGTTTTATTTACTCCTAGCCTTTTACTCATTATAGGTGGTTCATCAATAGCCGTTGGAATTTTATCTACCAACAAGAAGGTTTTGTATACAGTAGGAAAAGGGATTGTCGAATTGGATCATTTTTCTTCATCCGTATCGATTTTAGGGGCAGGGGTTACCCTGTGGATCTACTCTTTAATTGGTGTCCCCGTCAGTGCGGCACAGGCTACAATAGGAGCTATTGTAGGCGTTGGAATAGCAACAGGTACTAGAACTTTTGATACGAGCACAATAATGAAAGTAATTTTTGGTTGGATAGGAACCCCTATGATTTCTGGGCTTATTTCACTTGCAGTATTATTTCTAATTCAATTATTATCTTAAAAAGGTTGAGTCCAATATGTCTCCTACATTTCTGAATGTACTTAACATACATAACAATTAAGAGATGAAAATTCGTATCGATCTAAGTGGTGCGGTTAACCACTAATCGGAAGTGAGGAGGACCATCGTTAGGTAAAATCCGAAGACAGTAAATTGCGAAGTTATACGCGGAGGTGCACGATGAAGCTTTTTTTTGGAAAAAAGGAAGAAAAAGTAATAAAACTTTTTTCTAAACATTTAGACAAAGTCGAAGAAGGTTTAAACTTATTTACAGAATTAATAGAATTGTACGTAACTAACGATATTGAAAAATCTGTAGAATTATCAAAACAAATAGCTAATATAGAAAGCGAAGCTGACACATTAAGAAGAAAAACGGAAAGTGAAATGTATCAAGGAGCCTTTTTGCCAAATTTCAGAGGAGAGCTTTTAGAATTAATAGAATCGGTTGATAAGGTTATGAATAAAACACAAACCGTTTCAGAAATCTTAGCTTTTCAAAAACCAAAAATACCTAAGGATTTTAAAGCAGATTTTTTAGAACAAAGTCGATTAGTAAAGAAAACTTATAAGTCTTTGAAAAAGTCAATAGAAAACGTATTCGAAAATATAGAAAAAAGTGGTGATTATATTCAAAAAGTTGAATTACATGAACATGAAGAAGATATTTTAGAGAAGGATTTAATACGAAGATTATTTGAAATAAATAACCTTGAATTATCCGAAAAGTTGCAGTTAAAAGATCTTTTTCTACAGATAGGAGATATAGCAGACAGGGCTGAAGATGCTTCTGATAAGTTAGAAATTATAGTCTTGAAAAGAAATATTAAATAAAAAAGATTCTCTTCCAAAAAGAGTGGGTAGAAAAAAATGAAATATGAAACGTGCATATTTTACGAGGAGGATTGTAATGGAAAAGTATATTTTATCAATCGATCAAGGTACTACAAGTTCTCGGGCAATAATTTTTGATCACGATGGAAATGTTGTTAGTGTAGCACAACAAGAATTTTTACAGTATTATCCTAAACCCGGATGGGTAGAGCATGATCCTAATGAAATTTGGGCAACTACGATGGGAGTTATAGCAGATGCCATGGCCCGAGGGAATATTAAACGTAGTCAGATCAGTGCGATCGGTATAACTAATCAAAGAGAGACAACCGTCATTTGGGATGCAGAAACAGGGAAACCTGTTCACAATGCGATTGTTTGGCAAGATAGAAGGACTTCAAAAATTTGCGATAATTTGAAAGAAAAAGGTTTGGAAGAAACGATTAAGCATAAAACAGGACTTATGGTAGATGCTTATTTTTCTGGAACCAAAATTAAATGGATTTTGGACAACGTTGAGGGAGCTAGAGAAAAAGCAGAAGCAGGAAAACTTAGATTCGGAACTATAGATACGTGGTTAATCTGGAAGCTAACTAATGGAAAAGTTCACGTTACTGATTATACCAATGCTTCCAGGACAATGATATACAATATTTTTGATCTTAAATGGGATGAAGATCTTCTTAAAGAGTTAAACATTCCTTCTTCCCTTTTGCCAGAGGTAAAGCCTTCGAGTCAAATATACGGTAATACCGATGCAGATGTATTTGGCGCCGAAGTACCCATTGCAGGAATAGCAGGGGATCAGCAAGCTGCTACGTTTGGTCAAGTTTGCTATGAGAAAGGTATGGCAAAAAACACATATGGCACAGGTTGTTTCATGTTAATGAACACTGGAGAAGATCCCATTGAATCTAAACATGGTTTATTAACTACGATCGCTTATGGAATTAATGGGAAGGTTAACTATGCCTTGGAAGGATCCATATTCGTTACGGGTGCTGCTGTTCAATGGCTTAGAGATGAATTAAAGATAGTTGATAGCGCTGCAGATACAGAATATTATGCAACTAAAGTCAAAGATAATGGTGGCGTCTATGTGGTACCCGCATTCGTAGGACTAGGAGCACCTTATTGGGATATGTATGCAAGGGGTACAATCGTTGGATTAACAAGAGGATCATCAAAAGCTCACATTGTTAGAGCTACTTTGGAATCTATAGCATATCAAACAAGAGATGTTCTTGAAGCTATGGAGGCTGATTCGGGTATAAAGCTTAAGACTCTGCGTGTAGATGGTGGTGCCGCATTAAATAATTTCTTGATGCAGTTCCAGTCGGATATTCTTGGCGTAGAGGTAGAAAGGCCAGTAGTTAACGAGACGACAGCGTTAGGTGCGGCATATTTAGCAGGGTTGGCTGTAGGATATTGGAATGGTCAGGAAGAATTATTAAGAAAATGGAAACGGGATGCCCTTTTTACTCCTAAAATGGCGGAGGATGAAAGGGAAAGATTGTACGCTGGTTGGAAGAGAGCCGTTGAAAGGGCACGAAATTGGATTGAAGAAAAATAATCAAATAATTGTAAGTCTGTTAACTTTCACTTAATTTAAGTATGTTAGAATGTGTGGTGAAATAAAAGTTAATAATAAAATGGTGGAGAATAAGAGAAAACCATATCCTAAAGCGAAATTATTTCGTAAAGGGTATGGTTTTTTTTATAATATCAGGAGGTTGGTAAAAGTTGATAGCGGTTATAGGTTCTGGAATAGTAGGAAGTTTAATCGCAAGAGAAATTAACAAATATATAGAAGATGTCTTCATATTTGAGGCAAGAAACGGAATAGGAACAGGTGTCACAAAAGGAAATTCTGGAATAATTCACGGGGGGTATGACGATACTCCTGGAAGTTTAAGGTCAGAACTGTGTTATAAGGGTAATAAATTGTACGATGAGATATCCCAGGAACTTTCTGTAGAAGTGAAAAGAGTTGGATCACATGTTGTCGCACTAAACGATGAAGAGTTAAAGGCAATCGATGAGTTGGAAGAAAGAGCAATTCAAAACGGCGTAAAAGAATATGAGATTTTAGATAAGGCAGAACTATTAGAAATGGAACCAAATTTAAATAAAAGTGCTTTAAAATCCTTTTATTGCCCAATAGCAGGTGTGACTGAGCCGTGGGAAGTAGCTATGCAAGCTTCAAAATCGGTAGAGATTAATGGAGGAAAAGTTTTAAAAAATAAGAAACTCGTGGAAGTGAAAAAGAAAGATAACAAGTTTGAATTGTTCTTTGAAGATGGGAGCAGTTATATAGCTGATTTAGTTATTAATGTTGCAGGATTGTATGCAGATGAAATTGCGAAATTGTTTGGTGATGAGGTACCTTATATTTTCCCTGTGAAAGGTGAATATTATCTTTTGGGTAAAGATGTAAAGTACGCAAATTCTGTCATTTTTCCAACTCCCTCTAAGTTGACGAAAGGTTGTTTGGTG
Organism: Petrotoga mobilis SJ95; assembly: GCF_000018605.1. Taxonomy (NCBI): domain Bacteria; kingdom Thermotogati; phylum Thermotogota; class Thermotogae; order Petrotogales; family Petrotogaceae; genus Petrotoga; species Petrotoga mobilis. The sequence continues at coordinate 300,701 of NC_010003.1, read as the reverse complement.
GTTCCAACTGTGGATGGGGGTTATTTAGCTGGACCTACTGCTCATGGTGTGAAATCCAAACAAGATCTTTCTACGACTCAAGAAGGGCTTTTAGAAGTCAAAGAAAAATCTTTGAGATTGGTTCCAACTTTAGATTTTTCAAGAAACGTAGTGAAAACATTTGCCGGTCTAAGACCTGAAACAAAGGAAAAAGATTTTCATATCGATGTAGGTGGAGGGAATGTGATACATGTTTCTGGCATAAGATCACCTGGATTAACCGCTGCACCTGCTATTGCTAAATACGTTGTAGAATATCTTATTCAAGAAAAGTTGCATATTAATTTAGAAAAAAGGAAAAATTACATCAATCATATTGAAAAAGTCTCACATTTAGTAGAAGAGGATTATGAGCATTGGAAAAGAGTCATTCAAGAAGATCCAGATGCTGGAGAAATGATCTGCTATTGTAACAAAATAACAAAAAAGGAGATTAAAGAGGCTATAAAAAATGGCGCACGAACTCTAGATGATGTTAAATTTGCCACAAGAGCTTCCTTTGGAGAATGTCAAGGAAGTTTTTGCATACCAAAGATATTAAAAATAATCTCCGAAGAGACAGGGTTAAAACCAGAAGAAGTACTTCAAAATGAAAAAGGTTCGTGGATAATAAATTCCGAGGTGAGAGCGATATGAAATACGAAACAGATGTTGTTGTATTA